>JBEIJQ010000294.1:0-1530 GCA_040380145.1 Lewinellaceae bacterium | reverse complement strand
GTTTTCGGCGCCGGCGTACAACTCGATGCGTTTCCAGACCTTGGTCACTTGTAGGTTCCAGAGCACGAAGGGCCGCGACCGGTCGGGGCGACGGAACTCGAAGGGATGATTTTCGGTGGCGGGCAGCTGCTGGGGCCCGTACAGCTGTAGGCCCGAATCGAACCGCCAGTCGCCCTTTTTCGGGTGCCAAGAGCCGGTGACCAGCAATTTGTGGGTTGGGTTGAAGGGCAGATCATGCCGTTGGTTTTCGACCATGCGGTACACCTCCAGCCAGTTGTAGGCCGCCTTGATCTCCCAAGACCCTCCCCAGGAGGCGCGGACGTCCACCTGCACGCCGTTGGAGAAGGACCTGCCCTCGAAGTTGCGCAGCAGGGCCAGTTTGGGATCGGTGTTGTAGTCGGGAAAAATCTGGTTGAAAAAACGGGTGTGGAACACATCGACTCCGAGCGCCAATTCGGCATCCGCCGAAAAGCGGAACCGGTGGTTGAAGTTTCCGCCCAGGTTCAAGGCCCGTTCCGGACGAAGGGGCTCCTCGAAACGGATGTCGCGGGAACTGGCCAACAGCCCCACATTTTCGGGGAAAATATTGGCGGCCCGCCAGCCGAGGCCTGCCATGACGCGCACATCCGTTTGTTCGGAGAAATCGTATTTGAGTAGCCCGCGCGGCGCCGGCAGCCATTGGCGGATCTGATCGGGCGTACGGCCGGGCAGGATTTGGCGCTGGAAAAAAGCGTCCACCCGAAAGGCCGCGATGGCCGTGAGCTTGTCCCAGCGGAAGACGTTCTCGGCAAAAAAACCGGGCGTCTTTTCCTCGCGCAGATAATTTCCGGCAAAAGTGCGGTCCAGCACATTGTCCGAAAAGCGCAACCGTTCGTCCAAACGCAGCCAGCGGAAGCTCACGCCCGCTTTGAGGTCGTGCCCGGGGCCCCACTGCTGCTCGTATTGAAGCGAAACATTCGCCTGCCCCTGCCGACCGCCGTAATGGAGCGTTCCGTACCAAGCATCTTGGGCATGGTATTGCCCGGCCGCCATCAGGACGATCCGTCGGTCGGCATTGAACCGAAAAGCGGCCTTGGAATAGATTTCGGGCTGATGGTACCGCACGGATTGGACATAGCGTTGGGCACTGCCCGTGTCGCGGGCGAAATCCGCGATAACCTGTCCGCCCAACCGCTGTTCGCCCACCCAGCGCAGGCCAACGCGCAGGCTCAGCCCGAGGCTGTCGTCGTCGCGGAATTTGATTTTGTCATACAGATGGATGCGGGCGATGTGGGGGATGTCGAGGAAACCGTCGCCGTCGCGGTCGAGCTTGAGAGGTGTGGGCGTGTAAGCGTGCGCGGCGAGCACGTTGCCCCAGCGGCCATCGCGGGTGCGCTGGGCGGCGATGACGTTGGTCTGGGTCTCGCCGAACTGGTTGGCGAACACCTGCACAAACCACGGATCCGCCTCCTCGGGCTCTTTGTACTCCACATTGATCTGCCCGCTGATGCTTTCGGGGCCCTGCACCACGGAATTGGCCCCCTTCGAGAC
>JBEIJQ010000293.1:0-1546 GCA_040380145.1 Lewinellaceae bacterium | reverse complement strand
GGTGTTTGTGGAAGGCGCTGTGCCGGGCGACGTGGCCGATGTACTGGTGCAATCGCGCAAGGCGGGGCAGTTGCAGGGCAAAGTGGACAAACTGCTCGTTCCCTCGCCCGACCGCCGAGAGCCGGTGTGCGAACACTTCGGCGTGTGCGGCGGCTGCAAATGGCAGCATTTGGACTATCAGGCGCAGTTGCGCCACAAGCAGCAGGCCGTGGAGGAGGCTTTTCGTCGCATCGCCAAGGTAGAGGTGGGGGAATTTCTGCCCATCCTCGGAGCCCCTTCCCCGCTGCATTACCGCAATAAATTGGAATTCACGGCCTCGGACCGGCGTTGGCTGACGCTGGAAGAGATCCGCTCGGGCGAGACCTTTCACCGCGATGGCCTCGGTTTTCATTTGCCGGGCCATTTCGACAAGGTGGTGGATGTACAGACTTGCTACCTGCAACCGGAGCCTTCCAACGCCATCCGCAACGAGATACGCGACTATGCGCGGGCCAATGGACTTTCTTTCTACAACGTCCGTTCCCACGAGGGGGCACTGCGCAACGTGATCGTCCGCACCGCTTCGACCGGAGAGGTGATGGTGACCGTCAGTTTCGGGGCCCAGAGCACGCCCGAGGAGCGCGACGGGCTCCTGTCGCACCTCCGCGCGCGTTTTCCCGAGATTACTTCTCTGCAATTCGCCGTGAACGGCAAGTTCAACGATGTGCTGTACGATGTGGACATCGAGGTTTTTTCCGGGCGGTCCTACATCGAGGAGCGTTTGGGCGAGGTGCGTTTCCACATCGGCCCGAAATCTTTTTTCCAGACCAACACCGCCCAGGGGCTGGCCCTGTACGAAATCGCCCGTGACTTTGCCGGGCTGACGGGCCGAGAAACCGTGTACGACCTCTACACGGGCTTGGGCAGCATCGCCTGTTTCGTGGCCGGCCAAAGCGCGAAAGTGATCGGCATCGAAGAGGTGGAGCCCGCCGTGGAAGATGCCCGCGTCAACGCCCGGATCAACGGCTTCGACCACCTGCATTTCTATGCCGGCGACGTGAAAACCCTGCTCACCGAGCAGTTGGTGGCCCTGCACGGACCGCCCGACGTCGTCATCACCGACCCGCCCCGCGCCGGCATGCACGCCAAGGTGGTAGAGACCCTCTTGGTCCTGAACGCCCCCAAAATCGTGTACGTGAGCTGCAATCCTGCCACCCAGGCGCGCGACCTCGCCCTGCTGTCGGCCGGCTATACGGTGCGCAAAAGCCGCGCCGTGGACATGTTCCCCCATACTCACCACATCGAGAACGTCGTCCTGCTGGAGCGCAAATACGACCGCTATGTACCGGACACTGCCGAATAGGATCTTGCTGGTGGAAGACAGCGAGGCGGATGCCCGTCTCGTGCGCCTGCACTTGGCGGAATCGTGAATGACCCAATGTCAGATTGAGCACAGGACCTGCCTTGCGGATGCGCTGGCCGCTTTGGAAGAGCGCCGTTTCGCGGCCGTCATGCTCGATCTGTCGCTTCCCGACAGCCACGGCTTGGAGACACTCGAACGATTGAT
>JBEIJQ010000292.1:0-1555 GCA_040380145.1 Lewinellaceae bacterium | reverse complement strand
TTCCAGACCCTTCGGTTGCGGGTGAAGCCTTGTCCGAACTCGGCTCCCGCGAAGAAGTTGATCAAGCGGCGGCGGGAAGAAAAGCGGAAACCGACGTATTCGTACAGGGCCGTTCCGTCGGTCAAGCGATCGTAACCCTTGCGGTAATCGCCTTGAAGTTGGACCAACGTTTCGGACTGATCTTCGATGCGCAGCCAATGGCGATAGTAGCCCGCGCCAGCGCCCAATTCTATCCCCGTCCGGGTGCCGTTTTTGAGCAGGGGGATCAGATAACCGAGGCGTCCGCCCACGTACACCGAGCGGGCGCTGGGGATCACGATGGCCAGTTGGCCGTTTTGGTCGATCATCAGGCCCTGCGGGGTTTCGAGCATCGAGAGCACGTTTTCTTTGACCAAGTCGCCAAAACCGTACAGGACATCGGCGCCGACCAGCCAGTTGTTTTTTGACAGGAACTGCACCGATCCGCCCACGGCGTTGAGGGTTCCGAAGCGTTGACCGAGATCGCCGCCCGGGAAATGCACGCCGTAACTGAGGTTCACCAAAAAGGCCGCCGGCAGTTTGGGCGCCGTTTTCACACTGTCTTTTTGCGCCAGCAGTCCGCTTGTCGCCAACAGCAGGCCCACCAAAAGAAGTACGGGTTTATTTTTTTTTCCCAAAAAAAACAACATAATCAACAGGCGTTTATCGGGCGATCAGGAATTGGCGGCTTTCGCGGCGAGAAGTGCCGACATAAGAAACGATGTAAGAACCGGCGGGAAGGCCTTCCAGCGAAATGTCGTAAGGGGAAGGCGAGGGCGCGCCCAATTCGATGCGCCGGATCTCGCGGCCTGCCAGGTCGGTAAACAGCAGGCAATCGCCGCGTTCGGGCACCAGGTCGGGATTCAGCAGCACACGCAGTCGGTCTTTGGCCGGGTTGGGATAGAGGAGGCGGAACAAGTTTTCGGTGGGGCGCACGGCAGCCGGCGCATTGCCCGTGAAGGTGCTGTGCAGGATCGTCATGCAGGCGAGTTGCTGGCCCAATTCGTCGTAGATGCACATCCGCATCGAATCGCGGCCGAACACTTCGATCACGCCGTAGGAATCGGTGAAGTTTTGGTTGTCCACGCCGTTGCCGCCGTGGTTCCACATCGAATCGATGACGCTGGGCTGCCCGAGGAGCGCTCCGTAATAGTCCACATAATAGTTGAGGTAGCCCTCGTCGTTGGAAGCCCAGCCCGAGGCGTTCATTTCGGGGAGCCCCGCGTTGGTGCCGTCGTCGAGCACGCTGCTGTGCGAGTCGCCCGACACCACTACGGTATTGGGCAACAGTCCGGCATCGGCGGCGTCCAGGAGCGGGCTGTGGTCTTCGGGGAATCCCACCCAGTTGTACGACATCTGGGAGCCGAGCACCGTGCCGCTCATCACGCTGCCGCCGAACGGGAAGGCGATGTGCTGCAATTGTTGCATGCCCACGCGAAAAATGCGTTCGTAGGCGCGGTTGAACACCACGCTGGAGCCGATGATCTTCCAGTCGGCGTTGGACTGCGTGAGGCCGTCGTACAGCCAGTCGCGCTGA
>JBEIJQ010000291.1:0-1569 GCA_040380145.1 Lewinellaceae bacterium | reverse complement strand
GGTCTGGGTGCCGGTGCCGCGCACGAGGCCCACTTGTCCGGTGAAGGGGCCTTCTAAGACTTCCACGCAGGTGCCGGGGCCGAGGCGGCCGTATTGCACCGTGATGTCCTCCTCGGTGCCCAGGCTGAGGTATTGGAGCAGGGCCACTTCGTTTTCCCGCAGGGTGCAGGCTTTGCCGTCCAGGCGCAGGTAGCTCAGTTTGCGGTCCACTTGGAACACCTCGGCGCGCCGCGCCTCGCCGAGGCAGATAAAGGCGTAACCTTTGAAGAGCGGGTCCTCCACCTGTTTTTTGCGGTCCGACCACAAGCGGATGGTCTTGCGCACGGGCAGCATGACTTCGAATCCCGCCGCGCGCAGGTCACGGGTCATTTTCTTTTCGCTCCCTCCGCGGATTTTGAGGATGTGCCAGCGGGGGGTGTGGAGGTCCATAGTTGGGGTGGTGCCCATGTTTGTTTATTGGGGGGCAAAAATACGAGGAATCGCGGGAAAGGTGGCCTCTGCGGTTTGCAGGGGGGAGTGTTTTTTGTCTGAATCATCAGGATTTTCTGGCCGATTGTCTGATATGACGGCCTGCATCTCCCCCCTTACCGCGGCGGTTTCTGGGAAATTCTTTTGAGGTTCGTCAAAAAGGCGAGGTCCTGTTCGATAAAAAAGCGTTCGTTGGGATTTTCGGCGTGTTCGAGAGCGAGGAGTAGGTCGTTTTCGGCTTGGTTGAGCAGATCGCGGCATATTTCCCAGGCCCTTGCTTTGGTGCGGGGGCTGCTTTTTCGATCTTTGGCGGTATTGATACATTTCTTGGCCAGATCCATTCGGGAGGTGGCGCGCTTTTCAAGCAGGGTCGGATGGGCACCGAGGCGGGGATATTGGGCCATGGTTTCGTTGACGAAGCGGACCACCTCTTCGGCATCGGCGACTTTTTTCAAACTGATCACGGCCCGGACGATCTGACCTTCCTCCAATTTCCCGGAAATGGCCACTCCGAGGGCTTTGGAGGTGAACTGGATCGCATCGTTGTTTTCTTTTTCGAGCGTCAGCGCCTCGACGATGTTGATCAGCGTATTGGAGTTGACGGCATACAGGTCCAGCGGCGGTTCCGACAAAAAGCGGTACAATCCTGCCGGGTCTTTCAGTTTGACGCTCAGTTCGGCCAACAAGTCCAGGGCCCTGAAGTTGTAGCGATCCTTATCGAGCAGGGCCATTACCCGTTGTTTGGCATCCGCATATCTTTCGAGGACGATTGCATCTTGGATTTCCTGCAGCTCTTTGATGGTCTGGTGCCGTGGGTGGGCGGGCAGGGTACAGGTCACGCTTTCCTCGCCCAGCTCGAAAATCGGGTCGGGACAGCCTTCTTCCCGCATCGTCCTCAAAATGGTCGGGATACCCTGTCCCTCCGACTGGGCCAACTGCATTTTGTTGAACAGGTAGGCAAAACTCTGGTTCCTCCATTTGGGACTGGCCCTACCGACCACAAACTTATCCTTGTCCACTCCCCAGTGCAGCGCGCCCGGCGAGCGGATCTCGATCCGATCCGCAAAAACGGTGATGCGGATGGGCTCCGGGATTTCGTAG
>JBEIJQ010000290.1:0-1701 GCA_040380145.1 Lewinellaceae bacterium | reverse complement strand
TCGAGCGGTCCATCCTCGGACTGTAAAACCGCTGCGAAAACATGGCCCGAGAGGCAACTTGGCAGATTTATTTCGGCGCCATTGTCCGATGCGCCGGGCCACTGCTGTTTGGGCTCGTACACCTGCTGCCCCGCCCGGCCGAACTGCCGCCCGCCGCGGTTCCGGTGGTCGGCCTCACCCTTTGGATGGCCCTTTGGTGGCTCACCGAGGCCGTTCCGATGGCCGCCACCGCGCTCTTGCCGCTGATCGTACTGCCGATTTGCGGCGTTACTCCCTTCGCGCAAGCGGCCGCGCCGTACAGCAACGAGACCATCCTGCTGTTTTTGGGCAGTTTCATTTTGGGGGCCGGTATCGAGCGCTGGAACCTGCACCGGCGGTTGTCGGTGCACATCCTGCAGCGCATCGGGGCCGATATGCGGTGGTTGTTGCTGGGTTTCATGGGGATCACCGCCTTTGTTTCGATGTGGATCAGCAACACGGCGACCTGCGCCATGATGCTACCCATCGGTACGGCGCTGGCTTCCCGTTTTTCGGACGAAAACAGGGCCCTTTTCGGCAAGGCGGTCGTACTGGGCATCGCCTACGCGGCTTCGCTCGGCGGATTGGGAACGCCCATCGGTACGCCCACGAACGGGATTTTCCTGAGCAATTACCAACAGTACTTCGGGCGTTCGGTGGGTTTCGTGGAATGGATGACTTTTGCCGTTCCCCTGATGACCGTGCTTGTGCTGGGCACTTGGGCCTATTTGGCCCGGCGCCTTCCCCGAAAACCCGAAAGCGCCGCCGAATCCGTTCTGCGGGAGGCCCGTGCGGAACTGGGGCCCACTTCGCCCGAAGAACGGATGGTCGTGTGCGTGTTCGCGGCGGTGGCCCTTTGCTGGTTTTCCGGCCAATGGCTCTCCAAGTGGATGCCCGGCATCAACGATGCCGTGGTCGCCCTCAGCGGCGCGCTCTTGCTTTTCCTCCTCCCCGCACCGTCCAGGAAAGGGGAATTCTTGATGGATTGGCCCACCGCGGAACGCATTCCCTGGGGGGCGTTGCTGTTGTTCGGCGGAGGCTTGTCGCTGGCCGAAGCGTTCCGCACGTCGGGGCTTTCCGCTTACCTCGGCAGTTGCATGTCGGGCCTGCAAGGCCTGCCCGCGCCCTTGGCCGCCGCCGTGGTGCTGGTCGCCGTGGTGGCACTGAGCGAAATCGCCTCCAATGTGGCCACCGCCTCGATGATTTTGCCCGTGCTGGCCGTGCTTTCCACCGTGCTCGGCCGCGACCCGTTCGGAATGATGTTCGGAGCCACGCTCGCGGCTTCCTGCGGGTTCATGTTGCCCGTGGCCACGGCCCCCAACGCCCTCGCGTTCGGAACCGGGCTGGTATCGGTGCGCGACATGGCACGGGCCGGCTTTTTTCTGGATATTTTCTGCGTGGCCGGGATTTGGCTGCTGATGCTGTTTTTGGGCTGACCCTTTAATAGGCTCGCCGCTACTTTTCCAATGGAGTTTTTTTAGAAAAAAATTTTTTCTAAAAAATTGATAGAAAGAAAAATAAACCCAAAATTGTCATTAGGAAAAATTTCTAATGGCAGTCATTAGAAAATCCTGATCGCAAAAACTTGAAATACACGTTGAAACATGCGCAAGACACCATCAAAAATCGAAGAACGACCTGTAAGAAATTCTTACTGCCCAGCCGGCCTTCGAGAAAATCCCG
>JBEIJQ010000289.1:0-1704 GCA_040380145.1 Lewinellaceae bacterium | reverse complement strand
CTGTGATGCAGGGGGTTCGCGATTGTGATATACAAAATGCTGATACCGCGAGAGCACTTGCATTTTTTCGCGGTGCTGCGATTGCGGCTTTGCCTAAAAATCCGCCGCTTCCTTGGTCTGGTTTGGTGGAACAACAGCGGTGGTTCAGCAAGGTGCGATTGTTATGAATGAGCTATCCGTGATTGAACAATGATTTGAACTCCCGAAACTTTTAGGGACCGTCATTAAATAAATGTCGCTTTTTATCCTTTCATAGTTAAATTCCTGGGATGATCAATTCCGGGGCTGTGCAAAAACGATTTGAACTCCTGCAACCTCACTTTAACGAGCGATCCCGGCGGTTGTGGGCGGCGGCCGAAGCCCAATCCATCGGGCATGGCGGGGCCATCTTTATTGAACGATGCACCGGAGTTTCGCGGCGAGCCATTCGTATAGGGATACGGGAATTGGCCGAAGCGGAACCGCCCGCCGAAACCGCCCCCCGCATCCGACGCGCCGGCGGTGGTCGCAAGAAAGCCATCGCCAAAAATCCCGGGCTCCTCAAGGCCTTAATGGCTCTCGTCGATCCGGGCACGCGCGGCGACCCTGAAAACCCGCTACTTTGGACCTCCAAAAGCGTCCGCCATCTCTCCACCGAACTCAAAAAGCAGGGCTTCTCTGCAAGCCACCAACTCGTCTCCGAACTTCTCGCTGCCGAGGGTTACAGCCTGCAGGCCAATGTCAAAACCCGCGAAGGCCTTTCCCATCCCGATCGCAACGCCCAATTCGAACACATCAACCAGCGCATCCTCCTGGCCCAGGCCGAAGGCCAGCCCGTCATCTCTGTTGACACGAAGAAAAAGGAACTCGTCGGAGACTTCAAAAACAGCGGCCGTGAGTGGCATTTGAAAGGCCACCCGGAGGCGGTGCGCGTGCACGACTTTGTCATTCCAGAACTCGGGCGAGCCAACCCCTACGGCATTTACGACCTCGCCAACAATCAAGGCTGGGTGAGCGTGGGCACCGACCACGACACTGCTGCGTTTGCCGTCTCCACCATCAAGGATTGGTGGACCACGATGGGCTCCGAGCTTTATCCGAAAGCCGACAGGCTTCACATCACAGCCGACGGCGAAGGCAGTAACAGCTCGCGCAACCGGCTCTGGAAAAAAGAACTTCAGGACTTTGCCGACAAGAGCGGTCTGACGATCGAGGTCACACACCTGCCGCCGGGCACAAGCAAGTGGAACAAAATCGAACACCGCCTGCTCTCCTTCATCAGCCAGAATTGGCGTGGCAAACCGCTCGTTAGCCACGAAGTCATCGTGCAACTCATTGCCGCCACCACCAACACTAAAGGGCTCAAAGTGCATTCGAAAATCGACAAGAAATCGTATCCAACCGGCATCAAGATCACGGACGAGGAAATGGAATCCCTATGCCTTGAGCGAGACGACTTCCACGGAGAGTGGAATTATCGAATGAGGCCGAGGAATAAATGCTAAAATGAGACCTTTATTTCTTGACTAGCCCTAAACTTATGCGGCAAGGAGTCAGAGGCGGGGTGTTTTACAGCTTATAGCCTGCAGCCTCGGAGTCGCGGGCGAACATTTTCACGGTTTCCAAGGCGAATTCATCGAGGTTTTTGCCGAGGAGGGGGATTTTGGCGATGAGGTCGTTGGTCATGGTGATGATGTGGCATCCCATGGCGTCGGCTTGGATGAG
>JBEIJQ010000288.1:0-1729 GCA_040380145.1 Lewinellaceae bacterium | reverse complement strand
GTCGCCCGCCTGGCTGTTGTCGTTGACGTAGAAAGTACGTCCGACCCTGGCCGGACACTGTGCCTCTGCTGAGGACAGACCCAACCATACCATCACACCGAGGAGCAAGCTCGCCCGGAATGGCATCCCTGTGAAAAAATGCTTCATAAGAGAAGTGATTAAAAAAAGGTGATGTGCCTACTGTTGTCGCATTTCGGCAATTTGCGCCCTACTTTGTTGGATGGGTTTTCGGGACGGCCCCACTGGCTCTGCCGCAAAATTTTCCACGCAGGATCCCACGAACAATCGCCGTATTTTTCCATAAAAGGAATGAGCCATGCCACAGGAAGCGACATGGAAAACCAAGGAAAAAATGGTTAAAATCGGTGCGAATGAGTGGATAAATCAACTGTGGCGTGTTTTGAAATGTTCATACCAGATTGCAAAAGTAGTTTTTTTTGAAAATAAAAAAGAAATTTTTTCACCAACAATAAAATATTATAAAAAACACTTTGCGCATGTCCCGCATCAAAGTCATTGGCCTGTATGACTCCGATCATAGATTAAGCCAATGTTAAATCGAGCAAAAAAATCAGCGAACGTTTCGTCCCATGTATTTGGCGGCAACTGAACCTTTTCAAAATAACATTTTTTCAAAAACGCCACAAGATTGCACAAAAGCAAAATTGGAGGATATTTTCCAAAGGGGAAACTCGATGCCGAAACGATCCGCCGCCGCCCTTTAGGAAAGTGCTTCCATTTTCATCGAGTACCGCCCTGGGAGCCCATGGGAAAGAAAACGCCCGCAATGGCCTGCGGATAGGCCTTGGATGCTTTTTTTGTCCCAAATTTGCCGCAAGTAACCTTCATTTTTCCCAAATGAAAGAAAAAAGCAACCATTTACCCCTCCGGTACGATGCCTTGGTCATCGGCTCCGGCATCGCCGGACTGACGTTTGCCCTGAAACTGGCCGAGCGCATGCCAGCGAGCAGGATCTGCATCCTCACCAAGACCGACGAAAACGAGAGCAACACCCGCTATGCACAGGGCGGCGTGGCGGCGGTCTGGGACCGGGACAAAGATTCTTTCCAAAAGCACATCGAGGACACGCTGGACGCGGGCGACGGCCTGTGCGTGCGCGAAATCGTAGAGATCGTGGTGCGGGAAGGTCCCGACCGGGTGCGCGAACTGATCGATTGGGGCACGCGGTTCGACAAGCGGCACGAAAACGAGACCCAGTACGACCTCGGGCGCGAGGGCGGTCATTCCGAAAACCGCATCCTGCACTACAAGGACCTCACTGGGTGGGAAATCCAGCGCGCCCTGCTCGCCAAAGCGAAGGACACCCCGAACATCGATCTGTTCGATCATTATTTCGCCATCGACCTCATCACGCAGCACCACCTCGGCTATTGGGTGACCCGCGTGACGCCGGGCATCGCCTGTTACGGCACATACGCCCTCAACCTGAAGACCAACCAGATCGAGACCATTTTGTCGCGCGCCACCTTGTTGGCCACGGGCGGGGCCGGACAGGTGTACAAGAGCACCACCAACCCCACGGTGGCTACGGGCGACGGCATTGCGATGGTCTATCGGGCCAAAGGCTGGGTGGAAAACATGGAGTTCGTGCAGTTCCATCCCACGGCGTTGTACCACCCCTCGGGCGAAAACCCCGTTTTTCTGATCTCGGAGGCGGTGCGGGGCTTCGGGGCCGTG
Organism: Lewinellaceae bacterium; assembly: GCA_040380145.1. Taxonomy (GTDB): domain Bacteria; phylum Bacteroidota; class Bacteroidia; order Chitinophagales; family Saprospiraceae; genus JBEIJQ01. Next base: position 31 of record JBEIJQ010000288.1, on the reverse strand, counting down.
CTCAAGACCCGGGACGGACAGCCTTTCATGC
>JBEIJQ010000287.1:0-1769 GCA_040380145.1 Lewinellaceae bacterium | reverse complement strand
CGATCGACCTGACGGTTTCCGGTGGGACCCCCGGTTATGCCTATGCTTGGACCGGCGGGTTGCCGGCCATTAAAAATCCGACGGGTGTCTGCGCGGGCACTTACACGGTCACGATCACCGACGGCAACGGTTGCACGGCCGTGTTGACCCCCATCGTGCCGGAGCCCCTGCCGCTCAACTTGGTGTTGGCACAGGCCACCGATCTGCTGTGCAACAACCAGTGCGACGGGGCACTCGACATCACCGCCTCGGGCGGAACTCCCGTTTATGCGTTCGTATGGAGCGGAGGACAGGCCACCGAGGACATCACGGGGCTCTGCGCCGGCAACTACAGTGTCACGGCCACCGATGCCAATGGCTGTACTTTTGCTCTTGCCAATCTCCAGATCAACCAGCCCGCAGTTTTGACCGCCTCGCTTGTGGGCACGACGCCTGCCACCTGCAACGCCGCTTGCAATGGCACTATAGACATCGTCATCGCTGGAGGCGTGTTGCCTTACAGCTATGCTTGGAGCGGTGGACTTTCTTCGGTACAAGACCCCACCGGTGTCTGCGCCGGTACTTACGCCGTCACGGTGACGGACGCCAACGGTTGCTCGGTCACGGTGGGCAACATCACGATCACCGAACCCACGGCGCTCCAACTCACCAATACGGTCACGGCGGTCACCTGCAACGGTTTCTGCAACGGGGCCATCGACGTTTCCGCCTCGGGCGGTATCCCGCCGTATGCCTATCAGTGGAGCAACGGCTCTGCCACGGAGGATCTCTCGCAGATCTGTTCCGGACAATACTCTGTCACGCTCACGGACGCCAACGGATGTACGTTGGGGCTTTCCAATCTCGATGTCACCCAACCGCCCGTTTTGACCGTTCAGGTGGACAACGTTCAAGCGGTTACCTGCAATGGTCTGTGCGACGGCAGCATCCAAATTTCTGTCGGTGGCGGTACGGCTCCTTATACCTATCTCTGGTCGAACGGCTCTACGACAGAGGACATCTCCGGGCTTTGCTTCGGCCAATACAGTGCCGTGGTCACCGATGCCAACGGTTGCACGGTCAACCTGCCGGCGGTGAACATGCCCCAGCCCGCACCTTTGGCCGTGACTTTGGGCGGTCTGACCAATGTGGATTGTTTCGGTGCCTGCAACGGAGCCCTCAATCTGAACGTTTTCGGCGGAACCGCACCCTATAACTTCAACTGGTCGTTCCCCTTCGGCAACATCGAAGATCCCGTGAATATCTGTCCGGGTACCTATGCGGTCACGGCCACCGATGCCAATGGCTGCACGGCGGCCTTGGCGAACTTGACCATCACCGAACCGCCGCTGTTGACCGTGGCCGTGCTTTCCACCTCGGACCTGACCTGCAGCTACAACTGCAACGGCGCGATTTCCATTGCCGTGAACGGCGGAGTACCGGCATACAACATCGCATGGAACAACAACCTCAGCGGCACGACGATCAACAATCTGTGCGCCGGCGGTTATTCGGTCACGGTGACGGACATCAACAACTGCACGGTTTCTACTTCTGCATTTATCAATACTCCGCCCGCGTTGACGGCCACCACGACGGTCCAAGCAGTGAGTTGCTTCGGCGGCAGCGATGGCGCCGTCGATCTTCTGCCCACCGGAGGAACGCCCGGCTACCAGTTCAACTGGTCGAACGGAGCCACTTCCGAGGATATTGCCGGTCTGACGCTCGGGGTGTACCAGATCACCGTTACGGATGCGAACGCCTGTACCTTCTCCACCTCGGCCATCGTG
>JBEIJQ010000286.1:0-1775 GCA_040380145.1 Lewinellaceae bacterium | reverse complement strand
TTCCTGACGCACCCGGTCTTCAACGCCCACCGCTCGGAAAGCCAGATGCTGCGCTACATCAAGCGCCTCGAGGCCAAAGACCTTTCGCTGGCCCACTCCATGATCCCCTTGGGCAGCTGCACGATGAAGCTCAATGCCACCTCCGAAATGATCCCCGTCAGTTGGGCCGCTTTCGGACATATGCACCCCTTCGTGCCCGCCGATCAGGCTGGGGGCTACCACCGGATTTTCGGCGAACTCGAACAAATGCTCTGCGAACTGACCGGCTTCAAGGCCTGTTCGCTGCAGCCCAATTCCGGTGCCCAGGGCGAATACGCCGGCCTGCTCACGATCCGGGCCTACCACCTCGATCGCGGCGACACGCACCGCAACGTGGCCCTCATCCCTTCCTCCGCGCACGGCACCAATCCCGCCTCGGCGGTGATGGCCGGCATGCGGGTGGTGGTGGTCAAGTGCGACGAACAGGGCAATATCGATGTGGACGACCTCTTGGCCCGGGCCGAAGAACACCGCGCCAACCTGTCGTGCCTGATGGTGACCTATCCTTCCACCCACGGGGTCTTCGAATCCCGCATCAAGGAAATCTGCGGCATCATCCACGAACGGGGCGGACTGGTCTATATGGACGGCGCCAACATGAACGCCCAGGTCGGCCTCACCAGCCCCGGACACATCGACGCCGATGTGTGCCATCTCAACCTGCACAAGACCTTTGCGATCCCCCACGGCGGTGGCGGCCCCGGGATGGGCCCGATCTGCGTCAACGAAAAACTGGCGCCCTACCTGCCCGGACACCCGCTGGTGAAAACCGGCGGCGCCAAGGCCACCCGTGCCGTGTCGGCCGCGCCCTGGGGCTCGGCCAGTATCCTGCTCATTTCGTACGGCTACATCCGCATGTTGGGCAGCCGCGGGGTGACGGACTCGACCAAGTTCGCCATCCTCAACGCCAATTACATCAAGGCCCGCCTCGACAAAGCCTACCCCGTGCTGTACACGGGCGAAAACGGACGCGTGGCACACGAGCTCATCGTGGACCTGCGCGATTTCAAAAAAACGGGCATCGAGGCCGAAGACGTGGCCAAACGCCTGATGGACTACGGATTCCACGCTCCCACCCTCTCTTTTCCCGTGGCCGGCACCATCATGATCGAACCCACCGAAAGCGAGGACCGCGGCGAACTGGACCGCCTCTGCGACGCCTTGCTGCAGATCCGCGCGGAAATTGACGAAATCGCCCGCGGCGAAGCCGATGCCAAGGACAATGTGCTCAAAAACGCTCCGCACCCGCTGCACGAAGTCACCGCCGACGAATGGAACCACCCGTATTCCCGCGAAAAGGCCGCTTTCCCACTGGCCTTTGTGCGCGAACGCAAGTTCTGGCCCTCTGTCGGACGGGTCAACAATACCCACGGCGATCGCAACCTCGTCTGTACCTGCCTGCCGATCGAGGCGTATAGTTAAGGAATAATTACCTGTTCAAACCCCCTGTCCCCTGTTTGGGAACAGGGGGTTTTTCTTGGCGTTTGGGATTCTCAAAAGTCCGATGCTTTTGTAAGAACTCTTACAGAAAAAATGGCCGAAAAATCCTGAATCCCGAAAATCCTGATTTTGACAAAAAAGCGGGCACGGCGCTTCTGATGACCATTTTTGTAAAATTAAAAGTTGACTTTTAAGCCTGTAATAGTCAGTTTTTGATCCGCACCGCCCCAACCATTTTTTCCACATCCAGTTCCCGCCCCAAAAAAGCGGCGATGCGCTGCGCGGCGGCAAAGGGG
>JBEIJQ010000285.1:0-1843 GCA_040380145.1 Lewinellaceae bacterium | reverse complement strand
GATGCAAATACCCACCAACAGGTCGGTCAGCAAAATGGCCAACACGGTGACCACAAAAGGAACGAAATGGGACATGCCTTTATTCCACTTTTTCATGAAAATGGAAGGCTTGGTCAATTTGTAACCGACCGAGATCAACACGGCGGCCAAAGCGGACAAGGGGATTTTGACCAGCAGGAAGGGAATGGCCGCGACGCAGACCATCAACAGGATACCGTGCAGGATAGCGGATGCTTTGGTTCGGCCGCCGGAATCCACATTCGCCGAACTGCGCACGATCACCGAGGTGACCGGAAGTCCGCCCAAAAGCCCGGAAACCATGTTGCCGGCGCCTTGGGCAAGCAGCTCCCGGTTGGTGGGGGAGTTGCGCTTGAAGGGATCCAATTTGTCCACGGCTTCGATGCTTAGCAGGGTTTCCACACTGGCCACGATGCTCAGGGTCAGGGCGGTTGTCCAAACGCCTTGGTGCCCCAAAAGCGAAAAATCGGGGGTTTTGAACTGGGCAAACCACTCGTCGATGCTCTGGGGCTGCGGCAACGATACCAAGTGCTCGGTCGAAATCGAAAGTCCGGGAAAAAACGAGAGGAAGGCCTCGTTGGCCAAAACCCCAAAAACGACCACCACCAAGGGGCCCGGCACGTAGTTCAACCAGTTTTTCTTGCGGAATTTGGCCGCGTCCCACCAAAACAGGAAAACCAAGGATAGCAAGGCAATGATCACCGCGCCGTGCGATATGTGGTTGTCGAGCAAATGGCGCAGAGTGGTGAAGGTGTTTTCGCCATCGGGCTGATTGAAAGAAAAGTCGCCCTCGAAGTCTTTGTCGTATCCAACGGCGTGCGGCAACTGTTTCAAGATCAAAATCAGGCCGATGGCCGCCAACATGCCTTTTATAACCGCTGAGGGGATGAAATTCCCCAAAAATCCGAACCGCAACAGACCAAAGGCGATTTGGAACGCTCCAGCCAAAAATACCGACAGCAAAAACGCCTCGAACGAGGGCAGGCTGGCAATGGCCACTGCCACGATCGTGGTAAGACCGGCCGCGGGACCACTCACACTCAAGGGCGAACTGCTCAAGGCCCCCACAACAATGCCACCTACGACACCGGCGATGATGCCCGAAAAAATATTGGCCTGTCCGGCCGAGGCCAATGCGATACCCAAGCACAGGGGGAGAGCCACCAAAAAAACCACCAGTGCGGCGGGCAGGTCGTATCGAAGGTTGGAAAAAGGGCTCAGGTTGATTTTTGTCATGCAAGCAAGGTGTTTGGGCGCAATAGTAATGCTAACGGAGGCGCAAGGTTTACGAGATTCACAACCCTTTGGAAGCCGTAATTGTTCAAAGTCCGGTTAGTGGGCTATGTGCACTTCCTTCGGCCGCTCAGGCGAACCTTCCCGTGATGTATTTTTGGGTCAGATCCACTTGTGGATTGGTGAACACCGTGTTGGTCTCGTCCCACTCGATGAGCTCGCCACCGAAAAAGAAAGCTGTTATATCGCTCAGTCGGCTGGCCTGCAATAGATTGGGCGTGGAAAAAACGACCGTGCAGTGTTCGCGCAAGCCGAAGATCAGGTTTTCGATCCGGTCGGTGGAAGCGGGATCCAATTCGGAAGTCGGCATGTCGAGGAGCATCACGAGCGGATCCAATGCGAGCGCCCGGGCAATGCAGAGCTGTTGCTGTTGGGCCACCGTGAGCCGTTTGGCGGGGTTGTGCAGATCGTCTTTCACCTCGTCCCACAGTTGGGCCTTTTGGAGGGCCTGCTCGACTTTTTCGGTCAAATCGATTTGGGAAGGTACATCCGGTCGGAGCCTCAATCCGAAAGCGACGTTGTCGAAAATATT
>JBEIJQ010000284.1:0-1849 GCA_040380145.1 Lewinellaceae bacterium | reverse complement strand
TCTTTTTCTTTTTGGGAAGAAGAAAAAGAAAAAGAAAGCCCAGCAAGGAACAAATCACCTTGCGAACCGTCCAAACGCTACCGCTAAAAAAGCCCGATAAAGACCCAAATTGAGCAGATCAAAAAGAGTCTAATGACAATTTTGGGTTCAACAATTGGGGGAAGCACAAAGTAAGCCCGTCAAGGAACAAATCACCTCGCGAACAGCCCAAACGCGACCGCTGAAAAAAGTCAAAAAATGACCCAAATTGAGTAGACCAAAAAAGTCAAATGACAATTTTGGGCTCAAAACACCGGACAAACCTTCCCTTTCCCGGGCAGTTCGTCCCGAACGGCGGCCACGCGGTACATTAGGCCGATTTCGGGGCCGCCGGCGCCGTTGGTGGCCCGGCGGAAGGGGGAGGTGTTGTAGTCGTAGCTGAGGACCGCCGACCAGGTCTGGTAATCGAGGCCGAAAAAGAACACAGCCGCGTCCGCCCAGCGGTAACGGGCGCCAAGGGAGACAGAAGTTTCGCGGCCTTTTTGCCGGCTCAAATGATAGCGCGCACCGGTGCCGAACAGCATTTCACGATAAGGCCCTTGCAGGGAAAATTGGGCTTGGGCGAGCATGTCCCAGCGTTCGGCCACCGGCACCGAAGCGTTCGCGTGGCCGATCCAGCGAAGGGGCAAGCGCGCGCCCCCACCATCTACAAACCATTGCGCGGGGCGGTTGGGGTGGGCCAACGAGGCGCCCGCGGAAATTTGAAGGCCCTTTTCATCGGCGTACCGCCACAAAATGCCTGTGGAGAAATCCGGGTAAAAGAAAACCGTCCGGCCAAAACTTTCTCCAGTGGGCAGCGTCGGATCGTGCAGATCGCCGTTCCACTGGTTGTCGAAGGTCAGGTGTTGCGGATCGAAGCGGCGCTGGCCCACCCCCGCCTGAAAGCCGATGCCGAGGGTCTGGCGGTCCGTCAGCCGTTGCGTGTAGGCCACGCTGCCGGCCAAGACCAGCCGACCGATGCGGGCATCGCCGGCCTCGTCCCACAACAGTTGCAGGCCCGCGGCCAAGCGGCCATTGCGAAACCGTTGGGGAGCGATGGCCGCATCGTAGGAAGCTGCGAGCGTCCGGTAAGGGACGGGCACGCTCTGCCATTGATGGCGCCACAGGGCCGCCAAGCGGTGCTCCCCAGCGAAAACGCCCGTTTGCGCGGGGTTTTGGTATTGGGGCGCAAATTCCGGTTGGGAAAAATGGGGATCCTGTGCGGTCAAGAATCCAACACCGCACAGGAACACAACCAGCAACCGAAACCCGATGGACATAGAGTCAAAACTAAGAAAAACGGAAATACGTGATCTCCGAACCACGCAAAATCAACGCACCAGCGTCACGTCGCCCTTGATGGTCTGCACGAATCCGTCGGTGAACTCCACCTCGGCGTACCAGACGAAAACGCCCGTGTTCATCGCCTTGCCCTTGAAGGAGCCGTCCCAGCCGCCCAGCGGGTCGTTGGGCATCACGTTCGCGGCCTCGAACACCAGTTCGCCCCAGCGGTCGAACACCCGGAAATTCCGCACCTCGGCCACGCCCTCGCCCCCTTGCACCAGGAACAGGTCGTTGGCGCCGTCGTTGTTGGGCGTGAACAGGTTGGCCACATACACACGGCGCGGGAAGGCGACGATCACCAACACGTTTTCTTCCACTTCACAGCCGTTGGGGTCGGTGGCCAAGAGGTGATAGACCGTGGTCATCGAAGGCTCGGCTTCCGGATCGGGGCAATCGCCGCAGGTCAGGGTCGTGTCGTTCGACCACTGCCATTCGGCGGGGTGGTTGGCCGAGGCGGTGATCTGTACCGTTTCGCCGAACTCGATGG
>JBEIJQ010000283.1:0-1862 GCA_040380145.1 Lewinellaceae bacterium | reverse complement strand
GGGGACCTCGTCTTTCGGGGTTCCTCCCTTATTTGTTTAAAGCCAAACAAATTTTTTTATGCAAAAAATATTTTGTCTTCTGATTTTCAGTTTCTTGATCGCAACGGGTTCCATTGCACAAAAGGGCAAAACGACCGCGCACAGCATTCAATTGGGCACATTCGCAACACCCAAGCCTGAGAATTTCGAGGCCTTGAAAAAATGGGGCTACCTCTATGAGATCAAACAACCCAACGGATTGTCCAAAGTCATGCTCGGCACCTTTTCCACCACCACTTTGGCCAATGCCCGTTTGGCAGAAGTCAAGAAAAAGGGATTCAAAGACGCTTTCGTGGTCAAAGAAGAGGTGGACGAATCCGAGAGTGTTTGGATCATCCAGCTGATGGCCGACGATCTGAAATCCCCCATCGTCTGGAACGAATGGACCCGTCTGTCGAAGGACCTCGTGGTGAATGTTTGGGACGACAAGGTCAAGATCGCCGCCGGTCCTTACCGCTCCCGCATCGAAGCCGACGATAACTTTGCCCGCATCGCCAAGATCGGCCCCAAAGATATTTTCATCAAACAGATCAGCCCCAAGCTCTTTCATCTCGCGACTCCTTTCGAAATGGGGCCCGTTACCTCCGCTCCCGATAAATTGCCCGAGGCCGCGCTCAACCCCAAGACGGTCATGGACCTGCAAAAGTTGCTCGCGCTCGAAGGCTACTTTAAAGAAAAACCGGATGGCCGGTTCGGTCCGCAAACCAATGCCGCGCTCGAGGCTTTCAAAGCGGGCAGCGACCGTTACCAGGACGCATTCCGATCGGCGAAAGAAGCGGAGGAGCTAAAAGTCCCCGAGCAAGATGCCAAGCCCGGTACCCTGCAATACCAGATCGGATTGATCGCCACCAACCCCGTAGAGGCCGAGGCCGCCCTCACCGGCAACAAACATCCCATGGCCCAAGCCTACCTCGCCTACATTTATCTGACCGATCTGGTCGCCACGCCCGACAAGACCAATACCGTCGACAAACTCATGGCAGCGGCCACCAAAGCCGCTTTCAAAGAATACAAGGGCAACACGCGCTACGACTACTCGCAGCGTTATTCTTACACCGGCGTCCAACAACTGCTCGACCATCTGCGCGACATGCAAATGGCCACCTACGACGAAGTGGCGGTGCCCTGCTTCCTGTTCGACCGCCACCCCGCCGAGATGCAACGCGCTTTTGCTCCGCATTGGGGCAACGAAAAAGACCAATATCGCGTGGAGCCGGGTTGCAAAACGGGCGCCCAGTTCGAAGAATTGCAGGTACTGCAGCAGTTGGCCAAAAATTTTGAGGCCGACGACAAAACCCAAAAAAGCGAGGCGGCAAAAGCTGCCCGCACCAAAGATGCCGCCGTGGTGCGCGGTCTGTTGGCCGTGCCTCAGGCCATTCCCGCGGCCGATGCACAGGCCAACGCCGATTGGCAGCTCCGCCTGCTCACATCGCTGGAAACATGGGCTTCCGGAGGCGCCATCCAACGCAAAATGGTCAATGCTTACAGCATCGCCCATTATGAGTCCCTCATCAAACTCCAGTTCCATTTCTCGAAAAACGGCTTCACGCCAGAACAATCGGAAGCCATCGCACAAAAAGTGGTCCGCTACAGCGTACAGCAAAGTTTTTCCTCTTTCATCAAAAAATGATCGAGGCTTTTCTGCAAAAAATGCCCGCGCTTTGTGAAAACGCGGGCATTTTTTTGTCGGCTCGGCCCACATTCGACGGTCAGGGGATTTTATCCCAAAATTGTCATTAGACTTTTTTTGATCTGCTCAATTTGGGTCACTTTTAGACTTTTTCATCGGTAGCGTTTGAGCTGTTCGCGAGGTGATTTGTTCC
>JBEIJQ010000282.1:0-1869 GCA_040380145.1 Lewinellaceae bacterium | reverse complement strand
TCCGTTGGCCATCCGGATATGGTTGCGGGAAACACTCAGTTTGGCCATCGCGCCGTTGGCGGATGTCAAGGTGCGACAAGGGTTGGTCGGGCCCCCACAGGTGGTCAGGTCCGTACCGGAGGGCGCCACATAGATGAAGTCGCAATCGGGAGCGCCCACCGTCACATTGCAAATGGGCGATACGGCGTTGGCCTGTGCGCAGTTGTCCAAATAAGTCACTTGGATAGAGTAAGTGCCACCCACCACAGGTGCAGTCCAAGTGGTGGTGGATTGCGTGGTGTTGGAAAAGGATCCTCCCGTGGCGGTCCAAGCATAGCCGATCAGGCCGTTGATGGCGCCCACGGCCGGTGGTTGAAGGGTTCCCAGCGAATGGGAAGTGCCGGGCAGTACGGTCAAGCCGCAAACACCGGCCTGGATGGGCGGGGGATTGTCCCCGCCGTTGGCTCCGTTGAACGGCCCCACATTCACCCGCGTACATTGGCTGGCAGTGGTGTTGGAAGCAAAGTTTGCCGAACAGTTCGAAGTGACCAGGCAACGGTACAAACGGGTGCCCGAAATGGCCGAAGGCGTATAGGACGAAGCCGTGGCCCCCGCAATGTTGGTCCAGTTGGCCGCATTGGCGCAATCGGTGCTGGTCGAAACCTGCCATTGGAAAAAACGGCCAAGTGTGTGTCCGTTCACCGAGTTGGTAGATACCGAAAAAGTGGGCATCGAAGCGCCTGCGCACAAGTTATTGTCTGCCGGCGAAGGTTCCGTCAAAATGCTGGGCGCACTGGCCCACTCCCAATACACCCGCACGGCGTAGTAGAACGAACCGCATTGGAAAACACCGAAATCGTTCCATTGACAGGGTGGCAGACCTGCCGCTCGGAAACTGACGCCCGGCCCGGCAGGATTGCACTGTGCCCGGTCGTCGTCGCCGATCGTGCCGAGGTAGCAGGACCCCTCGTAGTCGCAGTCGTTGTCGCAGTCCTTTTCCCAGGCATCGGTGCGGAACGTCAGAGAAGTGGCCGAAGTGTTGAACCGCGAACGGATGTTCACGCCGCTTCCGAAGATGGAGCCGCCGGGCGAACAGGTGCGGTTGCCGTTGCTGCCGCCCCCGGAGACATCGTCCCCGGAGTAAAAGCATTGGCCGCCGGACTCGCTGCCGTCCACGTTGTCGCGGGCCCAGATTTTGAAGGTGTACTCCGGGCCGCCGGATTGGTCGCCACGACCGTCCCAGCCCAAATAACGCACCTCCACAAAATAATTGATGTTCTGTGCCCAGAGTCCGAGGGCCAGAAACATAGCGAGCAAGGTAAATGTAAGACGCATAGATTACGGATTTTTAGATTTCTATGGTTTTGATTTTCAGAAATTAAAAAATTGATCTTAAAGTGGTGTGGCCTTTGATCTTCCAAAGATAGCATTTCGATCCACAAAAATGCAAGTCCAACAAACAAAATGGGTTTTCCGATCGAAAATTTAACATAAGTGCGCTTGCAAATAGTTCGAAATCGGATTTTTTTATTTAAAAATTTGATAATCAATATATAATAAAAAATTGTACCTCGCTGATCCGATCTCATTTTTAACTCAGCAAAAGGAAGCCGCCCTTTCGACATTGTTTTCACCCAAAAATGAACCCTAAATTGTCATTGGATTTTTCAAATTCTCCCCAAGGGAGTCTTTTTCGGTGATTCTCAGCAGTAGCCGAGAGGCGGTTCGCGAGGTGATTTGTTCCTGATTGGGCTTTCTTTTTCTTTTTCTTCTTCCAAAAAGAAAAAGAAACCAAAGTAAATCCCGATCAAATCAGGCGCCAGCGCGAGTCTTTTGTTCGCGGGCGCGAAAAAAACTCGATTTGCGGGGCAATGTTTTGTCCTTGGATCG
>JBEIJQ010000281.1:0-1886 GCA_040380145.1 Lewinellaceae bacterium | reverse complement strand
TCCACTTGAACATCATTGCCCATATTTTTTTCAACTTTTTGTTTCAAGTCGCTGAATTTTTCGATCATCGAACCAACTTTGGAGTTGTTGAAATCCACCAGATACTTAGCCCTTGCCGTATGCTGGAACGATAAATGGAAACTCGAATCGAAATCTTTTATTTGTAATAATTAGTATTTGATCTGACCATTGCGCAATTTTTGGTTCGGAATTTTCCAACGGCAGCCGGCTGTTGTGCCGTTCGCGAAACGATTTGTTCCCGAAGGGTTTTTCTTTTTCTTGGAAAAAGAAGACAGGATTCAAAAAGCAACGCTCAGAGAGGTGCCGATGGCCCAATTGTCCGTCGTCGGACGTTGTTTGCGATCCAAAAAAATCCCGTCTGGCCGGTTGTTGAACCAACGGGCCTCGCAGCGCCACAAAAACCTTTCGGCCACCCGAAAGTCCACGTTCAGCGAGGAGCCGAAGGTCCGGAATCCGTTGGGCGTTCCCGTTTGGACGATGACACCGCCGCGGTCGTCGAAATACTCGGCGCGGGCAGCAAAGGCCAGTTGGTCGGAGGGGGCATAGCGCAAGATGGCCACCGGGGCAAACCACCAGTGGCAGTCGGGGTTACCCGGAGAGGTTTGTTGGGCGCCGACATCGAATCCCGCGACGAGGCCCCAGTGTTCGCCTCCTTTCAACTGGACGAAAAAATCGTGGTAATAGCGCATCAGTCGGGCGCTGTCGGGGGTATCGCTTCCCACGAACGAACTGCTGTTGAGCAAAATACGATCGTTGGGCCGCCACTGCACTTGATGTCCGAATGCCGGCAGCTGGCTCCCCGCGGGCCGTTGGATCCGCTGCCAGCCATTGAGGACAAGTCCCGACAGCAGCCATTTTTGGGATGGATCGAGGTAAGTGACCTTGGCTCCCGACAGGTAGTAGGGCGAATTTTCGGCCACGATGCTTCGCGTCATGGTCCAACAATCCGCGCCGATGGCTCCCTCGAAACCGATGTGCGAGGCGAAGACGCCCACGTCCAGCCAGAGGTTTCGGGTTTTGGACAGTTTGACTCCGACATTGGCCTCGTACAGATTTTTCAAGACGCCCGGTTCGGCGGCCAGATTGGCATTGGAATAGGTTCCAGCCATCAGTCCCAGGTTCGCGCGAATTTTGGGACCGCTGAAACTCGCCCGGAGCATGCCGATGTTGAGGTTCACTTCGTTGTGGCGATCGAACGAATACAGAAAATCGGGCCGGTCGTGCCCGTCCGGGCGCGCGAAATCATACACGTAATACGCCTCGACGTAACCATTTATGCGAACCGGTATTTTCAGCGAATCTTTCTGTGCCCATGCCGGAGTGGACAGGCAAGCCGCGGCGCACAGAAAGCCGAAGGTCCAAAGAAGATTGGAATGCATGGTTTATAAGTCTTTTCTACTGATATGAAAGGGGAAAAAATGGGGCAAACAAGCGGCTGTTTTCTCGGCTATTCTCCCCAAAAACTATCCAGCTTCCGCACTTTTCAATCTTTCCCGGGTGATTTCGCCGATGTTGGCGCAACCGGCGAGGCCCATGGTCAGATCGAGATCTGCCTTGAAGTTGGCCAGCGTTTCGCGCACGCCTTTTTCGCCGGCGATCCCGAGGGCGTAGGCGTAGGGGCGCCCGATGCAGACGGCATCGGCGCCCAGTGCGAGCGCCTTGAACGCATCCGCACCGGAGCGGATCCCCGAGTCGAAGAGGATGGGCATCTTGCCGCCCACGGCCGCCGAGATCTCCGGCAGGGCTTCCAAGGTGGAGATGGCCCCGTCCACTTGTCGGCCCCCGTGGTTGGAGACCACTAGGCCGTTCATGCCCAGATCAAGGGCTTTTCGGGCATCGTTGGGGTGCAGGACGCCTTTGAGCAG
>JBEIJQ010000280.1:0-1898 GCA_040380145.1 Lewinellaceae bacterium | reverse complement strand
CTGGTATCGTAATCGCTTTTGACGCTGAATTTGATGACCCGCAGACCTCTGCACCAATACTCGTAGTCGGTCATAGGAACCGTGAACAAAAATTCATAGGGTTTCTGCAGCAAAAACTGCGAGTTGTCCTGAAAAGATTCGTTGGCGGAATTGTACCACCGGAAAATTTTGGTTTCCCCTTTGCCGGGCACCGAGCGCTTCCCTTTCCAATCTGCGCCCGCTTCCATACCGAAGTGGTTGTTCATGGATTTGGCCGTGCGCATTTTACCACAGCTGGACTCGAGGATCGCCTGAGCCATGATCACGCTGGCCGGAATTTTGTGGGCCTTCATTTGTTCGACGGCATATTTTTGGTGGCGCTGGATGTAGGCGCGCGCCTCGGCATCGGTGTACTCTTGGGCATCCATTGCAGATGGGGCAAAATGCAACAGGGCGCAAAGAACGATGGATAAAAAACGGAAATCCATGAAAAGAAAGGTTGTGCGATGAAATGAAAAAAGAAACTAAATACCGAAAACAGATCACTCGAGCGGTCCGCGACAGACTGTCGGCAAAATTAACGGCCGGATTCTCAACAACAAATTTTTTTAAAAAAAATATAGCTGTCGTGAGCGGATCCAGCTTTGCAAAGCCGAACATCCGGGACCTGCCAATCGCCCGACAACCACCCAAAAGCAAAACACGGAACTGCCCCCTAAAAAACCCCTCTTCCCGAGCGGTGGATCACGGTGGCGCTGGCCTGTTGGGTTCCGCTGAGCACGATCTCGTTGATGTTGACGTGGGGGGGGCGGCTCAGGGCGAACCAGACCGCTTCGGCCACGTCTTCGGCCTGGAGGGGCACGAAATCTTCGTAGATGCGGGCTTTTTCAGCGTCTTGGTCGAACCGGACGAGGGCAAATTCGGTGTGCTCGGTGTGGCCGGGGCTGATGGCCGTCACTCGGATGTGGTGGGGGCAGAGGTCCATCCGCATCCCGCGGTTGAGGGCGTCCACGGCGAACTTGGTGGCGCAATAGACGTTGCCCTTGGGATAGACTTCTTTGGCGGCGGTCGAAGAGATGTTGACGATGTGGCCGCGCTTGCGGGCCACCATTCCCGGGGCCACGGCGCGGGTGACGTACAGCAGCCCCTTGACGTTGGTGTCGATCATCGTGTCCCAGTGCTCGATCTCCCCTTGGTCGATGGGGGAAAGCCCTTTGGCCAGTCCGGCGTTGTTGACCAGCACGTCCACCTCGCGCCATGCTTCGGGCAGGGCGGCGACGGCTTCGTCGACGGCCCGCTGGTTGCGCACATCCAAGTGGAGCGTGAGGATGTCAGACCCGTGCTCGGTCTTCAGTTCTTGGGCCAGTGCTTCGAGGCGGTCGGTGCGGCGCGCGGCCAGGATCAAGCGGCAGCCGCGTTCGGCGAGCACCCGGGCCGTGGCGCGGCCGATGCCCGAGGTGGCGCCCGTCACGAAAACGAGCACGGCCGCCGAGGGGTCGGTCTGACCGGGCAATCGGATGGCCTGTTGGCGCGTGGCGGCCTTTTCGCCGGAAGGGTTGCTCTGCAACCATCCGTCGAGGGCTTCGTCGCGCAGGACGGGATTGATGGCGCGGGCAAGCGCGTAGTGCTTGACGGCTTTTTCAGGTTTTTCCAGTTCGCCCGCGTACAATCTGGCGAGTTCGAGGTGGGCTTCCGCAAAACGGCCGTCCAGCTCAACGGCCCTTTTGAAATGCTTGGACGCCTTTTTTTCTTTTTGAAAAGCATCCAGCAGGAAACGCGCGTACCGGAAATGGTAGCGCGGATTGAGATCTTCCAGGTAAAGCGCGTCGCGGAAATACTCGGACGCCTTTTCTTTTTCGCCCAATTTTTCGTCCAGCAGGACCGCGGCCTTGAAATAGGCATCTCCGTCGCCCGGGTGG
>JBEIJQ010000279.1:0-1905 GCA_040380145.1 Lewinellaceae bacterium | reverse complement strand
TGGGCCTCAGTTCTTTCTGCGGTTTTTACGTGGCCAAGGCCGAAACCAAGATCCTCAACCAGACCTCCCAGGTGATCATGGCCCGCCAAGGCGACCGCACCGTGCTCACGATGTCCAACGACTTCCAAGGCGACGTCAAGGACTTCGCCATGGTGGTGCCCGTTCCCACCGTGCTGCAACGCGACGACATCCGGGTGGTCGAACAAAGCCTTTTCGACCAAATGGACGCCTACTCGGCCCCCCGGCTGGTGGAATATTACGACAACCCGCCCTGCCCCATGGAATATCGCCGCGCCAAGGACAAACCGATGGCCGTGCCGGCCATGCCGGGAAGCGTCAGCTTGGAAGAAGACGTGGCGGAAAAACCCGACTACAAGGTCACGATCGAGGCCCAGTACACGGTGGGCGAATACGATATCCTCATCCTAAGCGCCGAAGAATCCGGAGGCCTGAAGCGTTGGCTCACCGACAACGGCTACAAGATCCCCGAAGGCGCCGAAGAGGTCCTCGACCCCTACATCAAGAGCAATCTCAAGTTTTTCGTGGTGAAAGTGGATCTTTCCCAAGCACAGTTCCAACAGGGACAAAGCCAAAACCTTCGCCCGCTTCAGATCAGTTTCCGCTCTGACCGCTTCATGCTGCCCATCCGCCTCGGAATGGCCAACGCCAGCGGCCCCCAAGATCTCATCGTGTATGCCCTGACCGACCAGGGGCGCGTGGAAACGGTGAACTACCCCACCGTCAAAATTCCCACCGACCGCGAGATCCCGGAATTTGTCCGAGAGCGTTTCCCCGCTTTTTATGCGGGCCTGTTCACCCGCGCTTGGCTCAAACAGCCCAATGCCACTTACCTCGAATACGCCTGGGATCTCAGTTCCAACAATCCCATCCACTGCGACCCCTGCAACGGACCGCCCCCGATGGTGCAGCAAATGCGCCAGTGCGGCGTGGATTGGCTGTCGGTCGTCGGTGATCAGTGGAACCAGCGGTACACCGGCAATGTGTTCCTCACACGACTGCGGGTGCGGTACGATCGACAAAACTTCCCCCAAGACCTGGTTTTCCAGGTCACCCCCAACAAGGAATCCTTCCAAGGGCGATACATCATGAACCACCCCTATCGGGGCGAAATCGCCTGCGACGAGGCCTACGGCTATTACAAAAAGGTGCTGGCGCGGCGCAAAAAAGAAATGGCCGAACTGCAGGCCCTCACGGGGTGGGACCTGTCGCCCTACGCGGATTACACCGCCGAGTACCGCCGCAAACGCAACGACGCCTACGAGAAATTGGTTAAAGAAGGCAAGATCAAACCTAAAAAAGGCGCTTTCTGGGATTTGGAATGGCCCGAGGGCTGCGAAAAATGGCCCGCCCTGCTCCTCGTGGCCGCTTCCATCGGAGCGGTCTGGTGGGCCGGCCGGCACAAAAACAACCTTTGATCCCAGTTTTTTTCCAAAAAAAAGTAGCCCAACGGGTCGAAACTACCCGCTCAACCCGTTGGGCAGCCAACGCGAAAAAGACGCCCTGCTTGGGAGCACGTCCAACCCAAGAGTGGGGGCAATCTAACCGCCTCTACCCCTCTTTGACCTTGAAGCCCGAATTGAAAATAATCCCGACAGGGTTGCCCCACGGATCTTGGACGGTGGCAGCCATCAACTCGCCGCCCACTTCGTACGGCGTTTCGATTGGATAATCGGGGGCCAAAAAACTTTGGGATCGACAAATCCCCCCCTAACCCGACAGCGCGAACGTCGCCACCAGTTTGATCTTGCCATAGCCGTACCGCCCGCGCAGGGCCTCGTGCACAGGCTTGAACTCGTTGCCGGCGTGGGGGATGCGCTCCAACGCCCCGCGGATCTCCGCTTGTTCGGCCACAGGGATCAGCTGGTCCAGATCCACCCGGTAGCC
>JBEIJQ010000278.1:0-1914 GCA_040380145.1 Lewinellaceae bacterium | reverse complement strand
TGTACAGGGGTCAGTTTCGCCCACGGTTCCAACGACGGGCAAAAAGGGGTGGGGCTCATGCTGGTGATCTTGATGGGCTTTTCGCCCGTATTTTTCGCTCTCAACCCGGATGTTGATCTGGCGCGTACCTCTGCTTCGCTGGAATCGCTCTCCGCCATCGTGCTGTCGGAGGCCGACAGACCGCAGGTGGACAAGGCCCTGTACCGCAACGATGCCGCCAAACTGCTCGACTACCGCCAGATGGTGGATTCCCTGAGGGCGCACTCCGACGACAAGAAACTCCGCGTACAGGTCCGCAAAGATCTTTCCGGGGCGATCAAATTGTTGGAGAAAGATTTTTTCGATCCTCTGAAGGTCAGTGCGCTGTCGCCCGAGGGCAAAACCAAGGCAGCACCGCATTTTCAAACCCTTCGCGACACGGTTGAGTACGCGCCCAACTGGGTGCGCGTCGTCATCGCTCTGTGCCTCGGCATCGGTACGATGGTCGGCTGGAAAAGGATCGTGGTGACCATCGGTGAAAAGATCGGCAAGACACACCTGACCTATGCACAGGGGGCCGCCGCCGAACTCGTCGCCGCCGGAACCATCTTTTTGGCCACCCAAGTGAAACTGCCCGTCAGCACGACCCATATCCTTTCTTCGGGCGTGGCAGGGGCCATGGTCGCCTCCGGGGGCACCCAAAACCTTCAGCGCAGCACGCTCACCAACATCGCCCTCGCTTGGGTGCTCACCTTGCCGGTCACGTTCGTGCTTGCCGGCCTGTTTTTCGTGGTTTTCCGATTGTTCCTGTAGAGTTCTTTTCGCATGTTCGCACTCGACCGAGACCTTGTTTTTTTCGACCTGGAAACCACCGGGCTGGATATCCTCAACGATCGCATCGTCCAGATCGCGCTGATCAAATATCCCGCTGAAGGCGGCGCTCCCGAGGAACTCGACCTGTGGGTCAACCCCGAAATCCCCATCCCTCCGTCGTCCTTGGCCGTTCACGGCATTACCGAGGAAATGGTGGCCTCTGCGCAGACCTTTTTCGATTTGGCGCCGCTGATCAACCTGTTCATAGGGGACGCGGATCTGGCCGGCTTCAATTCCAACCGCTTCGATGTGCCCATGCTGATGCAGGAATTCGCCCGTTGCGGCATCCGCTTTTCGGTCGCGCACAGAAGGCTTATCGATGTGCAGACCATTTTCCACAGAATGGAGCCTCGCAACCTGAAAGCAGCCTATCGCTTTTATTGCAACGCTCCGCTTGAAAATGCCCACAACGCCCTGGCAGATGTGCGAGCGACCGTCGAGGTGCTCAAAGGTCAGCTCCAAAAGTATGCGGAATTGGCCGTCGAGGACGAAAATGGCCAGCCCGCTACGTCCCCGATCCGAAACGACATGCAGGCACTGCACGATTTCACCAACGATCCCTCCAAAGTGGATTCATCCAAACGCTTCCGCCGCGAGCCCGACGGCAGCATCGTTTTCAACTTCGGAAAATACCAAGGCCGTCCCATCAAGGGGAACGAAACCTACCTGAAATGGATGCTCGAAGCCGAATTTTCCGAAGAGGTCAAAGACCTGATCCGACAGTGGCTCCAGTAAAAGTGCCGTGAAATCGGTCTCTCGATGACCGTAGCGGCCACAGGGCCCATCCAAATTTTGAGTTTGCTCCGTCCAAAAGACGGAGCATTTTTGTTTTGCGCCGTTTTTCGCTCAAATATTTGTTTTTTAATTTTTTATAAAAAATCTAAAAAGGGAAAAGTATTTTTTTGCAAAAAAAAATTGCGTTTCGGGTAACGTTTTGCCTTTTGGGCGCATAAAAGGATGTAAGTACCAAAAACTGTGGGGGCACAACCCGATACGATACGATAAAGGTGTTTTAAATTGTTTGTTTTGGGAACCGGCTGCCGAAAGGCAGCCGGTTTTTTG
>JBEIJQ010000277.1:0-1940 GCA_040380145.1 Lewinellaceae bacterium | reverse complement strand
TCCAACAGCCCGCGGTAAAATTCCTCGAATCGCTGTCCGACCGCACGGTAGGAAAACTCGTTTTCGGCCCTTTGTCGGGAGGCGTCGGACAGATATTGGCGGCGTTCCCCGTATTCCAATACCCAGTTGAGGCCCTTTGCGAACTCGGCGGCATCGGTGAGCGGGGCCAAAAATCCGGTGCCCCGGTGTTTGACCATTTCGGGTATCCCGCCGGTGTTGAAAGCCACCACAGGCGTGCCGCAAGCCATGGCCTCCAAGATCGTGTTCGGGAAGTTGTCGGCCAGCGACGGCATCGCCAGCACATCGCAGGCCACCAATGCCTCGCGGATGAGGGCCTCGCTGGAGGTGTAGCCGAGGTAATGCACCGGAAACGGTATGCCGGTGAAGGATTGCCGATTGGCCTTGCCCAATACCACGATCTCCGGCTTCAGGCCCGGAGCGCGTCGGTGCAGTCTTTCGAGGCTTTCGCGCAGGTAGCGGAAACCTTTGCGCTCGTCGGCGATGTTCATCGCCATGTACAGGATCAGGGGCCTGTCGAACGGCAGTTGGAGTTTCGTGCGCATCGCGGCCCGGTCGCCCGGGGCGAAAAAGCGGGTGTCGATGGGATTCGGTATGTTGTGCACCGGAAAATGGCCGACCAGCGAACTGGCGCTGACGACATCTCCCATCCAGCGACTGGGGCTGATGAAACTCAAGTCCACCGGCAGGCGGAAAACATCCGCTTTGGCCGACCAGACCTGTGCCGAACGATCTTCTACCGAGGGATTGCGCAGCTTGGGGCAGGTGTGGCAACTGCTGCGGTAGCGTTCGCACGGGCCGCTGTAGTGGCAACCACCGGTAAAGGCCGACATATCGTGGACGGTCCAAACGATCGGTTTGCCCAATTGCAACAGTTTTTTCAGCCCCGCGATCGAGAGAAAAGACTTGTTGACCCAGTGCAGGTGCAAGACATCGGCCTCGAGGATGTCTTTGTTGTTGGCCAGATCAAGGCCCTGGCTGCCCGTGGAATAATGGAACCAATGCGCCCTACCGTCCACCAAGGGGACAATTTCCGACAATTCCATCATTTCCAGGCCTTTGGCCCAAAGTTTCCCCAAGGGGGATTTCACCGCCGGAACCGACATGGGGTGCGGATAGGTCCGATCGCGCACCAGCATCCTGGAATCCACCTCGAGGGCACAAAGGGCCTCGGACAAACGCCAGGCCGCGAGCGCGGCTCCGCCTGTTCGGTCGTTTGTGCTCAAGTGGACGATTTTCATCGGAAAAAAGTGGGTTCAAAAGGTTGCGCGGTGGAAAGCCTATGGCAGGATATTGTTCAAAAGTCCTGACAAGAAACGAACAAGGTAT
The DNA here is from genome assembly GCA_040380145.1 of Lewinellaceae bacterium. Classification (GTDB taxonomy): domain Bacteria; phylum Bacteroidota; class Bacteroidia; order Chitinophagales; family Saprospiraceae; genus JBEIJQ01. The sequence goes on along the minus strand of JBEIJQ010000277.1, from coordinate 593 downwards.
TAAAAATCAGCCACCGAGAAGATGATTTTTGTGGACAATGGGTTAAAAGTACGTGTTTAACCCCAAATTGTCACTTGACTTTTCGGATATCGCTCAACCAGAGTTTTTTTTGATTTCCTTGGCTGCAACCTAAGAGTTGTTCGTTAGGGATATTGTTTCCTGCTTTTTCATTTTCTTTTTCCCAAAAAAAAGAAAATAAAGCAAACCTCGATCAAATCCAGCGCCAGCGCGAATTTTTTGTTCGTGGGCGCCCCAAAAAATCGAATTGCGGGGCGACTTTTTGGCCTTGGATCAACGCCGTTTGCCGCAAATCATGCAACAGATTTTTCGCCGGGCCCGCTGCCAAAAGCCGCGCTGTCGGGATTTTCTCGAAGACCGGCCGGGGCGTAATAAATTCTTACAGGTCGATCTTCGATTTTCGAGGGGATCAACTCTACTCTATAGGCTGTATTTCAGCTTTTTGCAAATAGCAATTTCTAATGGCGGCCATTAGAAATTTTTCCCAATGACAATTTTGGGATAAGCCCCCAAATGCCCACATCATTCCCCCACCCTATACATCCATAGCCCAAAATGCCCCACAGCACCGAAGG
>JBEIJQ010000276.1:0-1951 GCA_040380145.1 Lewinellaceae bacterium | reverse complement strand
CGGCGACGCGCTGCTCTGGCAGGGTCCGAACCGCATCGAGGCCGAATCCATTCTGATTCAACGCAAGCTGCAGCGCCTCGATGCCACCGGCAGCGTGGTCAGTCAGTTCCGCGAGAAGACCAAAAACCTGTTCACCGTGGTGCGGGCGCCCCAGATGACCTACTGGGACGCTGAGAAAAAGGCGCACTACATGGGTAACGCCAGGTTGAACCGGGGCAACCTGGTGGTGACTTCCCGGGAACTCTTCGCCTGGTTTTCGCAGAAGGAAAACGACAATTCGCTCGAACGCGCCGAAGCGGTCGGTGATTCCGTAATCGTGCAAAGCGGTCCGGACGCGACCGGCAAGCCCCGCACCCGGCGAGGGACCTCCGAACGCTCCGACTACGATGTCGCCGCTGGCCGGGTGATCCTGTCCGGCGGGGCGCCGCAGATGTTCGACTCCCTGAGGAACTGGCCGAGATCACCGAAGACCACCCGGCGGCCTGTGCCCAAAAATTGATCGACGGCGTGGCAGACTTGGGCCTCGTGCCCGTGGGCGCCCTACCCGATATCCCCAACGCACGCATCGTCAGCAACTTCTGCATCGGTACGGAAGGAGAAGTGGGCACGGTGTGCATCTTCGCCGAACGCCCCCTGCGCGACCTCACGGCCCTCATGCTCGACCACGAATCGCGCACCTCGGTTGCGCTGGTCAAGGTGCTGCTCGACAAGCATTGGGGCGTTTCGCCGCGACTGATCCAAGGCGAACCGGGCTTCGAGACCAAGATCCGCGGACAAGTCGGCGGACTGGTGATCGGCGACCGGGCCATCGCGCTGAAAGGGGAGTTTCCCTATGTGTATGACCTCGGCACCGCTTGGCGGCAATTCACGGGCCTGCCCTTCGTTTTCGCCGTCTGGGTAGCCAACAAGCCCATCCCGTCCTACTTCCTCGAACGATTCGAGGCCGCTCTGGCCGCCGGCGTGGAGGCGATCCCCAAATTGGTTATGTTGTACGATTCGCCTCATCCCGAGTTTTCGCTGGAGGAATACTACACCCGCCGGATCAGTTATGTGTTGGACGCCCGGAAAAAACAGGCCATCGCCCTGTTTTTGCAGACCATTGGCAAGCCTTGGGACTGGAAGTAGGAGTTTGGGTAAACCCAAAATTGTCATTAGGAAAAATCTCTAATGGCCACCAGCAGAGACTTCCAGTTGCAAAATACTGAAATACAGTCAATAAAATACTATTCAGCTCATCGAAAATCAAAGATCGAATTGTAAGGAATTCTTACTGCACAGCCGGCCTTCGAGAAAATCCGGGCAGCGCGGCTTTTTGTATCGGGCCCGAGCGAAAAACCTGTTGGATGATTTGCGGCAAACGACGATTGTCCGAAGCGGAAAAGATGCTCCGGAAATCGAGTTTTTTTTCGCGCCCGCCAACAAAAGACTCGCGTTGGCGCCTGCCTTGTTCGGGATTTACTTTGGTTACTTTTTCATTTGGGGAAAAGAAAAAGTAACCCCAACGCGGGACAAAACACTTTGCAAAACATAACTCGGCTACCGCTGAAAATCATCGAAAGACCCTCTGTCGCGAAGAACATACAAGGTCTAAATAACAATTTTGGGATTATCTTCGTACAAGATAGTCATCCAGCATTGACTCTGTTTATCCGGTCAAGGATGGAAAACCAAACTCGCTCAAAGTGGTGTATTATGGCGATGGATATGAAGGCCAAACGGGGCGGTGATGGATCATTCTTGGCCTCATACAAGCATACACGCCGCATGTACATTGAAATCCGTTTAGGGTTTTCTTGTAGGTGTTTGATGACATAGCCAAAAGCAAAGGCCCCGACGTATACACGTTGGGGCCTTGTGCGGGTTGTGGTTGTGGCGGCGACCTACTCTCCCACCTTTCGGCAGTACCATCGGCGCTGAGGGGCTTAACTTCTCTGTTCGGAATGGGAAGAGG
>JBEIJQ010000275.1:0-2102 GCA_040380145.1 Lewinellaceae bacterium | reverse complement strand
GGGCCACCCCGAAAACCCACCCAAAGAGTAGGGCGCAATTTGCCGAAATGCGACAACAGTAGGCACCTCACCTTTTTTCACCTTTATTTCTTTATGAAGCACTTCTTCACAGAGATGCCATTTCGGGCGAGCTTGCTCCTCGGTATGATGGTATGGTTGGGACTGTCCTCTGCAGAGGCGCAGTGTCCGGCCAGGGTCGGACGTACTTTCTACGTCAACGACAACAGCCAGACGGGCGACGTCTATACGTCGGCCGTGGGCAGCGCGGGGGGCAACGGCTCGTCGGCTTGTCCTTATCTGACCGTGGCTGCAGCCGTAGCGGCCGCTTCGGCCGGCGACACGATCTATGTGGATGCGGGGACTTATACCGCCAATACATTGATCAACAAAGGGGTCAAGCTTTTTGGCACCAACGCCAACAATTCCGCGGCCACTTCGGCCGAAAGGGCCAACCGCGTCGCGGAGTCCATCATCAACGGTGCCTTTCAATTGGGCAACTCAGCGGTCAATAACGCCAACAATGCCGTGGTGAGTGGCTTCAAGTTCATCGGCTCTGCTGTGACCTATACCGACCGGGTGCGCCTTGCGGTGGTGTACTGCCAAAACGGCACGGTCGAGAACAACATTTTCGACTCCGAGCTGAATTTGACCACGGCATACGGAGGTACCAACTACATCGGTATGAGCACGGCTTCCGGTCTGAACCTCGGCAATTTCGTTTGCCGCAACAACTACTTCTCGCGCCAGCGTACCGGGGTTTTCTCCAATCCCCCCACCTCCGCGACCACGATGCTGTTTGAGAACAACGAGTTCAACACCCGCACGGGCATCAACTTCGACCATTCCGGCGCGAACACCCGTACGGCCACTGTGCGCAACAACCGCTTCATCGAAGAAACTCTCGGCGGCGAGAATTTCGGCCCCGTGACCTGTATCAACATCACCGACCTGCTCAGCGGATCCAACTTGACGCTCACGCGCAACCGTTTCGAGACCAACTATGTGGGGGTCGGCATCATCAGCATGAAGAGCGGTGCGGCGCTGACCATCACCAACAACTATTTCGATAAGCGAGCTTCGGCTTCCTCTGTTGGCATGCACATCTGGGTGCGTTCCACCGGGACGAACACGAACGTGTCCGGCATGACGGTGACCGACAACTCCTTTGCGGGAATGGCTGCCGGTGCTTTTGCCATCCAAAACCAGTATGTCGCACAGGTGACCACGGTCGCTTCCAGCTGCAACTGGCACGGGGTGACCGGCGGCGCTGCCGTGGCGGCCCTGTACAGCGGCAATGTAACCTACACCCCGTGGCTGGTGAGCGGCACCGACAGCGATGGCGCCACCGCCGGCTTCCAACCCGCCGCGGGCACCTGCACGGGCATGCCCTTCGGAGCTACCGCCACGGCCACCAATGCCACTTGCAACGGCGGCAGCAACGGCTCCATTGCCCTGACCGTCAACGGCGGCACGGCTCCTTACACCTTCTCGTGGAGCAATGGCACCACCGACGAAGATCCCACCGGCCTCTCCGCCGGAACCTACACGGTGACCGTGACCGGCTCTGACGCCGCCACGGCGACGGCTTCTGCCACCATTACCCAGCCCACGGCCATTTCTGCCTCTGCCTCTGCCACGAACGTGTCCTGCTTCGGCGGTACGAACGGTACGGTGAACCTGACGGCTTCCGGTGGCACGGGCTCTTTGACCTTTGCTTGGAGCAACTCCGCGACGACGGAAGACCTCTCCGGCCTTTCCGCCGGCACCTACGACGTGACGGTGACGGACGCCAACAGCTGTACGGCCACGGCCTCTGCTACGATCACGGCCCCCGCTTCGGCGGTGAGCGCCTCCGCCACGGGCACCAATCCGTTGTGCCCCGGCGCGACGAACGGTTCGATCAACCTGACGCCGAGCGGCGGCACTTCTCCCTACACGTTTGCTTGGACGGGCGGCGCGACCACCGAGGACCGCTCGGGCATCGGCGCGGGCACCTACTCGGTGACGGTGACGGACGCGAACGGCTGCACGGCCACTGCTTCTGCCACGCTCAGCGCCCCGACGCGCACGGGCCGCAACTGGTACGTGAACGACAACAGCCT
>JBEIJQ010000274.1:0-2109 GCA_040380145.1 Lewinellaceae bacterium | reverse complement strand
CTTTTATAATTGAATTTCAAATATTTATGCTCTACTATTTCTAATGGCCGCCATTAGAAATTTTCCCTAATGACAATTTTGGGATGAATGCTCTCGCAATCATGCAATACCCGTTCAAATTTTATGGAACTAAAAATTTGGCCTTGCTTTTACACTCAAAAAAATCGTCGAAAACGCCCGCTCAAACCCGAAACAGCAGCCGGCGGCCCATTTTTTCGAAAAAAATCAGTTCGGGTTGATATCTTTACGCGTCCGCACCTTATCGCCACGAAAACCTTTGACCCATGGACGCTTTCATGCACATCAGCCGAGGACTTCTCGGCGTCACTTTCCTGACCGTAGTGTTGTTTTTGCTGTCGAACAACCGTTCTGCCATCAACTGGCGGCTGGTGGCCGTCGGATTGGGCAGCCAGTTGATCATCGCGCTCATGGTGCTCAAGGCTCCGTATGTGAAAGATCTTTTCGAAGGGCTGGCGGGATTGTTCACCAAAGTGCTGTCATCTTCGGAGGCCGGTTCCAAAATGGTCTTCGGCACTTGGCCAACCGTGACCATGGTGCAGGAGCCGGGCGGTGCGGATCCCGTGACGGGCGAACCCACGAACCGGATTTTCGTGGTGGGCTACATTTTTGCTTTCAAGGTTTTGCCCACGATCATTTTCTTTTCGGCGCTATCGGCGGCTCTGTACTACCTCGGGGTATTGCAAGTGTTCGTGCGCGCCATGGCCTACGTGATGGTGCGCACGATGCGCCTGTCCGGCGCGGAAAGCCTCGCCGCGGCCGCCAATGTTTTCATGGGTCAGACCGAAGCGCCGCTGGTCATCAAGCCTTACGTGGCCCGCATGACCAAATCCGAGCTGCTGTGTCTGATGTCGGGCGGCATGGCCACGATCGCGGGCAGTGTGTTCGCGGCCTATGTGCAATATCTCGGCGGCGATGATCCCGTCCAACGGGCGCATTTCGCCACGCACCTGCTCACGGCTTCGATCATGTCGGCCCCGGCGGCCATCGTGGCGTCGAAGATGCTGTTTCCGGAGACCGAGCACGACAAGATCAGCCAAGACACCAATGTGCCCAAAGAAAGCCTCGGCAGCAACATGCTCGACGCCATTTCGCGCGGGACGGGCGACGGTCTGCGGCTGGCGGCCAATGTGGGCGCCATGCTGATCGCGTTCACGGCCATTGTGTTCCTGCTCAACAAAGGCTTCCACAAAATCGGCGAGATCAACGATGTGAACGCTTGGATCGCCCACCTCACCGGGGGGCGTTACAACGGACTTTCCTTCGAACTGCTCTTGGGGCTCATTTTTGCGCCCCTGGCCTGGTTGCTCGGAGCCGACAATGCGGACCTTTTGGCCGTCGGGCAACTGCTCGGCCAAAAAACCACCATCAACGAATTCGTGGCCTACGGCAGTTTGGAACAAATGAAGGCCACGATGAGCCCCAAGTCCATCGTGATCGCCACTTATGCCCTGTGCGGATTTTCCAATTTCGCTTCCATCGGCATCCAGATCGGCGGCATCGGTGCATTGGCGCCCAGTCGCATGTCGGATCTGGCGGAATTGGGCATCAAGGCGCTCATCGCAGGCAGCGTGGCATGTTTCTACACTGCGGCCATCGTGGGCATGGTGGCCCAGGGTTGATTGCCGGAAAATTCGATGCAATCGGTGGAGGTCCCCTTCCATTTTGGATGGTGTGTGGGCACGTTTGTTTAGCCCAAAATTGTCATTAGACTTTTCTGATTCTCCTCAAAGGAGTCTTTTTCGATGATTTTCAGCGGTAGCCGATAGGAGGTTCGCAAGGTGTTTTGTCCCTGGATGGACTTTGATTTTATTTTCTTTTTGTTTCTTTTTCTTGAAAAAAGTAAAAGAAACAAAAAGAAAACTCAAGGCCCGATCAAATCCGGCGCCAGCGCGAGTCTTTTGTTCGCGGGCGCGAAAAAAAACTCGATTTGCGGGGCATCGTTCCGCCCTCGGATCAGCGTCGTTTGCCGCAAATCATCCAACAGGTTTTTCGCTCAGGCCCGCTACCAAAAGCCGCGCTGTCGGGATTTTTTCGAAGGCCGGCTGGGCCGTAAGAATTTCTTACTCGTCGATCTTCGATTTTTGAGGG
>JBEIJQ010000273.1:0-2127 GCA_040380145.1 Lewinellaceae bacterium | reverse complement strand
TATTGGTTGGCCATTGGGCTGTCGCTGTTGTCCGTCGCCACCTTCCTCGGTTTTCGGATGGGCGAGTTGGAGATGCAGTTCCGCTTGTGGGGCTGGCTGTCGTTTTGGTTCCACGGGGCGCTTTTGCTGGGCGTGCTGTCGTTGGTGGCATGGCGGAATCCCGCTCCGCAAAAGGTTCGCCGACTGGTCTTGGCCCTGCTTTCGGGCGTATTGGCCACGGCGGGATTTGCGCCGGCGCCTTTCGTTCCGGCGATGTGGTTGGCGTGGGTGCCACTGCTGATGATCAACCGGGAACAACGCGCCGAAGGCAAAGCGGGCATCGGGTTCGGCTATTTGTACGCGGCCTTTTACGCCTGGAACCTCGGGGCCACTTGGTGGGTCAGCAACAGTGCCCTGGCGGCGGGATTTTTTGCCATGCTGGTCAACAGTTGGCTGATGTGCCTGCCCTGGTTGCTGGCCACGCGTTTGGGCCGTCGGCTGCCTTTTTGGGCGGAGGCATCGCTGATCGCATCGGCTTGGATGGCCTTCGAGTGGGGGCATCTGCGCTGGGACCTCACCTGGCCGTGGCTGACCTTGGGCAATGCCTTTGCGCATGTCCCTTGGATGGTCCAATGGTACGAGTGGACGGGCGTCCCCGGCGGCACGGCTTGGATCATCGCCCTGAATTTTCTCTTTTTTGTTTTTTGGGAAAAAAAGGGGTGGAAAAATCCTTTTTTACCGGAAAAAAAACGGTCCAATGCGTTGCTGTTGGCGGTCTTGTTCGTGCCCATCTTAATTTCTTTCGGCATCGGCGTTTACCGCGCCGATTCGACCAAAACGGGCGTTGCCAAGACCGTGGTCGCCGTGCAGCCCAACTACGAGCCGCACCACGAAAAATTCAGCGTTTCGGAGCGCGCGCAATTTTTTCGCCTGACCGACCTGACTTTGGAGGCCTTGAAAGAGGGGCCGGCGGATTACGTTCTGTTTCCCGAGACCAGTTTCAACGAAGATCTGCGGGAAGAAAACCTTCGGTCGAACAAAGAGATCCGGGACTTGGATTCCTTTGCAGCCGAGCGTCCGGGGCTCAAATTTGTGCTCGGGGTTTCCTCGGCCCGCTACTTCTCGCCCGGCGAAACCCTGTCGGAATACGCCGTCTGCAATCGGCGGCGGACCGTTTGTCTCGAGGCGCACAACTCGGCCATCCAGTTGGCGATCGGGCAGCCGGAGATTCCGTTGTACGTGAAATCCAAGTTGGTGCCCGGGCCGGAGACCTTCCCTTTTGCCGATCTGCTCAAGGGCATCAAGCCGCTGGTGCAACTGGTGGACCATCTCGGCGGAACGGTCTCGGGCATGGGTCGGCAAGATCAGAGAGAAATCTTCGTCTCGCCGGAAGGGGATTTTGCCGTGGCCCCGGTGATCTGTTACGAGTCCGTTTTCGGGGAATATGTCACCGAGTATGTCCGCTTGGGCGCCAACGCGATTTTCGTGCTCACCAACGACGGCTGGTGGGACATCACGCCCGGGCATGTGCAGCACCTGCATTTTTCGCGGCTTCGGGCCATCGAGACCCGCCGTCCGGTGGTGCGCAGCGCCAACACGGGCGTTTCCGCGCACATCGATGCACTCGGAAGGATCCACACCACCAAGGCGTATGGACAAACGGACTTCGTTCGCGCCGAGATCCGGGGCGGGACGGTCCAGACACTGTATGTGCGCTGGGGGGATTGGCTTTCGTGGTTGGCCCTGTTGGGGCTGGCCGTAGGATCGTTCGCCGGGGCTTGGAAAATCGTACGAAAGGCCGGTAATTGAAGCCGCCCTATTTATTTCCCCTGCTGTATCTGAAGGACCCGTTCCAGCGGAACTTGCAGTATTTCTGCGATTTGTTCCGGGGTGAGGAGTCCTGATTCCACTATACGGTGGATGACAATACTTTCTTGTTCGGCTTTAACTTTGGCCAAGCCCTTTGCGTATCCCACTGCATATCCTTCTTTGTATCCTTCTTTGTATCCTTCTGCGAAGCCGATATCGAAGTAGGGTTTGGCCAAAAAGTCGTGCTTGCCAGTGGGATAGGTCTCGAGGATGGTTTGGAAGATACCGGGCATGGCTTGGAGCGATTTTTTGATGATGGGTTGAGGATGAAACATTGAT
>JBEIJQ010000272.1:0-2139 GCA_040380145.1 Lewinellaceae bacterium | reverse complement strand
GCCGCGGCGCACAAAAAGCCGATGGTCCAAAGGAGATTGGAATGCATGGGTTATAAGTCTTTTCTACTGATATGAAAGGGGAAAAAATGGGGCAAACAAGCGACTGTTTTCTCGGCTACTCTCCCCAAAAACTATCCAGCTTCCGCACTTTTCAATCTTTCCCGGGTGATTTCGCCGATGTTGGCGCAACCGGCGAGGCCCATGGTCAGATCGAGATCGGCCTTGAAGTTGGCCAGCGTTTCGCGCACGCCTTTTTCGCCGGCGATCCCGAGGGCGTAGGCGTAGGGGCGGCCGATGCAGACGGCGTCCGCGCCCAGCGCGAGGGCCTTGAACGCATCCGCACCGGAGCGGATCCCCGAGTCGAAGAGGATGGGCATCCTGCCGCCCACGGCCGCAGAGATCTCCGGCAGGGCCTCCAGGGTTGAAATGGCGCCGTCCACTTGTCGGCCCCCGTGGTTGGAGACCACAATGCCGTTCATGCCCAAGTCAAGGGCTTTTCGGGCATCATCGGGGTGCAGGACACCTTTGAGCAGGATGGGCAGACGGGTATGCTGGCGCAAAAAAGGCAGTTCTTCCCACGTGATCGAGGGACGCGAGTAGATCTCGACGAATTTGCGGACGGCCCGCATGGCGCGGCCCGAAAACAGATTGCCCCAAAAACTGCCCGGATAACGGCGTGCCTGTTGGAAAAGCGTCCGGACACTTTTCCACGAAACGGGCGTTTTCGCGGCTCTTTCCCCGGTGTTCGGCTCGTCCATCAAACGCTGGAAAACCGTATCCACGGTGTATTGGGCGATGCCTTTGCCCTGCAAAAAGGGCAGAAAGGCCAGATCGAGATCCCGCGGCCGCCAGCCCAAGAGGGTGGTGTCGAGGGTGACCACCAGGGCCTCGCACCCGCAATTTTCCGCGCGTTGCAGAAAACTGGCCGTCAGTTCGTCGGACTTGCTCCAATACAGTTGGAAAAACTTCGGCGCATCGCCCATTTCGGCGGCGACTTTTTCCATGCTGAACGACGCTTGGTTGGAAAACACAAACGGGATGCCCTCTGCGGCTGCAGCACGGCCCACGGCGAGATCGGCCTCCGGGTGCGCCATCTCCAGCACGCCGATCGGAGCCAACAGGTAGGGAGAAGAGCGTTTTTTTCCCAACAGTTCGATGCCGAGATCCCGTACCGAAACATCGCGCAATACGCGGGGCACGATCTGCCAGCGATCGAACGCCGCTCGGTTTCTTTCGAGGGTGCGCTCCAATCCGGCGCCGCCGGCGATGTAGGCGAACGCTTCATCCGAAAGGCATTCCCGCGCCTTTTCTTCCAACCGATCGGCCCGGGTCGATACCAATGGCCGTATGCCGGCTGTGCCGGGCAGATAGATGTCTTTTTGACGGTTCATCCGGGGGCGGGTTACCGGACCAGGGTTACTTCGCCGACCAGCGTCTGTTCTTCTCCCTCCTCGTCCACTACCTTCAGACGGTAGAAATACACGTCGCGGGGCTGGGCGTTTTCGCGGAAAGCGCCGTTCCAAGGCACATTGGCTTGGTGCACGGTCTGTCCCCAGCGGTTGAAGACGAAGAATTCCAATACTTCCACATCTCCCGTGATCAAGGGGAAGAAGTCGTCGTTTTTACCGTCGCCGTTGGGCGTGAAGGCATTGGGCAGGGCCAGGGCACCGTTGCGCACATACACCCAGACGCTGTCGGATTCCGTACACGCGTTCAGCGTGCCGGAGACCGTGTACAGGGTGGGACCGGTCGGCGACACGTTCACGGCGGCGCCGTTCTGTTGGAAGCCCCCCGCCGCGGTCCAAGTGTACGAAACATTGGGGTCGAGCGGAGAGGTGGCCGATAGCAGGAGCTGTCCGCCGGCGTACACGGTGTCTACGGGGCCGTTGGCGACGTCGAGACCGATCTCGATCACCTGTACATTGACGGAGGCCGAACCGGTACAGCCGTTGGCATCGGTGGCGGTCACGGTGTAATCTCCTGCGTTGGAGGTTTGTACGTCGTCCAGTGTTTCCGTGGCATCGGTGCCGGTGAAACCGGAGGGACCGCTCCAAGCAAAAGTGCTGCCCGCGGGGGCCGAGGCCTCCAAGGTCAGATCATCGCCCGTGCAGAGCGGAGCGTAGGCGATGAGCTGGGCGG
>JBEIJQ010000271.1:0-2186 GCA_040380145.1 Lewinellaceae bacterium | reverse complement strand
GCCCGAAATCGACCCCAACTCGGTGGACGACCTCATCGTGGGCTGTGCCAACCCCGAGGGCGAACAGGGTCTGCAGATCGGTCGCCAAATCTCGGTGCGCGCGCTCGGCAAACCCGTGCCCGGTTTCGTCATCAATCGCTATTGCGCCTCGGGCCTCGAGGCCATCGGCCTCGCCGTGGCCAAGATCCGCGCCGGCATGGCCGACGTGGTGGTGGCCGGTGGCGCCGAGAGCATGAGCCTGATCCCCATGACCGGCTACAAGCTGTCGCCCAATTACACCACCGCGGTGGAACACCCCGATTACGTGGTGGGCATGGGCCTCACCGCCGAGGCCGTGGCCAAAAAATACGGCATCTCCCGCGAGGCGGCCGATACCTTTTCGGTCAACTCCCACGCCAAGGCGGGCTCGGCCATCAAGGCAGGACTGTTCAACGACCAGATCGTGCCCATCGAGGTGACCGAGGTGTTCGTCAAGGACAACCGCCGCCAAGAGCGCAAGTTCACCGTCTCGATGGACGAGGGCGTGCGCGCCGATACCAGCCTCGAGGGCCTCGCCAAGCTCAAGCCCGCCTTCGCCAACGGCGGCGTGGTGACCGCCGGCAACTCCTCGCAGACCTCCGACGGGGCTGCTTTCGTGCTCGTGGTGAGCGAAGATGTGGTGAAGGCCCACAACCTCCAACCCATCGCCCGCCTCGCCTCGGTGGCCGTGGGCGGCGTGGAGCCCATCCTCATGGGCATGGGCCCCTGCGTGGCCATCCCCAAAGCGCTCAAACAGGCGGGCCTCAGCCTCGGCGACATCGAGCTCATCGAGCTCAACGAAGCCTTTGCGGCCCAAGCACTGGCCGTCATGCAGGAAGCCGGCCTCGATCCCGGCAAGGTGAACGTGAACGGCGGCGCCGTGGCCCTCGGCCACCCGCTCGGCTGCACGGGTGCCAAACTCAGCATCCAACTGTTCCACGAACTGCGCCGCCGCAACCTTAAATACGGCATGGTGAGCGCCTGCGTGGGCGGCGGACAGGGCATCGCCGGGATCTACGAACTGCTCTGAACCGATCTTTGATTATGCGAAAAAGCGCCGGGGGAAGCTCCGGCGCTTTTTTTTGACCAAGTGAGCCACCTGTGGGCTTCAACCCCCAATGATCGTTGTGGAAACGTCTTGATCGGCTGCTTGCCGGAATCAAGGGCTGGATTCAAGGATTTGCAGGATTTTTCGCCACCGTGGTCGGTAAAATTTCTTTGCACGGGCTTCAGAATTTCCAGAGCCATCTTTTTTTCTTTTTCAATCAATTGATATAGAAAATTTTGGTAAAAAAACATTTTGGGATCAGCCACCTTCTCCTGCCAATTCCCACACCGTTTCCGGGCCCAGACCGGCGGTGCGCATGGCCCGCAGGGAGTCGGCGCCTTCGGATTTGGAGAGTTTGTGGCCGTTTTCGTCGCGGACGAGACCGTGGTGCCAAAATCGGTTTTGCAGAAAACCCGTTTCGCCCAGCAGTTCGGCCATGTAGCATTGGGCCGCGGTGGAGGGCAGCAGGTCTTCGCCTCGGACGATGCGGTCCACCCCGAAATACAGATCGTCGGCCAAGGATGCCACTTGGTAGGCAGGAACCGCGTCGCGGCGCCTGACAACGAAAGAGCCTATTGCCTCCGATAAATCGAAGGAACAAAGGCCGGAGCCGGCATCTAGAAACGAAACGGTTTTGCCCGCCGGCACGCGCAGCCGCCACGACAGGCCCTCGCGATCGAATGGAAGTTGTTTGTGCGCGCAGTTACCGGGATACAGCCCGTCCGCGGCGGTCTGCTGCAACTGCGCGCGCGAACATTTGCAGGCGAAAAGGTGCCCCCCCTCCTGCAATCTCGCCAACAGTCTTTCGTAAAGCCCCGTTCGGTGCCGTTGCGACCAGTTGGCCTCGAAATCGGCCGCATTGCGGGGGCCCTCGTCCCATTCGATGCCCAACCAGCGGAGGCTCTCGAAAATATCCTCCACATAAGCGGGCCGCTTGCGGTCGGCATCGAGGTCGTCGATGCGGAGCAGTATCCGCGCTTTTTCCTGGCGCGCCAGGCGCCAAGTGCGCACGAAAGAGATCGCATTGCCGACGTGCAGGAATCCGCTGGGTGTGGGAGCGAGTCTGAACAGAGCCATGGAACGGGATTTTCAGATAAATTTGTCCTCTGGTATGCAAGTG
>JBEIJQ010000270.1:0-2219 GCA_040380145.1 Lewinellaceae bacterium | reverse complement strand
TATAGACTGTATTTCAAATTTTTACAACCGGCAATCTCTAATGACCGCCATTAGAGATTTTTTCCAATGACAATTTCGGGTTTATCCCTTATCTCGGATGTGTGCAAAGCCTTTGCTCCCCCCACTCTGCGAATAGGGATCGTGGCCGTCTTTCGGCTTGGACGGGTTTCATCAAATTTTCGTCGGCTTTTTGATCAAACAAAAAACTGCGCCGGATCAAAACAGTACTTGGTACTACCCCATGGCCGCCTCGACGGAGACCACTTCGGGCACCATCCGCTTGAGCATGCCTTCGATGCCCTGCTTGAGCGTGACCGTGGAGGAGGGGCAACCGCTGCAAGAGCCTTGCAACAGAACATGCACCACTCCGCTTTCGAAACTTTGGAACTCGATATTGCCACCGTCCATTTCAACGGCCGGGCGCACATAGGTGTCGATGAGGTTGCGGATCTTGGTCACGATTTCCGCATCCTCGCCCGAGTATTGTTCCATCTGGCGTTTGGCGGAGAGTTCCAACTTGGCCTCTTCGTAGCCCTCGCGGATGATTTCGCCGCCCTCCTCGATGTATTGCTTGAGGAAAACTTTGACATCCATCATGATGTCGTTCCACTCGTAATTGAACTCTTTGGTGATGGTCACAAAGTTGTTGCAAACATATACGCCTTTCACAAAGGGTTTTTCGAACAGTTTGGCGGCCAACGGAGACCATTCCCCGACACTGGACGCCTCGCGGAAATCGGCTGTGTTGTTGGGGTACAACATGCGGTTCGAAACAAACTTGAGCGATTCGGGGTTCGGGGTCTGCTCGGTGTACAGCATGACCGGGGATTTGCTGGGCGAATTTCCGAAAAGGTTCATATCAAAAAGTGGGAGTTTAGAACAATTCCAAATAAACGGTCGGCGGGGGCGTTTGGTTCAAAAGTATTGCGCGAGCGAAGTTCCGGCGATCCATCCGCCTGTCCATGCCGCTTGGAAATTGAAACCGCCGGTAATGGCGTCCACATCGAGGGTTTCGCCGGCGAGGCAAAGCCCCGGGTGCAATCTGCTGCGGAAGGTTTTGAGATCCACCTCCCGCAGCGATACGCCGCCGGCGGTGACGAACTCTTCCTTGAAAGTGCTTTTTCCGGAAACGGAGAAAAGTCCCCCGCACAATTCCTCGGACAGAGCGGTCATCAGGCCTTTGGGCACATCGGCCCAGCGGATGTCGGCGGCTATGCCCGCGGTGCGCACCAGTCGCTCCCACAGGCGGGAAGGCAGTCCGAAAAGCGGGTTTGAGGAAACCGTCCGCTTGCCGTGCAGGGCTTTGTATCGGAGCATTTCCCCGAGCGCGCCCGCAGCGGTTTCCGATCCCGTCCAGTTGATGCGCGCATCGAAACGGTATTGGCGCGCGTGCAGGATACGGGCGCCCCAGGCCGACAGGCGCAGCACCGCCGGGCCGCTCAGTCCCCAATGGGTGATCAGCACCGGTCCAGTGGCCCGCAGGTCGGTCCCGGGAACGGTCGCTTCGGCGTGGGGCACCGACAGCCCGGCCAGTCCCTCGAGCCGGGGATCTTTGACATTGAATGTAAAGAGGGAGGGCACGGGCGGTTCGATCCCATGTCCGAGGCCGCGGAGGATTTCCCAAACGGCCGCGCTGCTGCCCGTTGCCACCAAGAGTGCCCGAGCGCGGAGGTGTTTTCCGTCGGACAATTCCACGCGCCAACCGTCCGGATCTTTTTCGGGAAAAAAACCTTGCACCCGAGCGCTGGTACGCACCTGCACGCCCGCCTCGCGCGCTGAGCGGACGAGGCAGTCCACGATGCTCTGCGAGCGGTCGGAAACGGGGAACATCCGACCGTCGGCCTCCGTTTTGAGCGGCACCCCGCGGTTTTCGAACCATTCGACCGTATCGGCGGGCGAAAAGCGGTGAAAAGGCCCGAGCAGTTCTTTTCCGCCCCGCGGATAGTTTTTGACCAATTCGGCGGGAATCGGGCAATCGTGGGTCACATTGCAGCGTCCGCCGCCGGAAACGCGCACTTTTTCGAGTACTTCCGCACCGCGTTCCAAGATCAATGTCTGGCTTTCCGGGCGCGCCTCGGCAAAAGCGATGGCACCGAAAAATCCCGCCGCCCCGCCGCCGATCACGATCAGGTCGAACTGTCCGCCGGTCGTCGTGCTCATTGTCCCGACATTCGTTGGTTGACCAATCGGATGCGTTCGTCGATGTCGCGGAGATTGGC
>JBEIJQ010000269.1:0-2259 GCA_040380145.1 Lewinellaceae bacterium | reverse complement strand
TCGCCCTGGGCACCGGAATTGGGCTGCAGCGAACAGGCCTTGAAGCCGGTCAGTTCGCAGAGCATTTGTTCGAGTTCGCCGAAAATCCGGTGGTAGCCCGCGGCCTGATCGGCGGGCACGAAGGGGTGCATATGTCCGAAAGCGGCCCAACTGACGGGGATCATTTCGGAGGTGGCATTGAGCTTCATCGTACAGCTGCCCAAGGGGATCATGGAGTGGGCCAGCGAAAGGTCTTTGGCCTCGAGGCGCTTGATGTAGCGCAGCATCTGGCTTTCCGAGCGGTGGGCGTTGAAGACCGGGTGCGTCAGGAACGCGCCGCTGCGCACCAGCCGTTCGGGCAGCGAGGGGGCCGCCTCTTCGTAGGCGAAATGGTCGGGACCGGGCGCGCGCTGGCCCTTGGCCTCGGCGAAGCAGGCAGCGATATCGGCCAAGTCTTCTTGGATGACGGTTTCGTCCAACGACAGTTGGATCAGGGCCCCGCCGGGGTAGTAGAAATTGATCTCCCGAGCGAGGGCGGCCTTGCGGACGGCCTCGACGGTGGCGGCATCGCCCGCATCGAAGCGCAGGGTGTCGAGGAAGTGGGCGTTCGTTGGGCGGAAACCCATTTTCTCGACGGCGTCCGACAGGCGCTGGGCGTGGCGGTGCACCCGTTTGGCGATGCCCTTGACGCCCTCGGGGCCGTGGTAAACGGCGTACATGCCGGCCATGATGGCCAACAGCGCTTGGGCCGTACAGATGTTGGAGGTCGCCTTGTCGCGGCGGATGTGCTGTTCGCGGGTCTGCAGGGCCATGCGCAGGGCAGGGCGTTCGAAGCGGTCCACCGAGGCTCCGATCAGGCGGCCCGGGATGTTGCGGACATGTTCTTCGCGAGTGGCGAAAAAGGCCGCGTGCGGACCTCCGAAGCCCATGGGCACTCCAAAGCGTTGGGTATTGCCGACCACCACATCCGCGCCCCATTCCCCGGGCGGGGAAATCAGGGCTAGGCTGAGCAGGTCGGCGGCCACCACCACGAATACATCCTTTGCCTTGGCCGCTTCAACGAGCGGGCGCAGGTCTTCCACGGAACCGTCTTCGCCGGGCATCTGCAGGAGCATACCGAAAGCGACCTCGTCCAAGCGGAAATCCCGCGGATCGGCGACCACCACTTCGATCCCGAGCGGTTCGGCGCGGGTAAACAGCAGATCGATCGTCTGCGGGAAAGTGTTTTTGGACACCCAGAAGCGGTTGGCGCTGTCGCCCGCTTTTTTGTTTTTGAGGCCGTGGCACATCGTCATCGCCTCGGCGGCCGCGGTGGCCTCGTCGAGGAGCGAGGCGTTGGCGATGGGCATGGCCGTGAGGTCGGAGACCATCGTCTGGAAGTTGAGCAGCGCTTCGAGGCGGCCCTGGGCGATCTCGGCCTGATAGGGGGTGTACTGCGTGTACCAGCCCGGATTTTCGAAGATGTTGCGCAGGATCACGCCCGGGGTGAGCGTTCCGTAGTAGCCCAGTCCGATATAGGAGCGGAAAACGCGGTTTTGGTCCGCGATTTTCCGGACTTCCCGGAGGTAGCGGTCCTCGCTGAGCGCATCGGGGATTTGGGGCAGTCCGCCGCGGCGGATGGGTCCTGGAACGGTCTCGGCGATCAGCCCGTCGAGGCTTTCGGCGCCCACGGCGTCGAGCATTTGCCGGGTCTCCGTCGGATTGGGCCCGATGTGGCGGGTTACGAAACGGTCTTGGTGCATCTTTTTTTTCTGGAAAAAATGAAAAAGAAAAAAGACTATTTGAAGGCGTTCACCCCGGTAACGTCCATGCCCGTGATGAGCAGGTGGATGTCGTGGGTGCCCTCATAGGTGAGCACCGTTTCGAGGTTCATCATGTGGCGCATCACCGGATATTCGTTGGTGATGCCCATGCCGCCGAAGATCTGGCGCGATTCGCGGGCCACCGTGAGGGCGGTGAACACGTTGTTGCGCTTGGCCATCGAGATCTGGGCGGGGGTCGCCTTGCCGTCGTTGGCCAGGGTGCCCAAGCGCCAGGCCATGAGCTGGGCCTTGGTCAGTTCGGTGATCATCTCGGCCAGTTTCTTTTGCGTGAGCTGGAAGCCGGCGAGCGGCCTTCCGAACTGCTCGCGTTCCAAGGAGTAGCGCAGGGCGGCGTCGTAGCAGTCGAGGCCGGCGCCCACGGCTCCCCAAGCGATGCCGTATCGGGCCTTGGACAGGCAGGAAAGGGGGCCTTTCAGTCCGCGGATCTCGGGAAAGAGATTGGACTTGGGGATGCGGG
>JBEIJQ010000268.1:0-2259 GCA_040380145.1 Lewinellaceae bacterium | reverse complement strand
CGGTGGGCAGGGGCTTTTCGATCAGGGCCTTCGACTGTTCGTACAGGGTGCGCTGTTGCTCGGGGGAATAGACCATCGGCGGTTCGGTTTTTCGCGGTTCTTTTTTCCGAAAAATCAGGAAGAAAAAGGTCCGCCAAATTACGGCAATTCCCCCCAAAGTAAAAAAACAGGCTCTCTGCGAAAGATCCCGGGCCGCCTGTTTTTCGAAAAAGGAAATACACAAAACTCCGCAGGGGCAACAAAAATTCCGCCGGGAAAAGGCCTCCGTCGGCCCAGCGTTTTTTGGCCGAGCGCCGTTTTGGTGAAGCATGGGCCGAGAACCCGTCCGAAAAGTCAAATGTCTTCGAAAACGATCGTTCCAACGATCGGCAAAAGGCAATAATTTTGTATCGAAAAGGGTGCACGGACAAGGGCATCCGATTTTAAACATAATTTTTTTAAAAAAATTTTGTAAAAAATATGAAAAAAATCTTCCTCCCCCTGTTGTTGTTCCTGGCGCCTTGTGCGCAGGTCTTTTCCCAAAATCCGCAGCCCTTGATTGCCGAACTGGTGGCAGGGCCGCTGAACTGGCGGTTTTCGGTCGGCGGCATCGCCGGCATGACCATCACGCCGAACGACTTGGGCGTTACGCGCGGATTGGAGTTTTTCCAGACCGCGGCCCAGGTCGGCACCGACACGCTCAGTTATCGGGTGTACATCAACAACCAGCCGATACCGGGCGGCATCACTGTATTGACCTATCGCAACACCATTTTCGGGCCTTCGTGGGTGCTGCGGGGGTTTCCTTTCGACGGCGTGCCGCCCATGCCGCCGTTCATTGACCTTGTGGTGCAATCGTTTGGCAACGGGGAGTTCGACCTGCAAGAAGAATGCAACGATTGTTTCGCGCACCGCTATGCGCGCAGTGCCTGTTGGTTTTCGCCGGCGATCATGGGCGACCTGATGCTCTGCGCCGGCGACTCGATCGTCCTGAGCCTACAGACCTATGATACTTACCAGTGGTACCGCAGTTTGGACGGCCAAAACTGGTCGCCCATCCAAGGGGCCAATACCGCCACGCTTGTCCAGACCCTGGACACCCTGTTCTATTTCCGCGCCGAGGTGTCGCTGAACGGCTGTTACGAAACCACCGAAAGCGTCTTTGTGGACGGCTATGTGTTCTTGTTGCCCGTCGTCATTTCCGTCGGCGATTTCACCATCGGTCCCAACGGCGAGGCGATTTTGTGCCCCACCGACACGATGCGGCTTATTTTGATGGAGCCGTACAACACCAACGTGCAGTGGTACAATTTCGGGCAGCCCATGCCCAACGAAAGCAACGATACGCTGGTCTTGTCCAATGCATCGGGGGCATATACCGTGGTCGCGTCACCGGATATGTGTCCCAACATATCGTTTTGGCTGGGCGTGAACGTGGAAGTGCAGTTTTTGACGGTGCCCGTTCCGGTGGTCGCGATCAACGGCACGACGCTTTCCGTGTCCAACCCCGGATCGTTCACGACCTTTCAGTGGTACCTCGACGGACAGGAAGTGCCCGGCGCGACCGGTCCGACCTGGACGGCGGCGGCCAGCGGCTTCTACACGGTTTCGGGCGTGGACGCGAACGGCTGCGCATCTTTTCCCTCGGATCCGATTTTGGTGTTGGTTTCTTCGATCGACGAGGTGCAGGATCCCTCGGCCCTGCGTGTTTGGCCCAACCCGGCCGTGGGCGGCACCGTGCGCTTGGATTGGCCCAGCGGGGAAGCGTTGGAGCGTTTGGAAATCTGTTCGGCCGATGGGCGGACCGTCCGTCGGTTCCTGCTCGGATCGGGCGCGGTGCCCGAACTCGACCTCACCGACCTCCCCAGCGGGGCCTATTTGATCCGCGCATGGGGCCGCTCGTCCGATCATCCGCTTGTCGCGACGCTGCTCAAGCCTTGATCGAGGGAAATATTGTGATGAAATCTTATTGACAGACTGTTATTTCATTGCAGGATTCCACTTTCAATAGCAACACGCCCCGATTGAGATAATAGGTTGAAAGCTTCATTGGGAGTGAGGAACCCGAGCCTTTTTCTCTAGGTCGGTTGTTGAGTTCGTTGGCGATAAACCCAGAATTGTCATTGGAAAAAATATCTAATGGCCGCCATTAGATATTTCTGGTTGTAAAAATTTGAAATACAGTCTATAAAGTGCAGTGCAGTTCCTCAAAAATCAAAGAACGACCTGTAAGGATTTCTTACGGCCCAGCCGGCCTTCGAGAAAATCCCGACAGCGCGG
>JBEIJQ010000267.1:0-2320 GCA_040380145.1 Lewinellaceae bacterium | reverse complement strand
GCCCCGATCCACCGTTTCGCGGCGGCGCGTGCCCCGCAGCGCCATCCAGCCTGAGGCCAATCCGACGGAGAGCGCCCGTATGCGCTTGGCCCAATTGCTGCCGATCAGGGCGGGCGGGGCCAGCACGAGGCTGCCCTCCGGCAATTTCGCCCCCGATTCGGTCGGGACGCGGCGGGTATCGGGCAGCGCATAGCCCTGTTTGCGCAGCACCCGGTTGAGCGTTTCGGTGGCGTCGTGCGTATAGACCGTCCCGATCTCCGTGTCCAAATGCCGGAGGATGCGCTGGGCCTTGCCGAGGGAATAGCAGCCGAGCAGGCTCACCACGCCCTTTTCCCGGTTTTCGCGCCACCAAGCATTGATTTCCGCGAAGACCTGTTCCTGTGGCGCCCATTGGAAAACGGGCAGGCCGAAGGTGGATTCGGTGATGAACACATCGCACCGCACCGGCTCGAAGGCCTCCGAAAGCCCGTCGTCCTCCACTTTGTAATCGCCCGAAACCACCCACACGGTCCCTTGGTGCTCCACCCGGATCTGTGCCGAGCCGGGGATGTGGCCAGCGGGGTGGAACGAAAACCGCACCCCGTTGATCACCGTGGCCTCGCCGTAGCGCACGGACTGCGCGTTGATGTCGCCCAACCGGCTGCGGATGGCCGGCAGCGCCCGATCGGTGCACAGGTAGGCGCGGTGCCCCCAACGGGCGTGGTCGCTGTGCCCGTGCGTGATCAGGGCCCTTTCCACCGACCGCAGCGGATCGATGTATATGCCCGCGAGCGGACAGTACAGTCCTTCCGGGCGATAGACCAGCAGATCGTCGGGGCGGGCGCTCACAGTTCCCCGTATTTTCCGGCGTAAAAATCGTCGTAAGCGGCTTGGAGGCCCGCCCGCGTGTCCATCACAAACGGCCCCGATGCGAGGATGGGCTCCCCGATGGGCGCTCCGGCGAACAGCATCAGATCCGCCGGCGAGGAGCCTGGGTTGGCCACCGCTAGCGTCGGGGCGCCGTTGCGCGCCAACAGCACGAGGGCTCCTTCGCGGGCGGCTTGTGGGGAACTCCCAAAGACCGCTTCGCCTTTTGCCATATATGCGAACGCGTTCCAATCGGCTGGCAACTCGAGCTCCAGGGAAGCTCCGGCGGGCAGGTGCAAATGGCCGCACAGCATTGGCGAGCACCTCGGCACCGGAGAAACGGCGTCTCCGTGTTCTCCGATCAGGACCCGCAGCACCGCACCGTTGGGCCAGCGCTTTTCGGGCACTTCCGGACCCGGCAGTTGCACATAATCCGGCGTGTCGCCCTTGTGTTGGGCCGGCAGGTTGATCCAGAGCTGTATCCCGCTCAGCGTGCCGCCCCGCGCCAAAAACGCCTCGGTGGGCTTTTCGTCGTGCACGATCCCCGAAGCGGCCTTCATCCATTGCGCGCCGCCGGGCCCAACGACCCCGCGGTGGCCGCGGCTGTCGAAATGCTCCATTTCGCCGTCGAACAAATAGGTGAAGGTGACGAAACCGCGGTGCGGATGGGGGCCGGTGCCATCAGCGAAGTGCCGGGCGCCCGCCCGAAAAACGGTGGGCCCGAAATGGTCCAAGAAAACGAACGGGTCCACATGGGCCAGTCCGCGGCTCGGCAAGGCCCGGCGGACGGTCATTTCGGGGGTCAGCGGAACGCTGGGGGCGTACAGGATCAGTTGGGGTTCGCGCATAAGAAAAAAGGGGGATGAAGCCATCAGCCCTGCCGACGCATCATTTCGGCGTATTGCTTGGCGAAATAGGTCAGGATCACATCGGCGCCGGCCCGCTTGATGCTGAGCAGTGCCTCGGGCATCGCCTTTTCGAACTGCAGCCAGCCGTTGCGGCAGGCGGCGGTGAGCATCGCGCATTCGCCGCTCACGTGATAGGCCGCAATGGGCACATCGTATTGCGCCTTGAGCTGTTGGATCACATCGAGGTAGTGCAGCGCGGGCTTGACCATCAGGTAATCGGCGCCCTCTTGGTAGTCCAGCTCCGCCTCGATCAGCGCCTCGCGGCGGTTGGCGGGATCCATCTGGTAGGTTTTTTTGTCGCCCGACTTGGGCGCCGAATCCAGGGCATCGCGGAAGGGGCCGTAAAACGCCGAGGCATATTTGGCGGTGTAAGCCATGATGGAAACATCGGTGTGGCCCGCATCATCGAGAGCGTGGCGCAAAAAGCCCACGCGCCCGTCCATCATGTCGCTGGGCCCGATGATGTCGGCCCCGGCCTGCGCCTGTGCCACGGCCATCTTGGCCAGGATCGGCAGCGTCTCGTCGTTGAGGATCTTGCCGTCGCGCACGAGGCCGTCGTGCCCGTC
>JBEIJQ010000266.1:0-2323 GCA_040380145.1 Lewinellaceae bacterium | reverse complement strand
GAAAAAAATCTTCTTGTTTTTTTCGGGCCTGATGATCCTCGCCTATTGGGCCATCGGCCTGTATCTGATCTGGGCCAAAACGGTTGTCCCGAACCTCGGACCGGAACTCAACATCGCGCTGGGCGTTATGTTATTGTTGTACGGCGTATTCCGTGGACTGCGCTTGTACCGAAGCATTTCGAACGGATAAAACTTGTTTCCCATGCGTCTGTGCTCGATCTTGGCCCTTGCGGTCCTTTTTTGTTGCGGTCTTTTGCTGCCCTCCTGTGACGGTGGCGGCTCTGCCCAAAACCGAACGAACGGACGCGATACCGCCCGTATCGCCGTGGACGAAAACTACCGTCCGATCATCCGCGAAGAACTCGAGATCTGGCACGACCAGGTCCGCGCGCATTGGGCCCTGCCCTTTTATGTCCCGGAGGCCGATGCGCTCGGATTGTTGCTCGACGACAGCGTCGGGATGGTCGTCCTTTCCCGTGAATTGACAGAGGACGAAAAGAGCCACTTCGTCAAAAAAGGCTTTACCCCACGCAGCACCTGGCTCGCCTACGACGGCATCGCGCTGATCGTGCACCCGGAAAATCCTTTGGACAGCCTCGACACCGATCTGCTGCGCGAGATCGCGACGGGCCGCCAAAAAACCTGGCCCAACGGAAAAGGGGAAGTGGTGCTCGTGTTCGACAACTACAAATCCAGTACCGTGCGTTTCATGGTGGACAGCATTTGCCCCGGCGAAAAGTTGGGCGGCAATGTCTTCGCCAGCCAGACCAACCCCGATGTCATTTCCTATGTGTCCAAAAACAAAAACGCACTCGGCGTGATCGGCGTCAATTGGGTGAGCAACCTCGACAATCCCACCGTCAAGCAGTTTCGTGAAGAAATCAAGATCCTGAAAGTGTCCCTCCCCGGCAAAAGGGCCTGCCAGCCCTATCAGTACTACCTGCGCAGGCGGGAGTATCCCCTTTCCCGCAACATGTACGCCATCAACTGCCGGTCCATGAGGGGAGCGGAATCCAATCTCATCTCCTTTTTGTACAGCGAACGCGGCCAACTCATCATCCACCGGGCGGGATTGGTGGCGGCCAACAGCCCCTCGCGGGTGGTCAACATCCGCCGAGAGCCGATCAATATCCGATAGTCATGGCCCTGCGATATGCAGCGGTTTTGGGCCCTGCAACATAATTGGCACCGAAGTTGCGTTGAAGTGGGGGAAGGCATGTATTTTTGTCCCCTTCGGAGAAAAATTTTTCCGTTCGGTTTTTTCGACTTGTTGCCAAAACATATTTTTTCCATTCCAATTTTTTCTTTATGAAAAGCATGGCCAAAGCCTTTAACCTGTTGGTGGCGACCTTCGCCCTGAGCGCGACGTTGGTGGCCCAAAACGCACAAGACGGTCTCAAAATGCTCGCCTACGAACAATACGACGAGGCGATCAAATTGTTTGAAAACCTACTGAAAACCAATCCGTCCAGCGCCGAAAACCAGTTTTATCTCGGCCATGCGTACACGGCGGCCAACAAAGGCGCGGAGGCGCTCGACGCCTACGGAAAAGTGGCGGCGCTCGATCCGAAATCGCCCTTCGTGTTGTTGGCCAACGGCCGCATCGCGGCGATGAAAAAAGACCACGCCGCCGCGCAAAAAGCCTTCGACGACGTGATCAAGGCCACCAAGCGCCGCGATGCGAACATCTTTCGCCTCGTCGGCGAAACCTACCTGTACCCCGCTTTTTACACCGGCGATACCAGCAAGCTGCGCACCGGTCTCGGCTACTTGAACGAAGCCCTGGCCATAGACGGCAAAAATCCGGTCACCTACATGTCGCTCGGCATGACCCGCTTGCTGCTCAAAGACGCCGGCGGTGCGGCCACGGCCTTTGATTTCGTGGAAAGTTTCGACGCCAAGAATCCTCTCCCGGCCTACAAAACGGCCATGATGTTCAAAAGCTTCAACCCCGCCGAATTCGTCAAGCGCATGGAAAAAGCCCTCGCGCTGGATCCCAAGATGCAGAAAGCCCACCGCGAACTCGGCTACTACTACTTCTCGATCAACCAGTTCCCCAAGGCCAGAGAAGCCTTCGGACACCTGATCGAAAACGGCGGCAACAGCATCGAAGACCGCTCGATGTATGCCAAACTCCTGTACCTCACCAAGAATTACCAACAAGCCGTTCCGGCCCTGCAGGCCATCTACAAGGAAGATCCCAAGCAAACGGTGATGCTCCGCCTGTTGGGCTACTGCTACTACGAAATGAACGACTACCCGCAGAGCATCGCCAACCTCGAACAATACCTCGCCAAAGCAGCCAAAGCGGATGTCGGCGTGG
>JBEIJQ010000265.1:0-2332 GCA_040380145.1 Lewinellaceae bacterium | reverse complement strand
GGCGTTCACCCAGCCCAGCAGGGAGGTGAACAGCACGAGGCCGTCCGAATTGCCGAGGATGGGCTCGGCGGCGCGTTCGGGGTGCGGCATCATGCCGAACACGTTGCGGCCCTCGTTGCAGATACCGGCGATGTCGCGAAGGGCACCGTTGGGATTGGCGCCCGGAGTATCGGTCTTGCCCATCTCGTCGCAGTAGCGGAAGAGCACCTGGTCGTTGCTCTCCAGCCGGTCGAGGGTGGCCTCGTCGGCGTAGTAGCGGCCCTCGGCGTGGGCGATCGGGATCTGCAGCACCTGGCCTTTTTCGAGGTTGCGCGTGATCGGGCTGTGGGCCGTCTCGGTGCGCAGGAACACGTTTTTGCACGAAAAACGGCGGTGCTCGTTGAGCAGCAGCGCGCCCGGCAAAAGCCCCGCCTCGCAGAGGATCTGGAAGCCGTTGCAGATGCCCCACACCTTGCCGCCGCGGCGCGCAAAGTCCACCACCGCGGGCATGATCGGCGAAAAACGCGCCACGGCCCCACAGCGCAGATAATCGCCGTACGAGAAACCGCCCGGCAGCACGATGCAGTCGTCCGTCGTGAAGCCGTCCAAACGGGTTTCCTTGTGCCACAAGGGGCGGACATCTTGTTCCAACACGCTGCCCAGCACATGGAGCATGTCGTGGTCGCAATTGGAACCGGGGAAAACCACTACGCCGAATCGCATACAGTTCTTTTTTTACGAAAAAAATAGGTTCAAAAAAGGAAAAAGTAGGACTGGTACTGAGCCGCGACCGCCGCCATGAAAACCACCAAATGAAGCGCTTCCGCCAAAAAACGGCTGCGCAGGGACATCAGGTTGAAGGCGAAAAAAAGCGACAGCGGCAGGCACAGCAACAGCGCGTGCGACCAGGCCACATCGCGCTGGACGAACAGGCAAAGGCCCGAAAACAGCATCCCCCAATACAGTACTTGCAGGAACACCTGTACTTGGATGCTGGTCTTGAACAGGATCGTGGGCAGGTTGCCCAAGGCCCAGAGCAGCAGCAGGCCGGCCGTTCCGAATTGGAGGTACAGGCTCCAATCGGCCCGGCCCGTCCAATGCGGGAAGGAAAAATGGGCGGCGAAATGCCGTTGTCCGAAATAGGGCAGCCCGTCGAGACAGAAAAAAGTCACGCCCAGCAACAGGTACACGGTGACGAAGCCCGAAACCAAAACGAGGTTTTCGCGCAGGTCGGGCTTGCGCAGCAGCGATAGGGCCAACAGGGCAAAGACCAAGAAAACCGAAGCGGAAACATAGAACAGACTGGCGACGGCCACCCAGAAACCCGCGTTGAACAGCGGTTCCATGGCTTCTTTGCGCCGATGACCGGCAAACAGGGCGCTGATGGCCAACAGCAGGAAGGTATTGGCCAAAAGGGGCGCGCTGAGCTGTGAGAGTTGGGGCGAACCGGAGGCCAACAGCACATAGCAGACGGCGGGCACATAGGTCTGATCGCGCACCATGCGGTACCGGTTGACCGTTTCGTTGAGCAGGATGGCCTGTCCGACCAACAGCAACAGAGTGAGGGTATTTCGCAGTGGCCAACGATCGCCGAACCATTCGAAAAGCGCCTCGCTGAAAAGGCCGCCCCCAGGCATTTCCATGGGCCGGGCCACGAACAACAGGTCGGCCCGCAAAAGCAGGGCGTAGCCGATGAGCAGCGCGATCTGGTAGGCCTGATTGGTTCGGAAAAGTTGGAGCATGGGCGGGGGAGGCGTCGGAGCACCCTAATGGGTCAACGGAAAAGCAACTTTTTGATCTTGTGGAAAATGTCCGAATTTTCGTACACGCCGGTAAATTCTTGGGCACCCGGACCGAATGCGAACACTGGAATGAGGTCGGGCGTGTGGTAATCGGAGGCGAAATGGGTCTTGAGGCTGTCTTGGGTAGAACCTTGCAGGATCGAATAGGCGCCGCACTCGTGGTCGGCGGTGACGATCACCAGCGTGTTGCCGTCGGCGCGCGCAAAATTCAGCACTCGTCCGATGGCGTTGTCGAAATCGATCATTTCCGAGACCAGGTAGTCGGAGTCGTTGGCGTGTCCGCCCCAATCTATCTGCGAGCCTTCGATCATGAGGAAAAAGCCTCGGTCGCCGCCTTTTTTCTTCAGGAAATCACAGGCCAGCGTGCTGGCTCCGGGCAGGTAATCGCGGCCCTGCGAAGCGGGCACTGGTTCGGAATCCGATGTGAAGAACACGAAGTTTTTGGCCGGATCGAGCTTCAGGTCGGCCAATTCGTTTTCCACCCAGTTGTACACCACATAGTTGCGGGCCTTCATTTTTTCCACCAGATCTTGGCGGTCGGCCCGGCGGTC
>JBEIJQ010000264.1:0-2378 GCA_040380145.1 Lewinellaceae bacterium | reverse complement strand
TCATAGACGCGCAGCGTGAAATTGCCCGACCCGCCCGCGGCATAACTTTCCACGGTCAGATAATAGGTGCCCGCGGTGAGGCCCGTGGCCGTGATGCGCGATTGCAGCCCGCAGTTGTCGTCGTTGTCGCCCAGGTCGCCGCTGCAGCAGGTGGTGCCGAGGTAGATCCACGTGTCGTAATCGGTGTTGCCGCCACAGGTTTCGAAGATCCAGTTGCCGTCGCAGGGGATGTCCACCTGGACGGTAAAGTCCCGCGAAGCCCTCAACGCACAGATATTCTGCTGGTTGACCGTGGAGGAATCGTACAGGCCGGGTGCGGACAAGACCCCGTTCACACAGGGATAGTAGCCCACATTGAAAGAACAGTTGTTGCTCACCCCGCAACTGTCGGTCACGATCAGCTGTACCAGGGTGTTGCCGGCCACCAGCGGACTGCCGGGCGCGGGGTTTTGCACGAGGGTATAGGGCGCGAAGCCGCCCACGATCGCTCCGAGGGCCGTGTAATCGGTCAAAACGCCCGTGAGGGAGGTGTCTGCGGGCGGGCAGGTGACGGCCACGGGCGGGGTGCCCGAACTGACAGACAGGGTAAAGGAGTAAGTGTTGGCGTTGTTGGCGTACTGCTCCATCGCCAAATATAGGGTATCGGGGCCGCCCGTGTAGATGATCCTGGAGGTCAGGCCGCAGGCATCGTCGTTGGTCGCCAGGGTAGCGCCCCCGCAGAGGGCATCCGTCAGGTACATGTAGGAGTCGTAATTGGCGGGGATCGTGGCGTTGCAGACCGAGAGCGTCCAAGTGGCGTTGAAAGGCAAGATCAGTTGATATACATAATCGTTGCCTGGGCGCAGGGCACAATCGTCCCCGGCCGTGGTGGCCGTGTGGGTGATGTTCCCGCCACAATTGGCCGGTACGGTCAGTACATGGTCTTGGGCCAAAACGGGCATCGAAAGGCAGAAAAGCAACAGGGCGATAAGCAGGTTCTTCATCGGAAAAGGCGAAAAGGGTTATGTTTGCACAAGAAAAAACCCGGGATGCAATGTCCGGGCTTCCGAACCGCCAATTTAGCGCAACTTTTTTGTTTGCCGTGCTATCCCTCTATCAAGAATTGCTGAGCTACGTCCACGACGTGCCCCTGGAAACCTCCCAGAGCGCTTTCAACAAGCAGCTCGAGGTGGTCGCACGACGGGGCCGGCTGATGTTGTGCGCCGAACACGCGATCTACAGCTTCGACGATCTGTACCTGAATTTTCGGGACAGTTTCCGGCAGCTCGAAATCCGCGAACGGGAACCGAAAACGGTGCTGATCCTGGGTTTTGGATTGGGGAGCATCCCTTTTTTATTGGAAAAAACTTTTCGGCTTCGGCCGTCCTGCACGGGCGTGGACATAGACCCGGAAGTGATCCGGTTGGCCCAAAAATATACCCTGCCGAGACTGACCCTGCCGATCGAACTGCACTGCGCCGATGCACTCGACTGGGTGGCCGCATGCTCCGAGACCTACGACCTCGTCTGCATAGATCTGTTCATCGACGATTTCGTGCCCCACCCTTTCGAACAGGACCTTTTTCTGGAAAACGCAAAAAAATGCGTGTCCGAAGGGGGCCTGTTGCTCTTCAACCGCCTTTCCCGCATCGAACCCGAACTGTTGGCCACGGAGAGGTTCATGGAGGAAAGATTCCTGCCGATTTTCCCCGGCGGCGTTTCGCTGGACATCGGGACCAACCGAATGCTGGTCTGGGAAAATTGGCCTGAAGAGTGGGAAGACGAAGAAGAAGTCTGATCAACGTCCCGAGGGGCCCTTGCGCTCGTCTTGCTCCAACCAAACGATCACGTTGCGGACAAACAGCCCCAGTCCGATCAGGATCGTTTCGCCGATCAGCAGCGTCAAATAGGTCGAGCGATAGCCTTTCGCCTCGGACAGAGTGACGCCGGAAAACAGATAGGCCATCATCCCGAGTACCAAAAAAACCCCGAGGAAAAAAACAAAGGCGCGTTGGGCATAGCGCCAGTAACTCGGCTCTGTGAGGATGCGGACGCTGGTCCCCACGGAATACAGCAGCATGAACGCCCCCGCCGTAGTGTAAGAAGCGGTCGCTTGGAAGGGAACCAAACCGCAAATGCGCAACAGCACCGAGCCCGCCATGAAAAGCGCCGCAGCCGCGCATATCAACCCTGCCAACACCAACGGGTGAGCAAAGTGGTATGCATTTCCTTTGATTCTGATTTCCATTGGGGGGGACGTTATGAAGGCTAAACCGAAATCGGCGGCATTTGTTTTGACCGGAGGCAATCGGACTCTCCGGCATGTGCCGCCAGCGGGCACGGATCGGACAAAGCCATTTGCGCCCGGACGTTCACAAAATTGGCCTATTTTCGCCTTT
>JBEIJQ010000263.1:0-2378 GCA_040380145.1 Lewinellaceae bacterium | reverse complement strand
GGTCTTCGCTGTAGGTGTCGAGCATGTCGGGGAAGCGGGGGCCCAGCCGCTCGTCGTTGTGGCCGCGCAACGGATTTTCGGGCAGGAGGTTGATGTGGTCGCGCACGAACACGAGGTCGCCCTGGTCTATGTTGCCGTTGATGCTGCCCGCCGCGTTGGACAGCAACAGGTGCCCGATGCCGAGCGCTTTGAGCACCCGCACGGGAAAAGTGACCTGTTTCATCGAATACCCCTCGTAATAGTGGAAGCGTCCGGCCATCACGGCCACCGGCACGCCCGAGGCGTGGCCGAGCACCAGTTTTCCCTTGTGCGATTGGACGGTGGAGAGCGGAAAATGGGGGATTTCGGCGTACGGAATTTCCGCTATCGGGCTGATAGAACCGAGCAGCCCGCCCAGTCCGGTGCCCAGCACGAGGCCCACTTTGGGCGCGAAACCGGGGCATTTTTCGCGGATGAAGGTCGCAGAGGTTTCGATCTGTTCAAATCCGAGGGCGTGTGTTTCCATAAAAAACAGGGTCTGTTCCAGTGCAGTGTGTCGGCCGCCAAAGGTACGGCATGCTAAACAAACCGTCGGCGTATATTTGGGCTTTTGGAACGATAAAATTCCTGCGTGCTCCTTTTTGTCGTCGCATATTTCCTGCTGAACGTCGGCATCGGTTTGTGGGCCTCCCGACGGGTCAAGAACACGTCCGACTTTGTGGTCGCGGGCAGTCGCCTGCCGTTGTTTTTGGCGGCTTCGGCGATGTTCGCCACTTGGTTCGGGGCGGAAACCGTCCTCGGCGCCTCGGCGGATTTTGCCCAAGAGGGTGTTTTGGGCATCATCGAAGACCCGCTGGGAGCGGCTTTGTGCCTGTTTTTGGCGGGCGTTTTGATCGCCAAGCCGTTGTACCGGAAAGGGTACTATACCTTTTGCGATTTTTTCAGGGAGCGTTACGGCCGGCGCGCGGAGATGGTTTCGGCGCTGTTGATGATCCCTTCGTATTTCGGTTGGATCGCCGCCCAGTTGCTGGCCATGGCGACCGTGCTCACGGCCATTGCCCCGGATGTGTTTCCGCCCGAGGCTGGTCTGGGGCCGCCGATTTTGCTGTGCGGGGCCGCGGTGCTGGCCTACACACTGGTGGGGGGCATGTGGGCGGTTTCGGTCACTGATGCCTTCCAATCGGTGGTGATCGTGCTGGGCTTGGCGGCCATTGCCGCGGTGATGCTCTACCGATCGGGCGGCATTTCTCCGATGATGCAAACGGCCGTTGCCGAAAATCCCGATTTTTTCCGTTTTTGGCCCGAAAACAGTGCCCACGGCTACCTCGGCTATCTGGCGGCGTGGATCACCATCGGACTGGGCTCGCTGCCGCAACAGGATGTTTTCCAGCGCATCATGGCCGCCAAATCTGAACAAACGGCCGTTCGCGCCGCTTACC
Source organism: Lewinellaceae bacterium (assembly GCA_040380145.1). Taxonomy (GTDB): domain Bacteria; phylum Bacteroidota; class Bacteroidia; order Chitinophagales; family Saprospiraceae; genus JBEIJQ01. Next base: position 960 of record JBEIJQ010000263.1, on the reverse strand, counting down.
TGTCGGGGCTGATGTACCTCACGGTGGCGATGCTGCCGCTCTTGGTGATGTTGGGTGCCAAGCATTTGTATCCCGAACTGATCCCGAACCCTGATCGGGTAGGGGAGGAAGAGTTGACCACGGCTTGGCAGCTGACATTGCCGCGGATGGTGCTGGCACAGATGCCGCCGCTGCTGCAGGGCCTGTTTTTCGGCGCCCTGTTGTCGGCCATCATGAGCACCACCAGCGGGGCTTTGTTGGCCCCGGCGACGGTGCTGGGCGAAAACGTGATCAAGCAGTTTTGGCCCGACATTTCCGATCGGGGGCTGTTGCTCTCGATCCGCCTCGGATTGATGGCGATGGCCGTGGCGACCGTCGTGATGGCCACTTACAGCCACGATATTTCGGATCTGGTGGCCGAATCATCGGCTTTCAGCCTCGTTTCGTTGTTTGTGCCCCTGATGGCCGGGCTTTATTGGAAAAAGGCGACACCCGATGGCGCGCTGGGCTCCATGCTTCTCGGGCTTTTCGCATGGTGGCTTTTCGGTCGCTTTGCCACGGCCGAGATCGCCCTTTTGTGCGGTACACTGGTCAGTGCGCTGGCCCTTTTCGCTATATCGTCGGCATCCGAAAGATTTCCCCGTTCCTTCCCAAACGATTCCTCCGCATGAAACGCATCTATTGGTTGGCCATTGGGCTGTCGCTGTTGTCCGTCGCCACCTTCCTCGGTTTTCGGATGGGCGAGTTGGAGATGCAGTTCCGCTTGTGGGGCTGGCTGCCGTTTTGGTTCCACGGGGCGCTTTTGCTGGGCGTGCTGTCGTTGGTGGCATGGCGGAATCCCGCTCCGAAAAAGGTGCGTCGGCTGGGCTTGGCCCTGCTGTCGGGGGTATTGGCCACGGCGGGATTTGCGCCGGCGCCTTTCGTTCCGGCGATGTGGTTGGCGTGGGTGCCACTGCTGATGATCAACCGGGAACAACGCGC
>JBEIJQ010000262.1:0-2401 GCA_040380145.1 Lewinellaceae bacterium | reverse complement strand
GGTGTCTTGCGCATGTTTCAACGTGTATTTCAAGTTTTTGCAATCAGGATTTTCTAATGACTGCCATTAGAAATTTTTCCTAATGACAATTTTGGGATAAAATCGTTGGGCACAACGATTGCAATGACAATTTTGGGATAAAACAGAGGTTCCTTTGCTCGAAATCTTCCATTTTTGCAACGAAAAAATGAATCTTTTCCCCAAAAAAGGCGGCGAAGGCACGAATTTTGCCATTTTTGGCGGCCCTTGGTAGGAAATTGCCACCAATGGCTGGGCGGTTCCCGAAAAGCCCACGATAGAGTAGGGGAAACCCAATTTTTTCTATATGTTCAAACAAACTTTATTCGCTTCGGTTGCCTGTTTTTGGGCACTAACCAGCAATCCGCTCCAAGCACAGTGGGAAGTTCCGCTAGACAAATCCGTGAGCTGGTTTCAGATCTCGCCCACGGGCAACCTCATTCTCGGTACGGATGCCGGCATCGTCGGCCTCGATGAAACAACGGGCAAGCAGCTCTATTCCCTGCCCAACATCCCCGCCCCCCGAGAAGAGGAGTTACAGGTGATCCCCAACACTCCTTTCGGCATGGTCACGCGCGGGGAGGGCAAAGTGCAGACCAAGTACATTTTCAAGCTCAACGACGGCAAAATCCTTTTCGACTCTCAAAAAGAAAAGATCGTCATCGGAAAGCAATATCTGCTGGGCAGCACCGGGGATTTCCTGATGCAAGGCTTGCGGGGTATGGAATCTTCGTTTTTTCTCGTGGACATTTCCACGGGAAACATCCGCTGGGAGCTCAAGGATGTTTTCGGGAAAGGATTGTTCGCCGAGGTGATAGACGGTTCGCCCATCGAAACGCCCGAAGGCCACTTCATAGTACCCACCACCGGCGGCAGAGAGGGCGGCGCGCTGTACTGCCTCTCCGCCACAGATGGCAAACAGATCTGGAAAGCCGCCCTGCCCAAAGCCAAAGGAGCCCAGACCACCACGGTCACGGAGACCAAACTCGTGGTTTCTTATCTGGAAAAAGACAAATTCATCTATATGAAAGGTCAGACGGTCATGGCCTACAACCTGCAGACCGGCGCGCCCTTGTGGACCGAACCGGCCAAGCAGCGCGGACTGCCCGATCTGGTCATCTACGATCCGGTCGGCCTCATCGTTGCCAGTGCCGTTGACCCCAACAACAATCTCGTGAAGCCCACCATGGCCATGTACGACTACAATACGGGCAAGGACATCTGGGCCGAACAGGTGAAACTCAAAGGAACGGTCACCAACTACAACTATTGCGACAAAGGTATTATTGTCAGTATGTTGGATGCAGGCGGCAACAGCCTGATCAACATCGTGGACATCAAGACCGGCGTTTGGACCGGGGCCAATTTCTACAAAGTCAACGGAACGGTCGCCGAAATGCAGCTGCTCGGTTCGGCAGTGTACGTGCGCACCAATCTCGAAGAGGATTTGGTGAGCCTCGAGACGGGCAAATCCATCCTGCCCAAGAACATCTCCGCCAAAGCCGACCAGCCCTTGGTCAACGTGCGCTCTGGCGACCTGTCCTTCACCTTCAATCCAGCGGACGGAATGTTGTACCGCACCGATCTGAAGGCCCAAAAGCAAGTTGCACTGGTGGCAGGGAAAATCGTTTTCGAACAAAAAGAAACACCCGGACACCTGGAGATCATCAACGATATGCTGCTGCTCAGCTCTTCGCAGACCGTCGCGGGATACGGTTTCGACGGTCAGGAACGCTTCAAGACCCACATCCCGGCGCCCGGCATCTCCGGTTGGAAAAAGGCGCTGTACGCCGCTTCGGCTTTTCTCAACACCATGGACGCCATGCGCTACGCCGAACTGGAAGCCAATGCCCGTGCAGCCGCCGCCAACGCGAACACAGTCGCCGGGCGCCAATTTTGCGACGCCATCGGTCAGTTCGCAAACAAAGGCGCTTCCGTACGTTTGAGCGCTGCCGCCGCGGAAATGGACATGATCAAAAAGCGCTTCAAGGCCTCGGCCGCGGGCACCGACATCCAGTTTGTGCTCGGTAAGCTGGAAAACAAGGACTTTGCTCTGATCGGCATCTCCAAATTGACAGGAGCCAAGACGGGAGAGATCAATTTCGGCAAGGACAAGGAGCCCAGATATCTGCTCGACGATGTGTCCAAGGTGATCTACTACCTCACGCCCGGCAACAGCATGAAGGCCATCCGGTATTGAGGGCTCGAGCAAAATGATGGCGGCAGGAAAAACCGCATTTTCCGACACGGCGGCCCGGTGTTTTCCGGGCCGCCGTTTTTGGCTTGGTTTTGATTATCCCAAAATTGTCATGAAATTTTTTGATCTGCTCAATTTTGGCCTTTTTTAGACTTTTTCATCGGTAGCGTTTGGGTTGTTCGTTGG
>JBEIJQ010000261.1:0-2436 GCA_040380145.1 Lewinellaceae bacterium | reverse complement strand
GCCGGGAGTTTGGAGGAATCGGGCATAAACGAAATGGGCCGGTGGTGATCGAGCGACAAATATAAGGCGGCGCGGGGAGAGGCTTTTCCGAAAAACAAGAAAAAACCTTTTCCGAAGGACGCACCCAGCAAAACATCCGGCGGCCCCGCTTTGTTTATCCGCGCGGGTCCTCCATCTTTTTTCGCTGCCGAAGTCCCTGATGCTCGTTTAATTTTGCCTCCGCTTCGGATCTCCGCATTCTCATTCTTTTCTTTTTATTTTTTATAAAAAACTGAAATTCATTTTTTTGTAAAAAAATTCAAAAAAATATCCAATCACACTTTTCCCATGCTCTTCACCGACCAGATGAAACGACCGGTGGAAATACCGGTGTGGCCGCCCCGCCGGATCGTTTCGGTGGTGCCTTCGCAGACCGAAATGCTCTTCGATTGGGGCCTGGAAGAGGAATTGGTGGGCGTGACCAAATTCTGCGTGCATCCAGCTGAAAAGACGAAAACGAAGACCCGGGTGGGCGGAACCAAAAAACTGCATTTGGAGCGGATCGCCGCCTTGGCGCCCGATCTGATCGTGGGCAACAAAGAAGAAAACGAGCGCGCCGACATGGAATGGCTTTTCGGGCGTTTCCCCGTGTGGATGAGCGACATAGTGCTCGTGGACGACGCCCTCGACATGATGGAGCGCCTCGGCGAGGCGGTGGGCCGGCCCGAGGCCGCCCGTGAAACGGTATCCGCCATCCGCAGCGGTTTCGCGGGATTTGCGGCCGAAGCGGGCGAGCGTCCCCGACGGGCCGCGTATCTGATCTGGCGGAAGCCCTACATGGCCGCGGCGGGCGGTACTTTCATACACGAAATGCTGCGCACGGCGGGTTTCAGCAATGTGTTCGGCGATTTGTCGCGCTACCCGGTCGTGGACCTCGGGATGTTGGCGGCGGCAGATCCGGAAGTAGTGCTGCTTTCTTCCGAGCCTTATCCGTTCGCGGAAAAACACTTCGGCGAATTCCGCGCGGCCTGTCCTCGGGCCGAGGTGCGCCTCGTGGACGGGGAAATGTTCTCGTGGTACGGGACCCGTCTGCTCCGATCGGCGGACTATTTCCGTTCGCTGCGTTCAGCGCCCTGATCGGCGGACGGTTCGCGGGCGATGGCCCGGCGCAGGCGGAGGGCCCGCAGGCATTCATCGACTTCCATTTTCCAGTGCCGCCAACCGTAGGCTTCGGTCGGCCAGCCCTCGGCGGCCTCTTCCGCCAAGTCCGGGGCCGCGTGCAGGGCGGCGTGGCGGAACAGTTTTTTCAGTCCCCAGTGATATACATAGGAGTCTTTTTCGATCACTTTCCGCAACAGGTCCAGCACCAGTCGCGACAGTTCCCCGTTCCAACGGTGCGGACTGTACAGCAGTTCTAGGACGGGCTGGTCGTCGGAGACGAGGTTCGGTGCGTTTTCGCGGAAAAAACGCATTGCGAGGGCGTTGTGGGAGGTGTCGTCGAGCGCCGAAAACAGGAGTTTGGCCGGTACCTCCGACCAATGCTCGTGCGTTGGGGCGTTGACCAACCAGTTTCGGCCAAGGGCGGTCAGCCAGGGTTGGTCGCGGTGGGCGGAGGCGGCGATAGACCAGCCGAGCATGATGGCGCGTCCGTGGCGTTGCGGGAGCGCCAGCGCCACCAGTTTGTCTTCGCTCAAGCCCAGCGCCCGGCTCCAGCGGACGGGCGGCACGGCCGATAGCATTTGTACGAGCAGCGATTCGGCTGGGGAACACTTGGGCCGGGTTTCTTTGGGATCGAGCCCATCGCGGATGCCCGCTTCGTCGGGCGCGGAGGGCAGTTCGACGGACAGTCCGGGGCCCCTCAGCAGGCTGCCCGAGGAGCGGACCAGCGTGGCGCAGCGGGCGAACATCCGGTCCGCAAAGGACGATTGGGGGAGGAGCGACAGGAGTCGGGCCGCTTTTTTGCGCACGGGCTTGCTCTTGTCGTCGAGGGCCGTTTCCAAAAACGCCTCGTCTGCGTCCGACAGGCCGGTTTCGAGCAGGGAAAGCAAGTCGAGGCGCTGTTCGGCGGTCGCTGCTGCCCACGCCAGCCGGATCCCGTTCAGCGCTTCTTGGGGCCGGATCTGGCGCAGACGGCGGAGCCGCTCCCCGTGATCGGCGGAATCTCCGTCGGGGCGTTCGTCCGCGAAAAGTGCCGACCAGTCGGGATTTTGTGCCGACAGCCACCGGCCCCTGTTGCCGAGGACTTTTTCGGTGTCGCGGGCGGCCGAAAGATTGTCGGCGGCCCAATCCATCAGGGCGGGGTAGCAATCGGTGGGCGGGGACAGTCCTTTGTGCGCGGCCACGGCGAAAAACTCGGCGATGAGTTCGTTGGCCCAGCGCGACGACAACATCTGCCGCAGGGCATCGGCCGCTTCCGGGCCGAACGAGGGCCGATCGTCCGTTTCGGCGGTCCCTGGC
>JBEIJQ010000260.1:0-2481 GCA_040380145.1 Lewinellaceae bacterium | reverse complement strand
CCGGGCGGCTGAGCGTTTAGGGGCGGGGGCGAGGGGAATATCCAAGCGGCTGAGCGTTTAGGGGCGGGGGCGAGCCCCGCCCGTACTACGAAGGGCGTGATGGATTCCCGGCCATCGCTGGGAGATTTGCAGGATTTTTTTCGCTCCTCTTGCTCTATGGCAAAGCCTTCCTCCGCTTCAGCGCCGCGCCGGAAATCGAACAAGCCCCTGGCGGCGGAGCGTTTAGATGTAGGAGCGGCTTCCCCCCATTCCCCTCAATCCAACCCCAACCGGCGTGTTTTTTTTCAAAAAAGACTAAATTTGCGCCTGAAAGCGGTTCAACCCCCGCACGCCGACATGTACTCAGCCACCGTCAACGACCGCGCCGAATTCAAACTGTCGCCCCAGGACCTTGTCTGGGACGCCGTCCCCACGGATTCGGGATACCACATCATCCACGAAGGGCGTTCCTTCGATGTGACCATTGTCCGGGCCCTCCCGGCCGAAAAGCACTACGTCCTGCGCATCAACGGGCGCGTCTATGAAGTGAAGATACAGGACGAACTCGACCAGCTTATGCACCGTCTCGGTCTCGACAAGCAAACGGGCCCCAAGATCAACCAGATCAAGGCACCGATGCCCGGACTGGTGATCAATGTGGCCGTGGAGGTGGGGCAAACCGTGCAAAAGGGCGAATCGGTGCTGATCTTGGAGGCGATGAAAATGGAAAACGTCATCAAATCCCCCGGCGACGGGAAGATCAAGGCCGTACATGTGCGACAGGGCAGCCCGGTAGAGAAAAACCAGGTGCTGATCGAGCTGGAATAAAAAGACTTTTTTAAGAGACTCTATCCGTTTGTATGCAACCGGAAGCGACGATTGGAATAGACATAGGGGGCACCAACACCAAAATCGGCGTGGTCGGTTCGGGTGGCAACATACTTGCCCAAGGCGGCATGTCCACGGAGGCCTATCGCGGACGTTCTTTGGAATCTTTTTTGGAGGATCTGCACGGCGAGGCCGAAAAATTGCTGTCCCAGGCCGGTTCGCCCAAACTGCTCGGCATCGGCATCGGGGCTCCCAACGGCAATTACTATCGGGGCTCGATCGAATACGCGCCCAACCTTCCATGGCACGGCCGGCACCCGCTGGTCGAAATGTTCGGCCAACACTTCCAAGTGCCGATCTGCCTGACCAACGACGCCAAGGCCGCCGCGCTGGGCGAAATGGTCTATGGCGCCGCCAAGGGAATGAAAAACTTCATCGTCATCACCCTCGGCACGGGCGTGGGCAGCGGCATCGTGATCAACGGACAACTGGTGTACGGCCACGGCGGTTTCGCCGGCGAATTGGGGCACAACACCATTGTGCCCGACGGCCGCCCCTGCACCTGTGGCCGAAAAGGCTGCCTTGAATCCTACTGCTCGGCCCGCGGGATCCGCCAAACGGCCGTCGAACTGCTCGAAGCCAGCGATGCGCCCACCTCGATGCGGACCCACATGGGCGAAAAGTTCAGCACCGTGCACATCGCCGAGGCCGCCCAGCAGGGCGATCCCATCGCCCTCGAAGTGTTCGAGCGCACGGGCAGATACCTGGCGATGGAACTTTCGAACGCCATCGGTTTTTCTGAACCGGAGGCCATTTTCCTGTTCGGCGGCATCATGCGCTCGGGCGATCTGCTGCTCGAACCGGTCCGCCGGCACACGGAAGAAAGACTGTTGTGCATTTACAGGGAAAAAGTGCGGATCCTGCCCTCGGCCTTTGAGGGCGACGAAGCCGCGATCCTCGGAGCCAGTGCCCTTATTGTCAGCGAAATGACAAATACCCGTTCTGCCAACAGCGCCCCTGCTATTATACACTGACACCTTTTACATTTACCATATCCATTTTTTCACCAATCAGTTGTCCAAAAATGAAAGCACTCTTTACTTCCGCCGCCCTGTTGTTTGCCGGCGCACTGTTCGCCCAGCAACCGCCCGTGACCCTCACGAACGCCATTTTCCCGACGGCGGGGGACGTGTACACCTATGACCGCGACGACGACGGCCAACCTGCTTGGGTGGGTGCTCCCGGCGTGCAGAGCTACTGGGATTTCACCGGCTTCACCGCCGACGGCCAGTCCGTGGACACGATCCTCGACGCCGCTGCCAACCCGGCCGGACTACTGGCCTTCCCCAATGCCGACATTCAGTTGCCGCTCTTCGGCCTTCAGATGATGACCGATGTGACTGCTAGCGAGGTTAACCTGTTGGGCACTTCCATCAACTTGTTCGGCAACGATTTCACGCTGCCGCTCGACAACCCCCTGACCGTTCAGAAAGCCCCCTTCGGGTATGGCGACAATCTGACGGAGGCCACCAACGCCGCCATTGCATTGGATCTTTCCCAGTTTCCCCAGTTGGACACCTTTCTGAACAACCAGAATCCCATCCCCGGCACCCAAATCGATTCGGTACGGGCCGGATTCCAGTTCAATACCGAAGTAGAGGTGGATGCTTGGGG
>JBEIJQ010000259.1:0-2481 GCA_040380145.1 Lewinellaceae bacterium | reverse complement strand
GGCCGAATTTTCGGTAGAGGTCAAAGACCTGATCCGACAGTGGCTTCAGTAGGATGGGCTTGCACCGCGACTTTGTCGTAGGGGCAATAATTTCCGGGGGGGCCTCCCGCCGCCCGATCTAAACATTTTCTGAACGATCTACATTTTTTCTCGCTCCAAAGCGGGTTGTTTTTGTTTTGTTGCCAATTGAGCCCAAATATTTGGTTTTTACTTTTTTATAAAAAAGTAAAATGGGTTAAATAAATTTTTTTCAAAAAAAAATTGCGCAAAAGGTAACGTTTTGTCTTTTGCACGCATAAAAGGATGTAAGTGCCAAAAACTGTGGGACAATCCCCGATACGATTCGATACGATAAAGGTGTTTTAAATTGTTTGTTTTGGGAACCGGCTGCCGAAAGGCAGCCGGTTTTTTGCGCTTGCGCAATTCAACGGAAAAAATCAGAATTCAAGTCCGGTTGATTATATTTGCGTGCTTTTTTAACCAATCATTTTGAATTTATGTCCGCTGTGGATTACCTTCCCTACAAGGTCAAAGACATTTCGCTCGCCGAATGGGGCCGCAAAGAAATCGAACTCGCCGAGGCTGAAATGCCCGGCCTGATGGCCCTTCGCGAGCAGTACGGCCAATCCAAGCCGCTTCGCGGCGCACGCGTCGCCGGTTGCCTGCACATGACCATCCAAACCGCCGTGCTCATCGAAACGCTGGTGGAACTCGGCGCCGAGGTGACCTGGTCCTCCTGCAACATTTTCTCTACCCAAGACCACGCCGCTGCTGCGATTGCGGCGGCCGGAATCCCCGTGTACGCTTGGAAGGGAATGACCGCCGAGGAATTCGACTGGTGCATCGAACAGACCCTTTTCTTCGGTGAAGACCGCAAGCCGTTGAACATGATCCTCGACGACGGAGGCGACCTCACCAACATGGTGCTCGACAAATATCCCGAACTGGTTTCGGGCGTGCGCGGTATTTCCGAAGAAACCACCACGGGCGTGCACCGCCTGTACGAGCGCGTCCGCAAAGGCACCCTGCCGATGCCCGCTTTCAACATCAACGACTCGGTCACCAAATCCAAGTTCGACAACAAGTACGGTTGCAAGGAATCCCTCGTGGACGCCATCCGCAGGGCCACCGACATCATGATGGCCGGCAAAGTGGCCGTCGTGGCAGGTTACGGCGATGTGGGCAAAGGTTCCGCAGCCTCCCTCCGCGGGGCCGGCTGCCGAGTGATCGTCACCGAGATCGATCCGATCTGTGCTCTCCAGGCCGCCATGGACGGCTTCCAAGTGTTGCGCATGGAAAATGCCATCCCCCACGCCAACATCGTGGTGACCGCCACGGGCAACTGCGATATCATCTCCGAGAAACACTTCCGGTTGATGAACGACAAGACGATCGTTTGCAACATCGGCCACTTCGACAACGAGATCGACATGGCTTGGCTCAACGAGGCCTATGGAGACTCCAAGGTCAATATCAAGCCCCAGGTGGATCTCTACAACATCGAAGGACGCGACATCCTCGTGCTCGCGGAAGGCCGCTTGGTGAACCTTGGCTGCGCCACCGGACACCCCTCCTTCGTGATGTCCAATTCTTTCACCAACCAAATGTTGGCCCAGCTGGAACTTTGGCAGAACGCCTCGGCCTACGAAAACCGCGTGTACACGCTTCCCAAGCACCTCGACGAAATGGTGGCCCGCCTCCACTTGGCCAAGATCGGCGTGGAACTCGAAGAGCTCAACACCAAACAGGCCGATTATATCGGTGTAGAATCCAAAGGCCCCTTCAAGCCCGAATACTATCGCTATTGATCCCTCGGCGCGGTTGCGCGCCCGGATTGCGATCTGCAAGCAACAGGGCATCGGAAATCCGATGCCCTGTTGCTCCGGCAGTTGGCCGCCGGTCCGGGCAAAAGCAGCGGGTGATCCAAGAGCTGGGTGAGTTTCAGTTTACGGGAAGTCATCAAGGGATGGCTCTCCGGCGCCACGACTGCGAAGGGATGTTCGGTGAGCGGTAGAAAATCCAGCTTCGGCTTTTGAGGCCACTCCTCAAACCGGGCCGCAACCGCGATGTCTGCTTCGCCGCTCTCGAGCAATTCGATTGCTGCGGGCGAATTGCGGTCCTGAAAGGTGAGCTGTGCTTGAGGGAACGCATCGCGCACTTTCAGTACGGTGCCGCGCAATTCATGCGCCAGGCAGCTTGGCGTCGTTGCGACAGACAACGAGGCGCCTACCTGCGACTGCTCCGCCGTGAACGCGGCCTTGATCGAATCAAACCCCTCCACCAGCGGCGAGCTCAGTCGGGCCAGCCTCAGGCCGTCCAGCGTCGGTTGCGCCCTGCGTCCGAGCGATTGAACTAGTTTGCAGCCGAACTCTTCCTCCAAGGCACGGACCTGTTGCCAGACAGATGCCTTTGTCAGTCCAAGATCCCGGGCCGCCGCCGAGAAGCTGCCAAGCCTGATGATCGCCTGCAGCCCGCGAAACT
>JBEIJQ010000258.1:0-2524 GCA_040380145.1 Lewinellaceae bacterium | reverse complement strand
TGGCGAAGACCCATGAGGTCTTGCCGACGGCAACGGGCGAGGGGTGGCAATGTCCAGCGACCGGCCGCACGGTTGTTTTTTTTCCCGCGGGCGTAGGAGTGCCGGAAACTCTGCTCTCTATGGCACAACTGACGCCCGATTTCCGGCCGGGACTCGTTATGCAGGTGGGCATCGCCGGCAGTTTCGACCGGGGATTGGCGCTGGGGCAGGTGGTCGAAGTCGTGACGGAACGCTACGCCGACCTGGGCGCGGATGACCGCGACGGGCGTTTCCTCGACCTGTATGCATTGGGGCTGGACGATCCCGATCGCTTCCCCTTTTCCGGAGGGTTGCTGATCAACCCCAAGCCATTGGGAATCGGGGGCATGCAACAAGTCAGCGGTCTTACGACCAACACGGCTTCGGGACGGGCCGATAGGATCGACGCTTTGTCAGAAAGATGCCGCGCCCATGTCGAGAGCATGGAAGGGGCGGCGCTGTTCGATTTCTGTCTGAGACGCGGTTGGGCGTTTGCCCAACTGCGCGGCATCTCCAATTATGTGGAGCCCCGCGACCGGTCCCAATGGCAGATCGGACCGGCCATCGAAAACCTCTGCGAAACGGTGGCAGCTTGGCTCAACGCTGTTTGATGAGCACCTTGCTGTGCTTGGCCTCCTCGAGGACGATCTTGCTGATGATCTCGTACATGATCTCGGTGGTGCCGCCTCCGATCGAAAACAAGCGCATGTCGCGGTAAACCCTCGCCACGCCGTAGTCTTCCACGAAACCGTTGCCCCCGTGGATCTGCACCGCATCGTATATGATGCGCTGGATCTCTTCGCCGACGAAGGCTTTGGCCATCGAGATGATGTTGACCGCCCCGGGGCCGTCTTCCGTGAATTCCTCCACAGCCCGGTAGCATATCGAGCGACAAGCTTCCAAACGGGTGGCCATTTGTGCCAATTTGTGCCGGATCACCTGGTGCTTGGCGATCGGCCTGCCGAAGGTGACCCGCTCTTGCGCATATTGGAGCGCTTTCAGATAGGCGTATTCGGCCGCGTACACCCCGCCGAGGGCGCCGATGAGGCGTTCCTCTTGGAAGTTGTTCATCACATAATAGAAACCGAAGTGGGGCTCCCCGATGACCGCCGATTTGGGCACCACACAATTGTCGAAAAACAGCTCGGCCGTATCCGACGTGTGCATGCCCAACTTGTTGTCGATGGAATTGGCAGAAAATCCGGGCGTATCGGTGTCGAACAGGAACAGCGTCATGTCATATCCTTCTCCCTCGCGGGCAGCCAGCACGATGAAGTCGGCGATGGTACCGTTGGTGATATAGGTCTTGGAGCCGTTGATCACATAGTGGTCGCCCATATCCTTGGCGAAAGTGCGCATAGCGCCCACATCGGAGCCGCCGCCCGGTTCGGTGATGCCCAGGCCACCGATCTTTTCGCCTCGGATGGCCGGCACGAGATAGCGCTGCTTCTGCTCCTCGGTGCCCACTGCGTTCAACAGGGGCAAAGGCAGGTAGGTATGGGCAAAAAGCGACATCTGCAGGCCGCCCACATTGGCCATGGCCAGTTCGCGGGCAATGACCGCCGCGGCCCAAAGATCCATGCCGCCGCCACCGTACTCGACGGGATAAGTGGCGCCGATGAAACCCATTTCGCCCCATTTGCGGAACATTTCGGGCGGGCATACATGGTTGCGCTCCCATTCATCGGCGAAGGGGACGATCTCGCGCTGGACAAAGTCACGGACCGCTTGGGCCAGCATTTCGTGTTCTTGGGTAAAACGGGGCATGTGCGTGCGATTGGATGATTCAAATGATCTTGGTTGCTCAACGCAAATTTCGCAGCTGCTTTGTCCAAAAAAAAATTTTTTTTTCGATAATCCCCAAAAACCATTCGGTTGCCGCACCGGCGACTGAAATTTTGCAACCGGCCGAACAAGATCCATTGACTTTTGCCGTTTTGACTATCTTTGGCAAGTAAAACCCTTGGAGCATGAACCGATTTCTTTTCGCCGTTTTTTTTCTGTCCACCTGCACCTGCAACCTGTGGGCACAGGCCGCCACCAAGACTTTCCACATCGCTTACGATTGCCGGGAAGCCTCCGCTATAGACCTCACCGGCCTGGAGGGCCAGGTGGAACTCCGCGCTCGGGGCGGGAGCCGTATTCTAATCGAAATGAACATCTCCATGGAAAACGGTAGCATGATTTTGTTGAGAAACCTGTTGAAAGAAGAACACTTTGCGGTCGAAATGGCCATGGAAAGCACTACGGCCAAGATCAAGCGCAAGATCTTCGGCAAACCCAAATCCTATTTCGCCACCGGCCCCCAAGACCCCATTCCGGGACTGCCGATCATCGAAAGGGTATCTTATGTCGTGTACGTCCCCCCCAAGCAACTGCCGACCGTCATCATTTCGGAGGCGCAGAAGGTACATTGAACCCAAAATTGTCATTGGAAAAAATCTCTAATGGCGGTCATTAGAGATTGCCGGTTGTAAAAATTTGAAATACAGTCTATAAAGTACAG
>JBEIJQ010000257.1:0-2542 GCA_040380145.1 Lewinellaceae bacterium | reverse complement strand
GCCGTTGGCGTCGGTCACCACCAATTCATAGGTTCCCGAGGCCACGCCCGAGAGATCTTCGGTGGCGGAGCCGTTGGACCAAGCAAAAGCAAAAGGAGCGGCGCCGGAAACCGTGGCGTCCAACGAACCGAGTCCGGTGCAACCGTCGGCCGTGGCGGTCAGCGAAAGCGTGGCCGCATCCGTGGAACCGACGGTGGCTTCGGAATTGCTGCCGCAGCCGTTGGCGTCCACCACATTGACCATGTAAGCCCCGGAAGGCAATCCGGTGAGATTCTGGTCGGTGGCCCCGTTACTCCAAGAGAAAGAGTAAGGAGCAGCACCGCCGGTGACCGTAGCGGACAAGGTTCCGTCGTTGTTGCCACAGTTGGCCACCGTGCCGAGTGCGACGACGATGGGCACCGTGGGCGCCGTCAATTGCACCGTCGCGGAGGCGGAGCAACCATTGGCATCCGTCACGACCAAGTCGTATTGACCGGAAGGCACGCCGAAAATATCTTCTACGTTGGCACCGTTGGACCAAACAAATGTGAAAGGTGCCGTACCGCTGACAGTGGCATCGATCGCCCCGGTTCCGGTACAGCCGTTGGCCGTGGCCGTCAGACCGAGCGTTGCGGCTGGGGTGCCGCCGACGGTGAAAGTGTTCGTGGCCGAACAACCGCCCGGCGTGGTGACGGTCACCGAGTAGGAACCCGGCTCCAGACCGGTCAGTTCGTGGCCGCCGACGCCCGTGCTCCACAAGATGGTATTGGGCGAATTGATCGCATCAAAAAGGAAAATCGAGCCGTTCGCCGCTCCACAGGATGCGTCCGTCGCGGTTCCGTTGGCGGTGACGGTTTCGCCGGTGTTGCTCACCGCGGCGCTGGACGACACCGAACAGCCAGACGGATCGGTCACCGTCAAGGAGTAGGTACCGGGCGTCAGTCCGATGTTGGCTGCCGTGTTGACCCCGTTGCTCCAAGCATATCCGTAGTTGGTATTGGCCACTTGCGGAACCGCCGTCAACGAGCCGTTGGGCTGACCACAGACAGCGTTGGCAGCCACTATGTCCACAAACGGACTGGGCACCAAAACCGTATAGGAAAAAGTCTGCGTGCCGACATTGGGACAGGCATTGTCCATCACCGTGACCGTAAAGGTATTGGCGTTGAGGCTCACATCTGCGAATGTGGGGGTCCAGCAGAAAGTGCCCGTGGGACGGGAACCTCCGGAGACGGTGAAAGTAGCACCGGGAATACCGGCGTTCCAAGTCATCGTGACATTTTGGTTCAGATTGGCATCCGACGACAGTACATCGAAGCAGATCGGCTGGTCGGGACACACCGTCACGAAGAAATCATTGGTTCCGTTGATACCCGAAGCGGAGGGGATGGCATTGGAGCAGTTGGTGATGATGAACTGCAGGTCGCGCATCACACTGCCGATTTGGACACCGTTGCGGAACTCGCGGACCAAAACGGTCATGACGCCCACCTCGATGGTGCTGGGCGTAAAGTTGATCGTGCCGCTGATGGGGTTGATCGTAAAAGGACCGACGGAACCCAAAGGCTGCGTGGCGCTGCGACCAGCGAAGAACTGTACGGGCGACCCCGGGCTATTGCGGGGATTGATCAGCGAAAATGCGAGCGAATCTCCCTCTGCATCCACCACACCGTGGTTGAAGGTAAAGTTTTGGCCCAAGCAAATGAACGCCACCGGGTTGTTGCTGAACGTCGGGGAGTTGTTGCACAGGCCCGGCGTATTGCGGATGAAAGTTTCGAGGTAAATGTCCTGCTGGCCGGGACTGAAAATGGTCGTGATCGCATTGTTGCGGCAGCAGTAGTCCCAACTCACGCGCCAATCCGTGCAAGTAGTGGGCAGCGTGACCACCGCTTCGTAATCGTAGCGCTGCACACCGAACGCCGCACCGCCGTCACAGGTAGTCAATTGGCCGGGGCAAACGGTGTTCACTGCCACCATGTTGACCTGGGTCATGTTCACCGTGATCGCACCTGCATTGAAACAGTTGGTCGGCGCGATGGTCAGCGTTGGGGTGATCGGGGCGTCAATGCCGCTGCAATCGCGGAAAAATTTCAACCGGATCCGATACTGGTTATGACCGATACACTCGTACGTCAGATCGCCGCCCATCGCGTGGGTGGCAAAGGCATCAGAGCCGGTCCCGACGGCGACAAGCAGCACCAGCAAGGCGTTCAGTAACAATTTTCTCATGGCGGAAGGGTTAAATTGGGCAGATACAGGTTGGAATAAAAATTGTCGTTATAACCAAATTCACAACTATTGGTTGAAAATTTGAACAAGTTTCGATGAAAAATTTTTTGCAACCACGAAAAAAAGAAAATTTAACAAAAAATAATCCCAAAATTGTCATTAGACTCTTTTTGATCTGCTCAATTTGGGTCTTTATCGGGCTTTTTCAGCGGTAGCGTTTGGACGGTTCGCAAGGTGGTTTGTTCCTTGTTGGGCTTACTTTTTCTTTTTCTTGAAAAAAAGAAAAAGTAACAAAAAGAAAATTCAAGGCCCGATTAAATCCGGCGCCAGCGCG
>JBEIJQ010000256.1:0-2586 GCA_040380145.1 Lewinellaceae bacterium | reverse complement strand
GAAAAACCTCGAAGTGTTGGAAGCCGACATCGCCAAATTCGAGGCCAAGGCCTCCGAACTGCAATCGAAACTCACCGAAACCCAGACGCGTCTGCAATCGCTCCGGCAAGCGGCCCTCGGTCCGCGCATCGCGCAGGAAAAGGCCGCTCTTGAGCGCATCCACCGTGAAAAACTGGCTTTGCAGGGCCAGCTCGACAGTTTCGAGCGCTTTGCAGCTGAAACGCGGGAAAAGTCTGCCCAATCGGCCGAGGCGTTGGAAGAACTTTCGCGGACGGCCGACCGTTTGTCGGCGGATTGGGAAGCCGCCGTCCGAGAGGCCGATGCCCTGCGCGCCCGCATCGCCACGGCCGACTCGTCCTTCCGCTCCGTGGCCGAGGAACTGGGGGCGGCCAATACGGCTTTCAACCAACTGAACATCGAGCACATCCGCCAGCAGAACAAGATCGGCGGATACGAGCGGGAGCTGGGTTTCCTGCAGCGCCAGCTCAACGACACCCGCCGCCAAGTGGACGACGACCGCCGCGCCCGCTTGGAAGCGGATGCCGAACTGGGCCGCGTGCAGACCGATGTGGCCGATATCGACCGCTCCCTGTCGGAACTGTACGAGGAGCGCCGTTCCGCCGAAAAACGGCTCGGCGAGGCCGAAACCGCTTACTACGCCTCTCGCGGAGGGGTCAACCAGCGGGAGGACGCCCTTCGCCAGCTCAACCGGCAGCGGCAAGATGCCCTTTCGTCGCTCGGCAACCTGCAAAACCGCTTCAACGATGTCCGGCTCGAACTGGCCTCGCTCAACGAACGCTTGCGGGTGGAGTTCGAACTGCAAATGGACGAACTGCTCGAACGCGATCCCGATCCGCAATTCCAAAGGGAAGAACTCGAGATCCGCGTGGAAAAAACGCGGGCCGCCTTGGCCAATTTCGGCGAGGTCAACCCCATGGCGATGGAGGCTTACGACGAAATGAAGGTCCGCCACGATTTCATACAGGCCCAGCGCGAAGACCTGCAACAGGCCAAGGACTCTCTTTTGCAAACCATCGCCGAAATCGACGCCACGGCCCGCGAAAGGTTCAACACGGCCTTCGCCCAGGTGCGCGACAACTTCCAACTGGTCTTCCGCAGCCTGTTCACCGAAGGCGATACCTGCGACCTCGTTCTCACAGACGCCGAAAACCCCTTGGAGTCGCACATCAACATCATCGCCAAGCCCAAGGGCAAAAGGCCCCAAACCATCAACCAGCTGTCGGGCGGCGAAAAAACCCTGACCGCCACCGCCCTGCTTTTTTCGCTGTACCTTCTGAAACCGGCCCCGTTCTGCGTGTTCGACGAGGTGGACGCCCCCTTGGACGATGCCAACATCGACAAGTTCAACCGGATCATCCGCAAATTTTCCGACAAATCGCAGTTCATCATCGTTACCCACAACAAACAGACCATGGCCTCGGTGGACATCATTTACGGCGTCACGATGCAAAAATCCGGGGTTTCGCAGGTGGTGCCCGTGGATTTCAGGAGCCTGTGAATGTAGTAGATTTGCGTTGCCCGCCATCGGACCATCGGTTCCTCTGCCCATGCTGACCAAAATTTCATCTTTTCTGCGACCGATCAGCATCTTGACGCTGTCCTGCGTGGTTTCCTGTGGATCGCCCTCCGCTTCCGGTGGCGGGGTTCCGACTACGGAATCTCAAGGCGCCAAAACGAACGATACGGCACAAGGGCGTTTCATATGGTTGCCGGAAAAGTTATTTTCCTTCGAGCTGCCGGAGGGTTCTTTTGCCGACACGGCCAACGGGGTACCCTTCAAAATGATATTTGTCGAGGGCGGAAAATTCGTGATGGGCGACCAATTCGGAGAGGGCGAACCAGATGAAAAGCCGCATCCCGTTTCCATGAGCAGTTATTTCATCGGCCAAACGGAAGTGACCCAACGGCTCTGGGAAGCCGTCATGGGGAACAATCCGAGCTATTATTCGGATTGTCCGGATTGTCCGGTCGAGCAGATCTGCTGGCAGGACGCACAGGTTTTTTTGAAAAAACTCAACTTGCTCACCGGGAAAAAATATCGGTTGCCCACAGAGGCCGAATGGGAGTTCGCGGCACGGGAAAGGGGCAAAAAAATCCGCTTTGCGAACGGACGCGACACCGCCCGAGACGACCAGATCAATTTCGATGCCCTGCAAAATTCAGATCTGCCTTATGCCCCCAAGGGCATTTTCAGGGACCGCACTACGCCGGTGATGTCCTTTCCGCCCAATTCGCTGGGGATCTTCGACATGTCGGGCAATGTATGGGAGTTTTGCTCAGACTGGTACGGGGAGTATGTGGGAAAACAAGACCCGACAGGTCCCAAAACGGGCACCTACAAAGTATTCAGGGGCGGTTCTTGGGCGAATGGAGCTGAGTACAACCGATGTTCAAGCCGGGAAAACAACGCGGTCGGGGGCAGGTTGGACATATACGGCATGCGACTGGCACAAAGCGCCGATTAGTTCCCCAAGACCAGCCGCTTCTCGGTATTTTTTTCCACATCTTCCCTGGTCCAGAGCATGGGGCGGTATCGGCCTTCGAGCCAAAGGCCTAGCTGGTCGT
>JBEIJQ010000255.1:0-2644 GCA_040380145.1 Lewinellaceae bacterium | reverse complement strand
GATCGCGAAGTTGTGCTGGCGGGTGCCGTCGCGCTGGGCGTCGGCATGGAAGCCGGGGGCGCAGAGGATGGTCCACTCCGGCTCGTGGGTGAGCAGCTCCTCACGGGAGGGGCGGATGAACATATTGCCCGCGAACATCGCCGAGTAGGGCCTCTCTGCCACGAGGCGCAGCGAAAGACGATAGGTCGGGTCGGCACAGGCCACCGCGTCCTTCACGAACACGTCCCGATCGTTGAGGTATTCCACCACGCGGTCGTACAGACGGTCGAATTTCTCCGGCTCGAAGGCAATGTTCATCTTGTCCCAGTTCACCGCGTTCTCGGTGACCGCGTCGCGGACCGTGAACTTGTCGGACGGAGAGCGGCCGGTAAACTCGCCCGTGCGGATGGACAGGGCGCCCGTTTCGGTCAGGATGCCTTCCCCGAGGGCCAGCGAGTGCTCGACCAGCTCCGCTTGGGAAAGGTTCCAAAATTGGGTCTTGGAGTGGCGGAAACCCAACTGGGACAAATCCGCCGAAGGGTTCTTGTGTCCTTTGATGTTCGACATGTGACGAAATTTAATTTTGAATTTTCAGGGCGAAGCCGGGCGCAAAAATACGGCTTGTCGCTTAGCCTATCCCGTTTTTCAGACCTTTTTTGCAAAAAAAGACTTCGTGTATTTTTTACAATTACTAATGAAGGCTCTTTTTTGTCTTTTATTTTTTTAATAAATAAATTTTTGTATAAAAAAAATAAAAAAAATTTAAAAAAATGGCGCTTTGCTTTTTTGTGGCGGAATGTGGTCGGATACATTGCTCCGTGGTTATCTTTGCACGACCAAAAAAAGACACGTGACTGGATTGGAACGCAAACCCGCGGTGCTGCTCTTGGAGGACGGCACGGTATTCCACGGCAAAGCGGCCGGGGCCGTCGGCACGGCGACCGGCGAGATCTGTTTCAACACCGGGATGACCGGCTACCAAGAGGTCTTCACCGATCCGTCCTATTTCGGGCAGCTGATGGTGATGACCAACGCACACATCGGCAATTATGGCGCGCAGGAGTCCGAGGTCGAGTCCGACGGCACCAAGATCGCCGGGCTGATCTGCAAAAATTTCACCAACGAATATTCCCGTCCGGTACCGGGCGCCGGCCCGCTGCAGGATTTTCTGCTCCGCGACGGCACCGTGGCCATTTCGGACGTGGACACGCGGATGCTGGTGCGCCACATCCGCACCAAGGGCGCAATGAACGCGGTGATTTCTTCGGAGATCCTCGATCCGGACGAACTCCGTGAACGATTGGCGCAGGCTCCCGACATGAACGGGCTGGAACTGGCCTCGCACGTGTCGTGCCGCAAGCCATATTATTATGGTCACGAAGATGCGCGCTACCACGTGGCCGCCTTGGACTTTGGGATCAAGAAAAACATCCTGCGCTGTTTCGACGGGCTGGACGTATATGTAAAGGTTTTTCCTGCCAAGACTTCCTTTGAGGAGTTGAAAGCTTGGAGCCCCGACGGTTATTTCCTTTCCAACGGCCCTGGCGATCCCGCCTCGATGGGTTACGCCGTGGAGACGGCCAAGGCGATCCTGGCGGAGGGCAAGCCCCTTTTCGGCATCTGCCTCGGCCACCAGTTGCTGGCCCTCGCCAACGGTATTCCCACCTATAAGATGCACCACGGCCACCGGGGCATCAACCACCCCGTCAAAAACCTGTTGACCGACCGCAGCGAGATCACCACCCAAAACCACGGTTTCGCGGTGGATCCCGAGGTCCTGCGCCAAAAGGCCCAAACCGTCCAGGTCACCCATGTCAACCTCAACGACGGCACCGTCGAGGGCATCCGTCTGCTCGACCGCCCCGCTTTTTCCGTGCAGTACCACCCCGAGGCCTCGCCCGGTCCGCACGACTCGCGGTACCTGTTCGAGGACTTTGTGCGGCTGATGCGGCAGCACCGATGAAAATTTGCCTTACCCATTTTTTATACCTGACCAAAAACCGATACCCATGAGCTTGATCGCCGACATCGTCGCACGCGAAGTGCTGGATTCCCGCGGCAACCCCACCGTGGAGGTGGAAGTGTTCACCGACAGCGGCCACCGCGCCAGCGCCATCGTGCCCTCCGGGGCCTCGACCGGCAAGCACGAGGCCGTCGAACTGCGCGACGGAGACGCTGCGCGCTTTTTGGGCAAAGGCGTGCTCAAGGCATGCGAAAACGTGGAGTCCCTGATCGGGCCCGAACTGATCGGAATGGACGTTTTCGACCAGCGCGACATCGACCGTGCCATGTTGGAACTCGACGGTACGCCCAACAAGTCCAAACTGGGCGCCAACGCGATCCTGGCCACTTCGCTCGCCGTGGCCAAAGCGGCGGCCCTGGAAGCCGACATGCCGCTGTTCCGCTACCTCGGCGGTGTCAACGCACACGTGCTGCCCGTGCCGATGATGAACATCATCAACGGCGGTTCCCACGCCGACAACTCCATCGACTTCCAAGAATTCATGATCATGCCCGTCGGCGCGGAGTCCTTCCGCGAGGGCCTGCGCATGGGCGTCGAGATCTTCCATCATTTGAAGGATGTGTTGAAAAAAGGCGGCTATTCCACCAACGTGGGCGACGAGGGCGGTTTCGCGCCCAACCTGCCGTCCAACCAGGCCGCGAT
>JBEIJQ010000254.1:0-2690 GCA_040380145.1 Lewinellaceae bacterium | reverse complement strand
GTAGTTGGTACCGCCGTATGCCGTGGTCAAATTCAGCTCGGAGTCGAAAATGTTGTTCTCGACCGTGCCGTTTTGGCAGTACACCACCGCAAGGCGCACCCGGTCGGTATAGGTCACAGCAGAGCCGATGAACTTGAAGCCCTTGACCGTGGTGTTGTTGGCGGTGGCGCCGGATTGGCCCAACTGCCAGCCACCGTTGATGATGGTTTCAGCGACGCGGCTGGCCCTTTCGGAAGAAGTGGCCGCAGAATTGTTGGCATTGGCGCCCAACAAGATCAGCGACTTGTTGATCACGTTGTTCGCGGTGTAAGTACCCGCGTCCACATAGATCGTGTCGCCCGCGGAGGCCGCCGTGAGGGCCGCTGCCAAGGTCAGGTACGGACAAGCGGACGAGCCGTTGCCGCCGGCGCTGCCCACGGCCGACGTATAGACGTCGCCCGCCTGGCTGTTGTCGTTGACGTAGAAAGTACGTCCGACCCTGGCCGGACACTGTGCCTCTGCTGAGGACAGACCCAACCATACCATCATACCGAGGAGCAAGCTCGCCCGGAATGGCATCCCTGTGAAAAATTGCTTCATAAGAGAAGTGATTAAAAAAGGTGTTGTGCCTACTGTTGTCGCATTTCGGCAAATTGCGCCCTACTCTTTGGGTGGGTTTTCGGGGTGGCCCATCAGTCGTTCCGTGTGCAGGTCGTGGAGGTATCGGTGCGGCAGGGTTTTCCATCTTTTTTCCCAAAAAAATCGATGGAAAAGGTCGTTCGGTGCGTTCTCAAGTGGTGCAAAATCAAGTTTAGGCGTTCAGACAAAGCCGCAGGGAAGACGGCAGCGCCAAGTCAAAGGAACCGACTTAACCTTGCAAATGTAGCAAAGATTTCCAAAATGCACCGTACGGGTCGCCAAATCCCCAATTTTTTTTTGAAAAATCGTTTGGTTTTTTCTTAAATTCGGCCACGATGACACTCGGGAAAATAAAAATTGTCGAACATGCCTTTTTTAGGAAAAAATTTCGCCTTTGGCCCCGGCAAAGAACATTCCTGAAAAGGCGATCCCGTTTGCCATAAAATTATCGCCCGGGCTGGCTGTTCTGTTCGGGACGCTCGGTGAAGCAGTTGGAGAATCCGAAAAAAATTTCCCGATCGGCCAGGCTTTTCTTTTCTTTGGAGAAGTTTTTCGAAAAAAAATTCCCGATCGTTCTCCTTCCTCGATTTACGCCCTCAACTGCTTCGATTGGCCGCCGTTTTCTTTTTTCTCTTCCCATTGCCGGGCAAGGGAAAGGACCTGTACGGCCAAGGCCCCGCCGAGGAGCCATCGGTGCTC
The DNA here is from genome assembly GCA_040380145.1 of Lewinellaceae bacterium. Classification (GTDB taxonomy): domain Bacteria; phylum Bacteroidota; class Bacteroidia; order Chitinophagales; family Saprospiraceae; genus JBEIJQ01. Next base: position 1,373 of record JBEIJQ010000254.1, on the reverse strand, counting down.
GCAGAGGAAGAACTGAACGATCGCCTCAATGCGGGATGCGAGGATGCGGGGCCGTTTTTTGTCCGGTTCGCAGGTTTTGAGCATCCACGGGGCCCACTGTACAAAAGCGCGTTGGAAAAGTTGCAGAGAGGCCTCCTGCCAACGATCGGACCCGATTTTTCGGGCGCCGCCAGTGCCGTTGAATGGTTGCGGGAGGCTATGACGGAGGCGGATGCGAACGGTTTTTGGGACATTTCCGCCCGTGCCTCTTCGGCCATCGCCCGGCAACACCTGCGGGCCTTCGCACTGGACTCGGCGCTTGTTTTTTTGCAAACAGCAGAAGAAAAACTGTCGGGAAAATCTGCCGCATGGCTGCGCGTGGATGTTCTGTAGGGTTACGCCGAGCTATACCGGGCGATGTCGGATCTCTCCAGAGCGACCGATTACGGACAAAAAGCCCTCCTTCTATTGGACGGACATCCGGGCGATCGGGCCTTTCAGCGGCTCCGTTGCCGAATACTGTATGGGTTGGGACAAAACCTTCACCGCACAGGGAATTTTGGACGAGCCGTCAAAATTTTCGATCAAGCCATTGCGGTGGCGGACGAAAACGGGTTTTCCCGTGAAAAGCCGCTCTTGTGGAGTGCCCTGGCCGCCGGCCGTTTCCGACTCGGACAAGCGGAAGAGGCACGCCGCCTGTTCGCCCGAGCGGACGAAAGCAGCCGGGATGCCTGCGGGGATGGTATCCGGGCGGCAGTATTGCTCCCGTACGCGGCGTTCGGCGAAGAAACAGGCCAGCACGCCCAAGCCATCTCCCTGACCGACGAGATAAGCCGGTGTTCGAGGCTATGCCGCGACGTGGCGGTCGTGCAACAAGCCCTCGCCATCCGATCGCGGTCGCTTTTCGCGCTCGGCCGATCCGAAGAGACCTACCGCACGGCACAAGAGGCCGATCGGCTCAAAGACTCCCTGAAAAAAGTAACCAATACACGCAAGATCAAAGAATTAGAATCCAAGCAGCAAGATCTCGCCAAAGCGCGCGAGATGGAAGCCCTCAACCACGAGATCCACGAGCGGAGCAACCGGAGCAGCCTGATGTCGGCCGTTGCCGCGGCCATCGTCCTACTGATCGCGCTGCTGTTGCTATTCCTCCTCGATCGGACCCGGGTGAGCCGGCAACTGCGCGCACAAGCCCTGGCCCTTGCCGATGCCGATTATGCCAAATAACGATTGTTTTCGGTCGTAGCGCACGACCTGCGCTCGCCGCTGCAGTCCCTGCAAACATTGCTGGAAAACGAAAAACGGTTCCGGGCCGCCGGCCACGATGTAGATTCCCTCCTCGAGCGGCTACGGCATAAACCCAAAATTGTCATTGGGAAAAATTTCTAATGGCC
>JBEIJQ010000253.1:0-2745 GCA_040380145.1 Lewinellaceae bacterium | reverse complement strand
GGTTCTGGGCAAAGACCGCCGAGCGGTTGCACTGCTGGTTTTGGGTATTGAGCCGCGCCTCGAGGTACAGGTCGGCGCTGGCCGCATTGGTCAGATTGGTGACCAGCGTGGAGCGGCAACATTCCGTGTAACTGGCCACCCAGTCGCCGCAGGGCATCGTGAGGGCGGTCGTGCCGCGGTAGATGTGCAGCATCACGCCGGGCGCCTGTCCGCCGTTGCAGTTGGTGGGCACGCCCTGACAAAGCGTGGGCAGGGCATACATCGTGTCCTGCGTCAAAGTGAGCGTCATGTTGGTGTTGCACAGCGCCGAGGCAACGGTCAATGACAAGGTGTTCGGCGCCGTGATACCGGAACAGTCGCGGTAGTAGCGGACGGTGAACTCGTACACGCCCTGGTTGAGGCAGCGATAGGTGAGTTCGGCGCCCAGCACATGCGAGGCGCGGGCCAGCGGCGCAGAGGCCACGAGCAGCAAAAGGGCAATAAATAGACGGAGTTTGTTCGAAATGGTTGGCATAGAAAACGGTTGGCTTATATGGAGAAAACGGTCAAAATTAGAACATTGTACCCAAACGAGAAAATCTGCCCAAACGCTGGGCGGCCTTTTGCTTTTTCTTTCGGCCCTCAAAAGCACGAACAGACGGCATCAATTTGGGGCAAGAAGGTGCATCAAAAAAAACGCCGCAGTCCTTTTTCTCTTTTTTTCTGAGAAAAAAAGAAGGCGAAAAAAAAGGGGCGATCGGTGTATGTTTGGGCCTGTTTTTAAAAAAGTCCTCCCAATCCGACTTTTTTCCTCGAAGCAAATTTTCTTTTTTTCGAAAAAAAGAAAACTATTTGTTTGCAAAATTTTTTATAAAAAAACAAACCAAGAACCATTCGCCGATATGTTTCCCCAGTACGATGTCATTGTGGTAGGAGCCGGCCATGCCGGGTGTGAGGCGGCCGTTGCGGCAGCCAATCTGGGCAGCAAGGTGATGCTGGTCACCATGAACATGGAGGTGATCGGCAAGATGTCGTGCAACCCGGCGATGGGCGGGGTGGCGAAAGGGCAGATCGTGCGCGAAATCGACGCGCTCGGCGGCTACAGCGGCATCGTGACCGACCATACGATGGTGCAGTTCCGCATGCTCAACCGATCCAAGGGGCCGGCGATGTGGAGCCCGCGCGCGCAGAGCGACCGGATGCGCTTCGCCGAAAAGTGGCGGCTGATGCTGGAAGCCCACCCCCTGATCGATTTTTGGCAGGAAACGGTGGTGGGTCTCGTGGTCAAGGACGGACGCGTGCAAGGCGTGCGGACGGGCCTCGGCATCGAGATCCCCTCCAAGGCCGTGGTGCTGACCAACGGCACCTTTTTGAACGGCATCATCCACATCGGCGAGAAAAACTTCGGCGGGGGAAGGGCCGGGGAAGCGCGCGCCACGGGCATCACCGAGCAGCTCCAACAGCTCGGTTTCGAGTCCGGGCGCATGAAAACGGGCACGCCGCCCCGCGTGGACGGCCGCTCGCTGGACTATTCCGCGATGGAGGTGCAGGAGGGCGACGAAACCCCGGGACGCTTTTCCTACACCGAAACGCCCCTGCCCGAGCGGCAACTCCCCTGCCATGTCGCGTACACCAACGAAAAAGTGCACCGCGTGCTGCAGACGGGCTTCGAGAAATCGCCCATGTTCACGGGCCGTATCCAAGGCCTCGGGCCGCGGTATTGCCCGTCTATCGAGGACAAGATCAACCGCTTCGCCGACAAGGAGCGCCACCAGTTGTTCGTGGAACCGGAGGGCTGGCAAACCGTGGAAGTCTATGTCAACGGCTTCAGCAGTTCGCTGCCCGAGGACGTGCAGTACGAGGCCCTGCGCCAGATCCCGGGCTTTGCCAACGTGCGGATGTTCCGCCCTGGCTATGCCATCGAATACGATTATTTCCCGCCCACCCAGTTGGCCCCTTCGCTGGAAACGCGGCTGGTCAAAAACCTGTTTTTCGCCGGACAGATCAACGGCACCACGGGCTACGAGGAAGCCGGCTGCCAAGGGCTGATCGCCGGCATCAACGCCCACTTGGCCATACACGATCGGGAGCCGTTCGTGCTGGGCCGCTCCGAGGCCTACATCGGCGTGCTGATCGACGACCTGGTCAACAAGGGCACCGAGGAGCCTTATCGGATGTTCACCTCCCGCGCCGAATACCGCATCCTGCTGCGGCAGGACAACGCCGACCTCCGCCTCACGCCCTTGGCCGAAAAACTCGGCATGGACGTGTCGGGCCGCATGGCCCGGGTGCGCGAAAAAACGGAGGCCGTGGACGCGATCGAACGCTTCGTCCGCGAGACCGGCGTTTCGCCCGATGCCGTAAATCCTTTCCTGGAACGCATCGGCTCGGCCACCGTGGCCCAAAAAGCCAAACTGCACGCCCTGCTGATGCGGCCCCACCTCTCGCTCCGCGAACTGGCCGCCGCCTGGGGGCCGCTGGGGGAATTCCTCGCGCGCTTCGACCCGGAATCCATCGAACTGGCCGAAACGCAGATGAAATACGAGCACTACATCCAACGGGAACAGGAGCAGGCCGACCGCTTCCAACGCATGGAAGAAGTCTTTCTGAAAGAAGACTTCGATTACGGCGCCCTGCCCGCGCTCAGCCACGAGGCCCGCGAAAAACTCTCGCGCATCAAGCCGCGAACCCTCGGACAAGCGGCGCGGATCAGCGGCGTGAACCCCGCCGACATCAGCGTGCTGATGGTGTATCTGCAACGGTAGG
>JBEIJQ010000252.1:0-2754 GCA_040380145.1 Lewinellaceae bacterium | reverse complement strand
TCCATTTCGAAAAAAACCTGCCGCACCAGGAAAAGGCGGTCAAGAGCACCTTGGCGGTGTTCGAGCAGTTGCAGCCACATCCGATCTCGGAAGTGGAAAAGAACTTCGTCAATCCGATCTTCAACCGTCCCGAAAAAATCGGCAACACCTACGAGCACGGCATCCTGCCTTTCGGGCAGTACGCCCAAAGCCTCGCGGCCGTCTTGGAAGGCAACCGGATCGGCGAAAAAGCGGATCCCCGCAGCAACATCATCGACATCATGATGGAGACCGGCACGGGCAAGACCTACACCTATGCCAAAACCATCTTCGAACTCAACAAGCGTTTCGGCATCTTCAAGTTCGTGGTGGTGGTGCCCACTTTGTCCATCAAAGCGGGAACGATCGATTTTTTGAGGTCCGACAGCAGCCGGGAGCATTTCAAGGAGCAGTACGGCAAGGCGCTCCACCTGCACGTCGTGGAGAGCCAGAAAAAGAACAAGAGCAAGAAGGCCTTTGTGCCGCCCGCCGTGACCGCGTTCGTCCATGCCGGCAACTTTGAAAAAAACAGCATCCAGGTGATGGTGATCAACGCCGGCATGATCAACTCCGAAACCATGCAAAGGAGTTTCGACACGGGGCTTTTCGACCGGCACACCGTACCGTTCGACGCCTTGGCGGCCATTCGGCCGTGGGTGATCGTGGACGAGCCCCACAAGTTCGGGCAGGGCAACAAGACCTGGGAGAACATCCAGCGGATGAGGCCCCAGTTCGTTCTGCGCTACGGGGCCACCTTTCCCGACAAAGAAGTGGAGCAAAAGAATTTTCTGACGGGAAAAACCGACAAGACAAAGGTCAAGGACTACCACAATCTGGTGTACCAGCTGACCGCCGTGGATTCCTTCAACCAAAACCTGGTGAAGGGCATCGTGGGGCACATCACGGAGTTCGACACCGGCCGCAACGCGCTCGTGCGGTTCGTGGATTCGGACGGCACGGAAGCCACATTCGAATGGATCGAAAACGACCGGCGCGGCACCGTGTCCGTCGGCAAAAAAGACAGCCTCGTGCGGGTCCATCCCGAAATGAACGGACTTTCGGTCGAAAACCTCAACAAGAGCACCGTGGTGCTGTCCAACGGCTTGGAACTGAAAAAGGGCGACAAGATCAACCCGTATTCGTACGCCGTCAAGATGCAGGAAACCATGATGCAAAAGGCGGTCAAGCACCATTTCGAGCTCGAAAGGGCGCTGCTGGGCCGGGCGGTGAAGATCAAACCGTTGACGCTGTTTTTCATCGACAACATCGAGGAGTACAGAAACAAGGACGGGTATCTCCGCCAAACGGTGGAGCAGTGCATCCGGGCCGAGGCCGCGGCATTGCTGGCGACCGAACAGGATCCTTTTTACAGGGCCTATCTGGAAAAAACGCTGGCCGACCTCTCGGCCGTCCACGGGGGCTACTTTTCCAAGGACAACACCGAAAAGGACGAGGCCATCGAAAAAAGAGATCAACGAAATCCTGCACGACAAGCAGGCCATGCTGGACCTCCAAAACCCGCGGCGTTTCATTTTTTCCAAGTGGACGCTCCGCGAAGGATGGGACAATCCCAACGTGTTTCAGATCTGCAAGCTCCGCAGCAGCGGCAGCGAGATCTCGAAATTGCAGGAGGTGGGCCGCGGGCTGCGTTTGCCGGTGAACGAGTTCGGCCACCGCGTCAAGGACGAACAGTTTTACCTCCACTATTTCGTGGATTTCACCGAGAGCGATTTTGTGGACAAGCTGGTGAGCGAGATCAACCAAAAATCCGGTGCCATTTCCATCGAACAGATTCCGGACAAACTGACCGATCTGATGATCAAAAAGATCTGTGAACTGTACGATACCCGTGAAGACGCTTTGTTGGAAGTGCTGGACGCCCAAAACGCCATCACCCGCACCAATGTGTTCGAGCCCGGTGGATTTGATTTCGTCAAACAGCATTATCCGTTGATTTTCGAAGGCGTCCATTCCAACAAAGTGCGCAAGGCCACGGACCCGAAAAAGAAAATCACCGTCCGGACATCCAAATACGACGAGCTCAAAGACCTGTGGGAAAAACTCAACGAAAAAGTGGTCTTGGAATACCGCTTCGAGCGCGAAGCGGGCTTCAAAAACCTGTTCAGGGACTTTCTGGTGGCCAGGGCTGACCGTTTCACTCCGGAGGGCATCAACGAGCGGGCTTCCAAAGTCGAGATCAAAGACGGCAAGGCCGTGCTGACCGAGCCCGAGTCGGTTTACAACCGCAAGACCGCCGTTCTTTCGACCATGAAATACAGCGGCTTCCTGAAAGCCCTTTCCCAGTTGCTGAACATCAACATCAAGACGCTGCACCAAGCGATCGTGGAGTCCGGCACTGATATGAACCAATACCTGAACCAGACGACGCTTCGGGTCATCAAACAGAATTTCGACCAATACCTGATGGCCAATGCCATTGACCGGTTCAGCATCGAGTACAACAAGGTTTCCAACCGCATCCATCCGACCAAGTTGACCGACGAGCACGGCCATGTCCGCGCGGAGATCTCCGCTTCGGATGTGGGCATTTTGTTTTCGGACGGCGAGGTCGCCCCGTCGTTTTTCTTCGACGAACTGTATTACGATTCCGATCTGGAAAGACTGAACATCCAGGCCAACATAACGGAGGTGGTGGTTTTCACGAAAATCCCCAAAAATTCCATCAAAATCCCCGTGGCCGGCGGCAAGAGCTATTCACCTGACTTTGCCTATGTG
>JBEIJQ010000251.1:0-2766 GCA_040380145.1 Lewinellaceae bacterium | reverse complement strand
CTGCGGGCGCTTGACCCATTCGGTCAGCTCGTCGAGCTGTTTGCGGCTGTACGACGCGCAACCGGGCGCACAGATGCCCGCCACCAGTTCGGCCGCGTCGAAGACCGGGAAACCGCGCCCTTGGGCGAGGTCGTTGAGTTCTTCGAACGCCATGCCGAAGCGCAGGTCGGGCTTGTCGGAGCCGTAACGGGCCATGGCCTCGTCGTAGCGCATGCGCGGGAAATCGGGCAGTTCGATGCCGATGCAGGTTTGGAACAGGTGTTTGGCCAGTCCTTCGAAGGTCCGGATGATGTCTTCTTGGTGCACGAACGACATTTCGCAGTCGATCTGCGTGAACTCCGGCTGGCGGTCGGCGCGCAGGTCTTCGTCGCGGAAGCACTTCACGATCTGGAAGTACTTGTCGAAACCGCTCACCATCAGCAATTGCTTGAAGGTCTGGGGCGATTGCGGCAGGGCGTAAAACTGTCCGCGATTGAGGCGGCTGGGCACCACGAAATCGCGGGCACCCTCGGGGGTGCTCTTGATGAGCACGGGTGTTTCCACCTCCACAAAATCCTGGGCGGAGAGGTACTTGCGCGTTTCGATGGCCACTTGGCTGCGGAAGAACAGGTTGCGCTGAACCGGCCCGCGGCGCAGGTCGAGATAGCGGTACTTCATGCGCAGGTCGTCGCCGCCGTCGGTTTCGTCGGCCACGGTAAAGGGCGGCGTCTTGGACTCGTTGAGCACGGTTAGGGCGCGCACCACCACTTCCACGTCGCCGGTGGGCAGCTTGGGGTTCTTGCTTTCACGCTCGCGCACATCGCCCGAGATCTGGAGCACGAACTCACGGCCGAGGCGCTTGGCCTGTTCGTACAGGGCCGCGTCGATGCCCTCGTCGAAATACAGCTGGGTGATGCCGTAGCGGTCGCGCAGGTCGGCGAAAAGGATGGTGCCAAGGTCGCGGCTTTTGGCCAGCCAGCCCGACAGGGTGACGGTTTGGCCGATGTGCTCCGGGCGCAGCTCGCCGCAGGTATGGGAACGATACATGATTTTTGTTGGGCCACTTGTTTTTTTGGGAAAAAGCCCGTTCGGGCCGTGGTCGGGCGGCAAAGTTACCAAAAAAACTTACATGTATGGGAGGTCAAAGGCCCGCCCAGACCGATGCGCCGGCCTCGTGGAGGCAGTTGTCCGTTTTTTCGCCTTTGCCCTTTTTCGGTTCGGCCCACGCACACCCAAATTGCTCTTTTTTATTTTTTTGGGCAAAAAATGCTTTATTTATTTATTTTTTCTTTTTTTCAAAAAATATTTCAAAAAATAAAAAATGAAGCCCCTCCACCAAGTCTATATCATCGAGGACGATCCCGTGCAGCAACTGTTGCTGAAGGACTGGATGGGGTTCGTGCCCGATGTGCAGCTGGTGGGCTTGGCCGGTTCGGCCAAAGAAGGGCTCCGTGTGCTCCGCGAGGGCCGGGTGGACATCTTGGTGCTGGACATTTACCTGCCCGATCTCACGGGCATCAACTTGCTCAAAAGCCTGCCGCGCCTGCCCAAGGTCATTCTGCAGACGAATGCGCTGCAGCACGCCGTGGAAGGGTTCGAGCTCGGCGTAGTGGATTACTTGGTCAAGCCGTTCACCTTCGATCGGTTTGTGAAGGCCTTGGACAGGGCCGTTACCGCTTGTTCGGCACCCGATGCCGCCCTTGCCGAGCAGTCCGGGGCGCATGTTTTTTTGAAGATCGGCGATGAAACGCACCGGATTGCGGTGGGCGACATACTATATGTAGAGGCGATGCAGAATTACGCCCACCTGCATTTGGCCGACGGCCGGGATGTAGTTGCCCTCGTCAGTTTGGCCCGTCTGCAAGAACAATTGGACGGTGGACGCTTCGCCCGTTGCCACCGATCTTTTTTGGTGAACATCGGCTTGGTCGAGAGCGTTGGCAGTGAATTGCTCAAGATCGGAGACCTGACGTTGCCGCTCGGTTTCTCTTATCGCGCATCGGTGGAAGCGGCCTGGATCAACGCCCGCGTCATTGCCCGCTGAGCAACGGAAGTTCGAACCACCTCGTCGTGCCTCTGTCCGGATCTTTTTCCGAGTGCAGGGTGGCCGAATGGCTCGCCAAAAACGACTCGACCAGCGAGTGGCCGGCTTCGGTTTCCCGCGCGGTCGAATCGGAAGCCCGAAGGCCGCTCTCCCTGACCTAAAAGCGCACGGTGCCCGTAACGGCCCCCGTCGTCAGCGAAACGATCGCTCCGCCACCGGAAGGAATGTTGTGCAGGGCGTTCCAAAGCAGTCCGCGCAAGATGCAGCGGAGCATTTTGGGGTCGGTGGCCGCCACGGCGCTTTCCGGGGCGTGCAAGGACAGTGAAACGCCCCTTGTGCGCGCTTCTTCGCCCAGTTCGCCCAATTCCCCTCTGATCAAGGACACCGCGTCGGTTGATCCCAAAATTGTCATTAGACTTCTTTGATCTGCCCAATTTGGGACTTTATTAGACTTTTTCAGCGGTAGCGTTTGGGCAATTCGCAAGGTGATTTGTTCCTTGTTGGGCTTACTTTTTCTTTTTGTTGAAAAAAAGTAAAAGTAACCAAAGTAAATCCCGATTAAATCCGGCTCCAGCGCGAGTCTTTTGTTCGCGGGCGCGAAAAAAACTCTATTTGTGGGGCGGCGTTTCGGCCTTGGATCGACCTCGTTTGCCGCAAATCATCCAACAGGTTTTTCGCTCAGGCCCGCTACCAAAAGCCGCGCTGTCGGGATTTTCTCGAAGGCCGGCTGGGCAGTAAGAATT
>JBEIJQ010000250.1:0-2803 GCA_040380145.1 Lewinellaceae bacterium | reverse complement strand
GTCCAGAGTCTTGGCCTGTTTGGCGATGTCCGTTCTCGCCGTCCCGCTTTTCGGCTTGGACGCGGAGGTGGATTGGGCGGCGTTCCGCTCCGCCGACCCCAACGCGGCCTATTGGGAGGTGTACCTGTATTTTTCCGGCAAAAGCCTGGAAAAAGAAAAGACCGCCGACAGCCTGCATTGGCAATCCTATCTCGAAGTACGGGTCACGGTGAGCCAAAACGGGGTGCCCGTGCGCCGGGACGATTGGCAACTGGGCAGCCCGCTGCTCGACAATCCCCGCCAATCCGCCGATCTGCTCGACCAACGCCGCTTCCAGTTGCCTCACGGGCGCTATCTGGTAGAAGTGGAGGCCCGCGATCTGCTGCGCAGCAACAATGTCTTCTATTTCCGCGACTCCCTTTCGATCGAATCGGCAGGAGATGTTCCCGGACTGTCCGACATAGAGCTGCTCTGGCAGGCCGTGCCGCGCACCGACAGCACCTTGGGGCAGTTTTACAAGCACGGTCTGTTGATGCTGCCGCAGGTCCACTCTTTTTATGGAAAGGCGGACAGCGTTTTGTCCTTTTTTTTCGAAGCCTATCGGACCGAGCCGTTCGGCGCGCAATTCTTGGTGCGCTGCGCGATCGAGGCACAGGAAAGACCCGGTGTGCCGGAAGCGGGAATGGTGCTGTTCAAAAAATTCGCCGCCGGCCCGGTACAGCCAGTTTTGCTCAAACTGCCGTTGAACAAGCTGCCCTCGGGCAATTACCGCTTGGTGGTCGAACTGATGTCCCCCGACCGGCAGGTCGTCCAACGGAGGGCCGTGGCGTTTCAGCGGAGCAACCCGGTCTTGGACGCCGCGTTGGATCCTTTCGACCGGATGACCCTGCGCGGCACTTTTGTGGACACGCTTTCCGATGCCGACGCGGCCTTCGGTCTGCGGGCGTTGGAGCCATTGCTGCGCGACTATCGGAGCAAGCAGGTGGCCGCTTTGTTGGAAGAAAAAGATCCGATCGCGCAAAAACAGTTTTTGTTGTCTTATTGGGTCAAAAACAGCCCCCTGAATCCTTATGTGGCCTATCGCGACCATGCTGAGTTGGCACGATATGTCGATCAGCGTTTCCGCTTCGGCGGCCGGGGCGGTCTGATGTCTGATCGCGGCTATGTGTATCTGCGCTATGGGAAGCCCGACGACGTGGTGCTCCGCGAAAACGATCCCGACGTGTACCCGTACGAGATCTGGACCTACCTGCAGATCGAGGAGGAGGGAGCCCAGAACAACGTGGATTTCGTGTTTTACAATCCCACCCTCACCAACGGGAATTTCCAGCTGCTGCACTCCACGGCCCGCAACGAGCGCAGCAACGACAATTGGCGCGCGGTGCTTTCCAAGCGCAACATCCATCGTCAGGGTTCGCCAGCCCCCAATACCCGGCAAAGGGCCGACGATGTTTGGGAGGATTGAGCGGAGTTGCCTATCTTTGTCGCAATGCAGCCCAAGATCACGTACAAGTACATCCTGCAACTGGCCGCTCCGATCATCGTAGGGTCGGCCGTACAGAATATCATAGCGCTGACAGACCAATTTTTTCTGGGTCGGATCGGCGAAACGGAGACCGGAGCGATTGGTTACGTTGGGGTTTTTTACCTGATCATCACATCCATCGGATACGGTTTCTCCAAGGGCGGGCAGATCATGATCGCCCGCTTGGTCGGACAGCGAAGGGAGTTCGAGATCGGTAAGGTCACGTACGGCATGTTTGCCTTTTTGGCCGTCTTGTCGGTGTTTTTCTTTGTTTTGGTCAAGCTGTTTGCTCCATGGTTCTTCCGCCAAATGACCAAGGACGAAGCGGTATACCAAAGCTGCATGGCTTTTTTGGACTACCGCATATACGGGGTTTTCTTCAGTTATTTCGGCGTGGCGGTTCTCGCGCTGTACACCGGCGTCGAACGCACCACCGCGGTGATTTACAATGCGGTCGCCCTGTTGATCGTGAACATCTTGTTGAACTACGGTCTTGTGTGGGGACGTTTGGGCATGCCCGCGATGGGCATGGCCGGTTCTGGTCTGGCGAGCACCCTTGCGGAGGCTTTTGCCAGTATAATATTTCTGGGGTACATGTTCTTTGACCGGCACAAGCTGCGGGCCTACGGTTTTTGGGGAAAACCTGTCGGCGCGGTCGGCGCAGAACCCACGGTTGCCGAGGATGGCGCGCTGCCCGAAATGGAAAAAAGCGTCCGACTGACACCGATCCAACTCCTGCGGATGGAGCTGCACGTGATCATCGAACAGTTCAAATTGTCGGTTCCCATCGTGTTGCAGGCGGCGGTGGGCCTGGGCAGCTGGTTTGTTTTCTTCTCGGCGGTGGGAAGTCTGGAGCCACCGGCCCTGGCCGTTTCGAGCGTTTTGCGCGCCGCCTATCTGATCCTGATGATCCCAAGCTGGGGGCTCAATTCGGCCACCAATACCATCGTGAGCCGCCTGATCGGACAGAATGACCGTGAACACGTGATGCCCGCTTTGCGAAAAATTGCGCTGCTGAGTTTTTTGCTTTCGATCGGCTTGGCTTTGCTGACCATTTACCTGCCGATGTTGTTCAAGATCGAACTGCCGGGCGCTGACACGCCGCAGCAGGTGTCTCTATTTTTGCTCGGTACCGACATGGGTACGGTCATCGCGGAGGCCAACGATTTGGCTTGGATCCTGATGGTCGCCCTGGCGCTGTACTCTGTCTCCTCCATTTATTTCAACGGGATGGCGGGCACGGGAGCCACCAAAGTCGGTCTGTACCTCCAGATGGGTTGTGTGGCGGCCTACCTGATC
>JBEIJQ010000249.1:0-2819 GCA_040380145.1 Lewinellaceae bacterium | reverse complement strand
GTCGTGTATGAATCGGGCGGCACGGTTGGTGTGCTCGGCGTACTGCGGATCGGCGCTGATCGAGGGCATGCGGAGCAGTTCGAACAGTTCGTCCAAGAAACGTTGGCGATTGGATTCGAGGTAGGGGGCCAGATGGGTCATAGATCAAAAGGAGTTGTGGCGGGCGTCCGCCCGTGCGGTGAACGACTGGATTTTGTCTTGCGACGGGCACAAATATAAACCCAGAATGGGCGATGCCCCCCCACAACGAGCAAAAAGAGGCAAGGGTGATTCGAAAAATGCTGAAAAACAAAAAGATATTTGTTTTTTGGGAAAAACAAAAAATGAACGCTGCTTGGGCGAAGCGCAAAAGACGGGCCCCGGAGGAGGATCTTTGGGGAAAATCGATAGATCCGAGCCGCAACGGAAGGGCGTTTGGACTAGGGGTGCAGCGGCGAAAAAATAATTTCGGAGCTTGGAAGACCAAGATTTTTGTATTTTCACGCCGTTTTTCGGAAGGACGCGTTGTTTGGCGTTTTCGATTTAGGGCCGTTCAAAAGTTTCTTTTCGAACTCTTCCAAAAAACACACGTTTTGTTTTTCTTGATTGTCAAAAATTTATTTTTCTTTTTTTTAAAAAAAAATCGCGCACGCCCCACCAAAAAAGATCCGAGCTGCATCTGTACGGATATGACACGGTGCTTGTTTGTGGGGGCTACGCAAAACCACATTTCAAAACCCTTCATTTTTAACCTTCATCAAACACTATCCTCATGAGCGCTGCAAAAAGCCAAGCGAATAGCATTTCGGCCAACTTTCCGACGATCATCATTCCCGTGCTTTTCGGGGTTTCTTGGTTGATCTACAAATTCGTGCTGGGCAACGACGCCAACTTCAACCCAGACCTTTTGAAAGAAGGAAAGCACGAGCCGATCGATGGCTTCAAAGGTTACCTCGGACTCATCTATATGGGCGGTATCATCGTGCCGTTCCTGATCACTGGATTCCTGACGGTCATCACCTTTGTGATCGAACGCTTCATCACCCTGTTCCAAGCCGGCGGCTCGGGCAGTGTGGACGATTTCGTGCGCAATGTGAAATACTTGCTGGACAGTAACCAGATCCAAGAGGCCATCGCCGCATGCGACATTCAAAAGGGTTCCGTGGCCAATGTGGTGCGTGCGGGATTGGTCCGCTACGAGCAAATGGACAAGGACACCAGCATGTCGCGCGACCAAAAAGTGCTCGCCATTCAAAAGGAGGTCGAAGAAGCGACCACGCTGGAAATGCCCATGCTGGAGCGCAATTTGAACATCTTGGCCACACTCGCCTCGATCGCCACGCTGTTGGGTCTTCTCGGAACGGTGTTGGGGATGATCCGCTCCTTTAAGGCGCTGGCCACCTCCGGTTCGCCCGACCCCACCGCACTCGCCACCGGTATCTCCGAGGCCCTGATCAACACGTTCATCGGTATCTTGACCTCCGCCTTGGCCATCATCGCCTACAACTACTTCACGGGACGCATCGACTCGATGACCTACCGCATCGACGAGGCCGGCTTCAGCCTCACGCAGACCTTCGCGTCGCGCCATTGATACTCTTGGGCAACCACCGTATCCCATGGCCGCCCCATGGGCGGATCCGGTGCATACGGTCAGCCGAACATACCTCATTTTTCAATAATTTGCCATGCCCAAGGTAAAAGTACATCGCAGCACGCCGTTGGTGGACATGACGGCCATGACGGACGTGGCGTTCCTCCTCCTGACCTTCTTCATGCTCACCGCCAAGATGCGGCCCTCAGAGACGGTCACGGTCGATACGCCGGGCTCTGTGTCTGAAACCGAAGTGCCCACGAGCAATATCATCACCATCTCTGTGGATCCGGAAGGACGGGTGTTTTTCCTGGCCGACAACCAAGCGGCCCGCAAAGAACTGATGAGACGCCTCAATTCCACCTATTCCCTCAATATGACCGAGGAAGAATTGGACGCTTTTGGGGTCAACGGAACCACTTTTGGCGCTCCCGCCGAAGCTCTGAAAGGTCTGCTCGACCTGGATCCGAGCGAGCGGGACAACGAGATGATGAAGTTCGGAGGCATCCCCTGCGACACCGCCAAAAACGAACTGGGCAACTGGATCTACCACGGCCGTTTCGCCTATGCCCAATTGGGGCTTTCGCCTTATATCATCATCAAGGGCGACAACAACGCCAAGTATCCCAAGGTGCAACAGGTCATCAATACACTCAAGGCCCAGGATATCCTCAAGTTCAACCTGATCACCGATCTGGAAGTCGCTCCGAACGAATAATCCGACGACGACCCCTCCACATCCGAGAAAACCCAATGGTCTAACCATTCAAAAAAGCAGCAGCCATGGCAGAAATGCAAGCAGCCGACAAAGGCTCTAAAAAAGGCGGGAAGGTCAGGTCAAAAAAAAATGTCCACCCGCATCGACTTCACGCCGATGGTGGACTTGGGCTTCCTGCTCATCACGTTCTTCATGCTCACCACCACGTTGGCCCGACCCACCTCGATGACTGTCGACTTGCCGAAAGACCGAGAAAAGAATGACACCGAGAAAAAAACCGAGGCGCAAACGGTGCTCACCCTCCTGTTGGGCAAAGACGATAAAGTGTACTACTACACTGGGATCGACAATGTCAAGCTCGATTCCTTTGCGTACTCCGACGACAGCATTCGTGCAGTGATCCGCCGACACAAAGACCACGTCCGCTATTTCCTCACCAATCGCCCCGGCGGCTGGCAGCCACAGATCAACGAAGACGGAACGCAGACCAGCATCGAAGACGATGCCATCTGTTTGATCAAGCCCACG
>JBEIJQ010000248.1:0-2870 GCA_040380145.1 Lewinellaceae bacterium | reverse complement strand
GAAAACTTGCCGACGAAGGTTTCGATGTCGAGCTTGGCGGAATGGCGGCTGCGGTACTTCAGGAAATTGAAGTTGGCGGAGGACAAGCTGTCCTGCTTGCCGCCGTCCTGCCAGTCTTGGAACTGGGGATCGAGGAAGGTGTAGCCGCCGATCACATTGGTCTTGGCGCCGAAGATCTCGCCCGAGCCCAGCACGCTGACCTCGAAACCGCGGATGCGGGTGTTGCCGATGTTTTGCGACATGAAACCGAAGTCGAGCAGGCTCGTACCGGCGAAGTTGAACTCCATCATGTTCTGGTATTCGGTCCAGAACAGGGCGGCGTCCACATAGCCCATCCACTTGGAGATCTTGAAGCCCTGCTTGAGGCCCAGTTCGGCCGACCAGCCCGTTTCGGACTGCAGAGAGGGGTTGGGCAGGATAGACAGAGCGCCGCCGATGCGGGTGGCCACATAGCGTTCGGCGATGGTGGGGAAGCGGTAGCCCTGGCCCCACGAAGCGCGGATGTAGGTGTATTCGGCGGGCTGGTAGTTCAGACCCACTCGGAACACCGGCTTGCCCTCGCGGGAACGCGGCTCGGGATTGTAGATCAGGAAGGGGTTGGGCTGGATGAAATTCCCGGGATTGATCACCGAGTCGGGGCTGTTGATCGTGTTGTGCTCGTAGCGCACGCCCACGGAAACGGTCAACTGGTCGCCGAAATCCTTGTCGAGCTGCAGATACGCGGCGGCGTTGCTTACCGTGTATTCGGCGTTGCCGAACAGTTGGGAGTTGGAGTAGGAGTAGGTCCCCACGGCCCCGGCCACCAACACGAGATCGGCCAGCTCGGCAAACTTGCGCTGGTACTGGTATTCGCCGTACACCAGCGAAGACTGGTTGGCTTGGTTGTTGGTGTTTTGGTTGTCGATGTAGTAATAGCGGGATTGCAGCTTGTGGCGCCCGCCCCAGCGATCGAAAAATGTGACGTAGGGATCGATGTTGTAGCGGAAGGTTTTGCTGGTGTTGGAGGTGCCGTCCAAAGGAATATAGGCCAACGAATCGGGCTTGACCTCCGGATTGGGCGAAAACAATTGCGGCAGATCCAAGATGTTGATCCCGTTGCCCCACACGAAGAAGCTGCCGCTGGGGCCGCCGTTCACGTTAAAGTTGAGACCCACGGAGAGTTTTTCGGAGAAGCGGTAGCGGAGGTTGCCGTTGATACGGCCCTTGCGGTTGTATTCGTCTTTGCGGAAACTGTTGTCGTAGAAGACGTTGGCGCCGAGCACGAGGTCGAAATTGCCGAATTTTTGGCGGTGGGCAAACTGGGCGCCGCCGTTGAACGGACTGGCATCGCCCCACCAAGCGTAGGCCTTGTTGGACGGTTTGTCGTACACGGTCGCGTACATGGCGGCGCGGGTCACCGGCTCGGAGCCGGCGTAGGCCGTGCGGATGTTGATGATGCCGTTGAGGGCCGCGGAGCCGTACAGGGCCGAAGCGGCGCCTTTGAGCACCTCCACCTGGTTGATGTTTTCCACGGGCACGTCGCGCCAGTTGGGGAAGCCCGCATCGCCCTGCAGGAAGGGCATGTCGTCCATCAGCAGCATCACGCGGCTGCCGGCGCCGTAGGAATAGCCCGAACCACCGCGGATGTTGGCCTGTCCGTCGATGATGCTCACGCCGGGCACTTTGTCGAGCACCTGGTCCACTGCGGTGGCGTTGGAGTTGTCGATCAGCTCCGGCCTCACGATGTCGAGCGAAACGGTGGCCTTGCCGATGGGTTTTTCGAACTTGGTGGCGGTCACCGTCACTTGGTCGAGGATGCCCGGTTTTTCGCCCAGCGCAAAGTCGAGTATGATCTCTTCGCCCTCTTCAACGGTCACGTTCTTGGTCACCGGATCGAAGCCGATGAAGGTAGCGGTCAGTTCATAGGTGCCCTCGACGAGGCGAATTTCATAGAAACCTTCTTCGTTGGTGGTCACTTTGGTCTCACCGGCGGCCACGAGGGCCTCGATCAGCCCATCGCCGGAGGCCGCCTCGGTCACTCGGCCCTTCACGGTTCCCTTTTGTGCCTGCAACGCTATGGTTGTCAAAGCGAAAAGCAGGAACAGAATCGTTTTTTTTGTAAGAAAAAAGGTTCATAGGAGTTAAAGGTGGTTAAAGAGTTTGGGTGTGTAGCGTAGGCAAAAGTAATAAAATCCCGATGATTCGCCCGCTGGCGAAACGCTCGGTAGAGGGCGCGCTTTTCTTGGGAGAAAAAAAAATGCCCCGATCCGGCGAAGGGATCGGGGCAAAGGGGGGGACGATTCGTAAAGATCTCAATCGAACCAAGTGACGTATAGTCGTACGGTCAGGCCGGCGTTGTTCATATGTTCAAGATAGGGAGGTCTGTCTGTTCTCTGGGCGGTAGTGACATTAAAATAGAAACCAGTCATGTAGGAATCCGTAGGAGTATCGTAATCGTATATGCCGAAAGCCCAAGGCGTAGCCAAATTGTACATGGCTATTGATAGATTGTTCCAGGTGACCACCGTACCTGCAGCACATTCGTCGTAATAAGTGCTCGTATAATAATCGCCGTTCAAGGTTGTCCCTGGCTCAAAATTAAAATAAATGTCGGGCCAACTGCTGAAAGTGTCCCAGTCATCGCCATTGGGCTGATAGGCTGGAAAGCTCAGGAGTTGAACCTTTGTGATGATGGCCGACTGCGCCGGTTCCGGATCTGGTTCTGGCTCGGTATCGGGATCTTTCGAGCAACCGGTGTTGCCAAAAACGACGAGGGCGGCCAATGCCGCAAGGAGTAAATTTTTCATGGTAAAAATTGATTGGAGGTTAAAAAAATTAATTATAGGTTAATAAATGGGTTTATTTTGGCTAAAAAGAGTAAAAAAGTATAT
>JBEIJQ010000247.1:0-2913 GCA_040380145.1 Lewinellaceae bacterium | reverse complement strand
AGGGCGAGGAGTCCCAAAAGGGCCAAAGCCCAAGCAGCGGATTTGGAAGCAAAGCCCGAAAAGGCGCCCGAAAGACGAGCAGCGCCTCCCCTATGGGCCAGCCACAGCAAGAACACCGCGCCCGGATAGGTGATGCCCATGGATTTGGAGAGCACCGACAGCGGAAAAAAAAGCGCTGCCAAGGCCCACCACACGGCACGGCTTTTCCCACCGGAAAAAGCGTTCCAGCAACACAGCAGACCGGAAAGATAAAAGCAGCCGTACAGCACATCCTTCAATTCGACCGACCAGGCCACCGATTCCACTCGGAAGGGGTGCAGGGCGAACAATAAAGAAGTGAAAAAAGCCGTCCAAATGGACAGGCGGTCGGTCACGCCGTTTTGCCGGACCACCCGTCGGAGCAGAACAAATGCCAGCACCGTATTGGTCGCGTGGAGCACCACATTGAGCAGATGAAACGGCCATGGACTTCCCCCGCCCATTTTCCACAAAGCCATCCAACACCAATAGGTGATCGGTTTATAGTCGGCCGTTCCCCATTGTGCCGACCATACCAATGGCCAATTGGCGTTTCGAACCATCGGGTTTTCGTAGATCAGCGCGTCGTCGTCGAAATTCACGAAACCGAAACCGATCGCCTTGGCGTAGCATGCGACAAGAACCAAGACCAAAAAAAAGGGGAAAAGCCACGCGGGCAGCTCGGTGGCCGCGGGAGCCGCGGCAGGCTTGCCTTTGGGCGCCGGGGACGGATCGCGTTTGGAGGGCTTCATGTAGGCGGAATTTAAGGCAGCGCCCTCGGTTCCGGGCGCTTCTGTATCGAAATGTGCCAATGTCAGACGATCTGCAACAGCTCTTCGCAAAGATATACACCGCCGTGGATTGTCGCATCCCTCCGATGTCCGCAAAAGAACAAGTACGACAGCTGCTCAAAATCAGGCCCAAGGAGCCCCAATGCACCTCTGAAAGGCTTTTCGGAATCCTTTCGGAAAAAACCTCAAGAAAAAAACCACCAAAAGGAAACAATTTGTTTTATGTTTGCGTTCAACAAGCAAACGAACCCAAAATGATTGACCAATCAATTACGATCGAATCATGTCAGCCAAACGTCCACACCCCGATCCGTCGTTGCCGAAAATGCTGCAACAAATCGCCCAAATAGCTTTCCGCTATCTGCTTTCCCGCTGGAAACCGGCGCTGGCCCTTGCCGCTCTGAGCGTTTTTCTGTGGAAAACGGATTTCGATTATGCGTTCTTGCCCAATGCAAGAGGGCAAGCACAGGGGGCGGCCCTGCTCATGCCCGAACTGTTGGCCGATGCGATTCCCGTCAACCTGGGCGAAAGTGACGATAAGCCGGCCCGGCATTCGTCCCGACGCAACGCCAAAACCCAAAAGGCCAATGCCGAATCGCCAGATGTGGAAGACATGAACCTGGCCAATGTGGCCACGGCCACGAGCAACGCGCTATCGCCCGAGCAAAAGGAGGCTGCGGCCAAGATTTCCAACCTCACCATCGCCCTCGACCCCGGTTATGCCAAGCGCCGCAACGTCGATCCGGCGGTCGTCCGGGAAAAAATGCGCGTCTGCAATGATTATATCCGGACATATTTGGAAACGGCCCGCGAACAGGCCCGCCAATACAACATTCCCGTGGCGATCACCCTTGCGCAGGGCCTGTTGGAGAGCAACGCCGGCGAAAGCCGCCTCGCGATCAAGGCCAACAACCACTTCGGGATCAAGTGTTTCTCCAAAACATGCGGCAAAGGGCACTGCTTGAACGCAACGGACGATTCCCACAAAGACTTCTTCGTGGTGTTCGGTTCGGGCAAGGACAGTTTCCGCGCACGCAGCAAATTTCTCTGCAAAGACCGCTACAAACACCTGCTCCGCTTCAAACGGACTGAATACAAAAAATGGGCGCACGGTCTGAAAAAAGCCGGTTACGCTACCGACCCCAATTATGCTCATAAACTGATTACCCTGATCGAAAACCTGCGCTTGTACGTGTACGACCGGGAGTGATCTGCCGAACAACCACCTCTCTGTTGAATCCCCAAAGGCGGTCACCAACCGTTCGTCTCCATTTTCCTTCCTTATTTCCAAAAAAACGTTTGACCATGCTGATGCAACGCGTTCTCCGTTATCTGGACAAAAACAAGGTTGAGTATCGGGCCTTCCGTGAAGAGTCCATGGCCGATTTCATCGTCGAAACCAAAGGACTGGTCTGGGAGTGTGCCTTGAAAGCCCTCGAAAAAAGAAAGGCCCTGGTCGTTCATTCCATCTTGCTGGAATCCGTTCCCGAACAGCGGTTCTCCGAAATGGCCCTGTTCTTGGCCTCCCTCAACCAATCGATGGTTTTCGGCAACTTCGAACTGGACACCCGATCGGGAGAGGTGCGCTTCAAAACCTATCTCGACGGCCAAACATCGGAGATCACTACCGCGGCCATCGAAAGAAATCTCGTCCTCCACGTCAAAACTATGAAAAAAAACCTGCCCAAGATTCAATCGATCTTGAGCAAGGCCCAACCGATCCGGGCCCGCGCTTGAAGGCGCCAGTACCCTTCTTCGATCTTCGCCGGAAACGCTGCCGCCGTCCTCGCGGGCTATGACAAACAAATTGCGTTTTCCAAAACAAACAGGACACCGCGGCGCGGCAGCATCCGGTCAAGGTCGAATTTTTACTCCTGTCGGTTGAGCAATGGGATCAATAAGCCCAGAATCGTCATTGGAAAAAATATCTAATGGCCGCCATTAGAGATTGCTGGTTGTAAAATCTTGAAATACAGTTTATAAAATACAGTCGAGCCCCTCGAAAATCAAAGATCGACTTGTAAGAAATTCTTACTGCCCAGCCGGCCTTCGAGCAAATCCCGACAGCGCGGCTTTTGGTAGCGGGCCTGAGCGAAAAACCTGT
>JBEIJQ010000246.1:0-2915 GCA_040380145.1 Lewinellaceae bacterium | reverse complement strand
GTGCGGGAATAAAGACAAAGGCGGAGGGATAGATCAGCGGCCTTGGCGAAGGAATGCGGCGAGGGCGGGGGCGATCAACGAGGGCGGGGGCGAGCCCTAGGGCGGGGGCGAGCCCCGCCCCTGCGGGCATTGCGGATGATTTGGGGAGATAACGCATGCCGGGTTTTCGGAACCGGGATTTGCGGGGTTATTGTCAGAATCAGCATTTTAAGATTTACAGGATTTTAAAAATCAAGAATTCAAGTGGTAAATCCTGATTCTGACAATTAGGAGGCACGACATTTCCAAATGACAATTTAGGGTTAAAAAAAAACAGCGGACCGGCACAAAGCCGATCCGCTGTTTTGAGCTCCTTTGATAAGGATCACTTCCCACCGGGGAAATCGAAGAATTTCTTGTCGATTTTGACATTGAACTCCACTTTCTTCACCGTGGTGGTCATGAACGGTTCGCCGTTCATTTTTTGCACCGAGGAGAGGGCGATCATCAGCCCGTTCTGTTCGGCGTAATCGCTGTACACATTGTCGATGACCGCGCCCTTCATCTGGCCGTTTTTGGGGAAAGTGCGGGTCATGATCAGCGCGTGGTTTTCCACATCGATGAAGTGGTGGGATTCTCCGCCCGTGACGGCATGCACCAGCTTGATCTTGTGGCACTTGGCGCCTTCAACGTCCTCTTGGCCGAGCAATTCGATCTTGTGCCCGCGTTCTTTGTAGAACATGAGCGCGTCGGGGAATTCGTTTTCGAGAGATTCGTTCGACTCCTCCGGTGTTTTCTGCACAGCCTTGTCGCCCGATTCAAATGGATTGATGGACCAAGCGGTTTTTCCGTCGAAGGCCTCGACGATGGTCTTGCCTTGGATGGCGGCGTCGAAACGGCTTTTGTTGGGAGCCTCCACTTGTTGCACGGCTTCCAGTTCGAACTGGCCACCGAAGTTCACATTGACCACGGCCTTCATGTTTTTCATCTTTGCCCAGTTGGCTTTGCCGCCCATGGCCTCCGAGTAGGCCGACACCACGTCTGCGGCGCTTTGGGCATTCAAGGGAGAAGCCAGTGCGATACCGGTCAGGAAAGAGAGTGCTAAAACAAGATTTTTCATGTCTGGGATAAAATTTTTGTGATTTAAAATGGCCGATGGGACGCTCGGCACGGAAAATTATGACGCCAAGGTAGATCAAGATGCTGGATCTGACAAAAAAACATTTCACCCGGTTGCATCCTCCAAAGCGGACCGTAGAAAATCGAATGTAAATGCATTTTGTTTTGAACGGTTAAAAAAAACATAATGCTCGTTGAAAAGCGCCCCGTTTGCAAAAGCCTTGCAAATTTTGCCCTGCCAACCTTTTTTCCTTTTTCAAAAACAAAAAAATGCCCATCAGACACTCTGTCCGTTCGGCCGTTCGGCTCCTGCTTTCGGCAATCATCATTGTCAGTTCGGCACGCTCGGCCGCCCAAACGGATCCCCGGCAGGAAAGCATCATCAAGCCGTTGATCTTCAAATTGAACGATGACGGAAGCCGGTTTATTCGGTTGCAAAACTGGCATCAGATCTGGATGACCTACACCGAGAACAACCCGGGGACCGCCGATATCAACGGCAAGCCCATGGAGCATTCCTTGGGGATCGGCCTACGCCGTTCCCGGTTCGTGGTGCTGGCCCAACTCACCAAACGCCTCACCCTCTTCACCCACTGGGGCATCAACAACCAGTTGTTCGACACCGGGGGCACCCCGCCGAACGGCTCCAATACCGGTGTCAGCAACGGCGGCAAAAAACCGCAGTTGTTCGTACACGAAGCATACGGCTCCTACGCCGTTTGGCCCGAAAAGATGACCATCGGGGCCGGGCTGCATTGTTGGAACGGCGTGAGCCGCTTGGCCAGCGCGTCCACGGTCTCCTTCATGACCCTGGACGCGCCGATGATCAACTGGCCCAACATCGAGACCAACGACCAGTTCGCGCGCCAGTTCGGCATTTTCGCCAAAGGGGATTTTTCGAAACTGAACTATCGGGTTTTTCTCAACAAGCCCTTCGCGTACGGCAGCAGCACGACTTACCCGGCACCGCCGGGCACCGTCTCTTTCGCCTTCGGCCAAACGGCCGGCTACAACCTCAACGAGAACTGGGCCTCCGGCGGCTATCTTTCTTGGCAGTTTTGGGACAAAGAAGCCACCGTGCAGCCTTATGTGGTGGGCACTTACCTCGGCTCGAAAAAGGTCCTCAATGTGGGCGCGGGGTGGTATTGGCACCCCAAAGCGATGGCCAGCGTGGATACTATGCGCACCGCCGGAGTGCTCGACACGGTGGCCCGGTACTACGCCCAGCAGCATTTCGGCGTGGACGCATACCTCGACATGCCCTTGGGCGGCCAAGTGGACAACCGCGGTTGTCTGAACGCCTATTTGCTGTACCAGAACCTCGGTTATGGCAACCGTTTCGTGCGCAATCTCGGCGTGATGAACGAACACCTCAACCCGCAGCTCGGCAACGGCGACAGTTGGGCGGGCAGCGGCAACGCGCAGCCCACTTTCGGCACGGGCAGCATTCTGTACGCACAGGTCGGCTACGCCTTCCCCAAGTTCAAGAACGGTCAACAACTGATGCCCTACGCCACGGCCACTTACAAAGACTTCCAAGGACTGAAAGATCCCTCCCTGCAATTCGATCTGGGCCTCAACTACTTCATCGCCGCACACGGAGCCAAGATCACGCTGCAGTACGGCTCCCGACCGGTGTACCGTCGCGAAGCAGCCTCGGGCGACATCGTCCGCACCGGCCTGCGCGGACAGTGGACGCTGCAGACCCAAGTGGCTTTTTAAAGAATCGGGGACGGTTATTAACTTTGGCGCACCGAACCCCCATTCATTTCCAACCGAACTTTCCGATGCTGATCCATTCCTACGAAGAATACCTC
>JBEIJQ010000245.1:0-2992 GCA_040380145.1 Lewinellaceae bacterium | reverse complement strand
GCCCAGCCGGCCTTCGAGAAAATCCCGACAGCGCGGCTTTTGGTAGCGGGCCTGAGCGAAAAACCTGTTTGAAGATTTGCGGCAAACGAGGTCGATCCAATGCTAAAAACATTGCCCCGCAAATCGAGTTTTTTTTCGCGCCCGCGAACAAAAGACTCGCGCTGGCGCCGGATTTGATCGGGATTTACTTTGGTTTCTTTTTCTTTTTGGGAAGTAGAAAAAGAAAGCCCAAGTAGGAACAAATCACCTCGCGAACTGTAATTCGGCTACCGGTCAAAATCATCGAAAAAGACTCCAGAGAGAAGAAGCGCAAAAATCCAATGTCAATTCTGGGTTTATAAAAAACTGATATATAAAAAAATAAAACAGCAACTCTGGAAAGTCCGATGCCCATGCCAGGGAATCTTACCGCCCTAGAGGAGCGAAAAAATCCTGAAAATCCTTGTATCCTGAAAATCTTGATTCGGACAAAATAGATGGTCGCCGACGCTTCCAGACTGCCAAAAGGAGAGCATTTTTCCGATGTGGCAAAGGGTCTTCCCCAAAAAACGGCGCATTTTCCTCTTCGGAAAATGCGCCGGTGGCTAAGGAAAAACGAATCGTTTGCGGCTTGTGCGGAGATCAATTTTTGTCGTTGACCTCTTCGAACTCCACGTCCTGCACATCGTCGGAGCCGGAGCGGCCGCGGGAGCCCGCGTGGTCGGCACCGGGCGCCCCGCCCTGGGAGGCGGCGAACTGGGAAGCTGCGGCCCAAGCTTGGTTGACCTGTTCCATCAAGCGGTCGATTTCGGCCATGTTCTGGGTCTTGTGCGCCTCTTTGAGCTCGTCGATGACGGATTGGACCTGTGCCTTTTGATCGGCGGGAAGTTTGTCGCCGAATTCGTCGAGCTGTTTTTCCGATTGGAAGATCAGGTTGTCCGCTTGGTTGAGTTTTTCCACGCGATCCCGGGCCTCGCGGTCCAACTTTTCGTTGGCTTGGGCCTCGGACTTCATCCGTTCGACCTCTTCTTTGGACAGGCCGGTGGAAGCCTCGATGCGGATGGACTGGGATTTGCCGGTCTGCATTTCCTTGGCGGAGACGCTGAGCACGCCGTTGGCGTCGATGTCGAAAGTGATTTCGATCTGCGGTTCGCCGCGGCGCATCTGGGGGATGCCTTCGAGGTGGAAGCGTCCAATGGTGCGGTTGTCGCGGGCCATGGAGCGTTCGCCCTGCAGCACGTGCACTTCCACGGAGGGCTGGTTGTCGGCCGCGGTGGAGAAGATTTGGGTGGCTTTTTTGGGGATGGTCGTATTGGCCTCCACGAGTTTGGTGAACACGCCTCCGAGCGTTTCGAGGCCCAGCGAGAGGGGTGTCACGTCGAGCAGGAGCACATCTTTGACCTCGCCGGTGAGCACACCGCCCTGGATGGCGGCACCGACGGCGACCACTTCGTCGGGGTTGACGCCGCGGTTGGGTTTTTTCTTGAAGAACTCTTCGACCGCCTGCTGGATGCGCGGGATGCGGGTGGAACCGCCGACGAGGATGATCTCGTCTATGTCGTTGACCGTCATGCCGGCATCCTGCAGTGCCTTCGCGCAGGGTGCAAGGGTCCGCTGCACGAGGCTGTCGGAAAGTTGTTCGAACTTGGCGCGCGACAGTTTGGTCACCAAGTGTTTGGGCACCCCGTCCACGGCCGTCACATAGGGCAGGTTGATCTCGGTTTCCACCGAGGTGGAAAGTTCGATCTTTGCTTTTTCGGCGGCCTCTTTGAGCCGCTGCAGTGCCATGGGGTCCTTGCGCAGGTCGAATCGCTCTTGGTTGAGGAATTCACCGGCCATCCAATCGATGATCACCTGGTCGAAATCGTCGCCGCCCAAGTGCGTGTCGCCGTTGGTGGCCTTCACTTCGAACACACCGCCGCCGAGGTCGAGCACGGAGATGTCGAACGTGCCACCGCCGAGGTCGTACACGGCGATGCGCATGTCGCTGTTTTTCTTGTCGAGCCCGTAAGCCAGTGCGGCAGCCGTGGGTTCATTGATGATGCGGCGCACTTTGAGACCGGCGATTTCGCCCGCTTCGATGGTCGCTTGGCGCTGGGAGTCATTGAAGTAGGCCGGTACGGTGATCACGGCCTCGGTAACCTCTTGTCCGAGATAGTCCTCGGCGGTCTTTTTCATTTTTTGCAGGATGATGGCGGAAATTTCCTGCGGGCTGTAAGGCCGGCCGTCGATGTCCACGCGGCAGGTGTCGTTGTCGCCGCGCACCACCGGATAAGAGACCCGAGAGGCTTCTTTCTGCTCGACGTAGCGCACGCCCATGAAACGCTTGATGGACATGACGGTGCGGCGGGGATTGGTGATCGCCTGGCGCTTGGCCGGGTCACCGATCTTGCGCTCGCCGTTGTCCAAAAAGGCCACGACAGAAGGTGTCGTGCGGCGCCCCTCGTCGTTGGTGATCACAGTGGGCGCGCTGCCCTCCATAACGGCCACACAGGAATTGGTGGTACCCAGATCTATTCCGATGATTTTGCCCATGGTTGAATGTAGCTTTGGATGTATGGGATTGAGGTTGATGTTGGATTTCCCCTCGCCTTGCAATCTGTGTACCACCCGCCCCGGTGCGCCCCGCAGCGTTATTTTTGTCAGCGGACGGCCCAATGGGCCTACTGAAAATGTCAGTGACAACTGTCAAAATGTCGGCATGGGCGGGCGGAATTTTCAAATCGGGACACAGGAGAAATGGTCGCCGTCCCCAAACACCAGAGCCGAAATCCCATTTCTGAGAAACTTGGATTATCCCAAAATTGTCATTAGGCTCTTTTTGATCTGCTCAATTTGGGTCTTTATCGGACTTTTTCAGCGGTAGCGTTTGGACGGTTCGCAAGGTGATTTGTCCCTGGATGGACTTTCTTTTTCTTTTTCTTCTTCCCAAAAAGAAAAAGAAACCAAAGTAAATCCCGATTAAATCCGGCGCCAGCGCGGGTCTTTTGTTCGCGGGCGCAAAAAAAAACTC
>JBEIJQ010000244.1:0-3005 GCA_040380145.1 Lewinellaceae bacterium | reverse complement strand
TGCCAACAAAATGGAACTTTGCGTGGCCAAAACCTTGGAACATACCCTGCGGGCCACCCACGATCCGGGCCTCGCTCTGCGGTTGCTCGAACTGTGGGCCGAACCGGGCAACAAGCTGGAGGAATACGCTTCGGCCCTTGCCTCGCTGGCCGCGTACCTGTATCCGGAGGCCGATGCCTCGGTGATGGCCGCCGGCGCCCGGGAACTCTCCGAGGCTTGGGCCCGGGAGTTCGACCCCGAAAGACAGATGCAACTCGCCCAACACCTGCTCCAATCCGAAAACCCTTGGCACCCCCTGCAGCTGCTCCGCGACGGCGATGTATCGGCTCTGCGGAAACTCGTGGCGGACATCGCCGAAAAGCCCGCCCTGCCAAAGTTGGAAAGCACTTTTTTTTGAAAATCACAGCACCCAGCCCATGCAAGTCAAATTCTCGGCCCCGGCGCACCAAGCGCATTACGACGAAAAAGGATACGTGATCGTGGACCTGTTGTCGCCGGAGGAACTGGCCCGCTGCCGATCCTTGGCCGAACGGTACATTCCGACCGACGCCAAGGGGATTTATACCAATGTTTTTTTTCTCAGTTACGAGGAAAATATGGCCATCGGCCACCAGATCGCCGATATTTTCCTGCCCCACCTCGAGCGCATCCTGCCCGGCTATATGACCCTCGCGGCCACTTTCATCGTCAAGGGGGCAGAGCCGGAAAACACCCATTTTTGTCTGCACCAAGACGCAACGGTCGTTGACGAACAAACCCACACGACCCTCGGCCTTTGGGTGCCAGTGGTGGATACCGCCCGCGACAACGGCGGGCTTTGCGTGCTGCCCGGCAGCAACCGGGGAAATCCCTTTACCATCCGGAGCGCGCACAGCCCGTCTTTGGAGATCGAAATAGACGAAGAGGTGGAACCTTATGTGGAATACCTCGACATCAAGGCCGGCCAGGGGATCATCTTTTCGCACCAGCTTTTCCACGGTTCGCCCGCGAACCTGTCGGGCAAACAACGGCCCATCATCCACGCCGGCCTCGTGCCGCTGGGCGTGCAGCACAAGTATTACATGATCGATCGGTCGGGCCAAAAGCGCGTGCTCGAGACGCCGCCCGATTTTTATTACAACGGCCTTCGGGAAGTGATCCAGGGAGATATCCCCGCCAACACGCGGATCATCGCCGATCTCGACGAATTTCCTCCCCGCTTGACCCGGGAATTCGTGATGGAAAACACGCGCAAAAGGCTGGGGCACCGCCCGCCCGCCCCGAAACCGATGCCCGTCCAAGAGGAAAACCCAACGCCCCAACAGGAGTCGGGGTTCTTCGGGAAATGGCTCAAAAAATTGGGCTTCTGACACCCGCCGGCCTTCGTTTTCGGGAACATCCATGGTGCCTTTGCCCTGGGCCGACCTTCCGACATTCGGATCCGCTTTTAAGGATTGTTGGGGGAAAATTCCGAACGTCTGCCTTTGGACAGGGTATCGTTTGTCGTTTGCGATTGCGCGAGTTTGGGATCGAGGGTTTATCTTTGCCGAATGAAAAAAGTACTCGCTGTTGTAGGGGCAAGACCCCAATTTATCAAGCACGCCCCCATTGAAATCGCGTTCAAGGGGCGTTTCGATCTGGTGACGGTCCATACCGGACAGCACTACGACGACAATATGAGCCGCATTTTTTTCGACCAGCTCGGCATGGAGCGACCCACCCACCTGCTGTCGGTGGGCAGTTCGGGCCATGGCGTGCAGACCGGGCGGATCATGGTCGAGCTGGAACCCATCATGGAACAGGAAAAGCCCGATGCCGTGCTCGTGTACGGCGACACCAATTCGACCCTCGCGGGCGCGCTGGTGGGCAGCAAAATGCACATCCCCATCGTCCATCTCGAGGCCGGCCTGCGGAGTTACAACAAGGCCATGCCCGAGGAAATCAACCGGGTGCTCACCGACCACATGTCCGATCTGCTGCTGGTTCCCACGGCCCAAGCCGTGGAAAACCTCCGACGCGAAGGCATCGTCCTGAACGTCCACCAGTGCGGCGACGTGATGTGCGACATGATCAGGATCGCCGAACGCGTCCTGGAAGCGCCCCGCGACCTTGAGCCGGGCGGATATGCCTATGCCACTCTGCACCGCCCGTACAACACCGACGATCCGGAGCGCCTGTCCACCGTGCTGGGAGCGCTCAACGGCCTTTCACTGCCCGTGCTGCTGGCCCTGCACCCGCGCACACGCCACAAAATGGCGCAGTTCGGCATCTCCGAAAGCTCTTTTTCCAACATCACCTTCTTGGATCCGGTCTCGTATTTCGACAATATCGCCTACCTGAAAAACGCCCGCGCCCTCGTCACCGATTCGGGCGGCATGCAAAAAGAAGCCTACCTCTTGCGCACGCCCTGCGCCACCGTCCGCTCGGAAACGGAATGGGTCGAAACACTGGAGCATGGCTGGAACCGCTTGTTCTTCCACGATCTTTCCAAACTCGAAGAAGTGCTCCACGTCAAGCCCGACGCCTACGATCCCGATGTGTACGGCAACGGCAAAGCGGCCCAAGAAATAGCCGATCTCATCGAGGCGTTTTTGGTCGGGAACGGCCGCTGATCGGCCCGGTTGCCGTTTGGCCGCGAAAGATTCGGCGGGCTATCCCTTTTTTGGGCTAACTTTGTAACATCCCTCGGCCCCTCGGCCTTGGATCTCCTCCTTTTGTCCGAAATATCCGGTTTCGGCGACAGAATTTTTTTATCAGAATTTTTTAGAAAAAATTTTTTTCCGAAAAAAAATATGCTGGACAAAAAGAAAAACGTGCCCGTGCGCACCGAGCCGGAAAGGGCCGTCCTCGTAGGGCTCGTGTTGCAAAACCAACTCGATGAACAGGCCAAGGAATACCTCGACGAACTGGAATTTTTGGCCAGCACCGCCGGGGCCGTCACGGCCAAACGCTTCACCCAAAAACTCGACCACCCCGAACACCGCACGTTCGTGGGCAAGGGCAAGTTGGAGGAAATCAAGCAGTAC
>JBEIJQ010000243.1:0-3055 GCA_040380145.1 Lewinellaceae bacterium | reverse complement strand
TTTGAAAAAGCAAGCATTACCCGATTGATGGCCAACCAATAATCAGGGGCGCTTCTGGTAGGATTGAGCGCTTGGACCGTCTCAAATATTTTTTTCAACAGTTGTTGCGCTTTTGGCTTCCCTTCAATTTCGGAATAGGATAAAAGCAATGCCAAATGTGAATAAGTGAAAATGCAGACGTTTTGAGCAATCGCTTGTTGATAAATTTGGCTTGATGAGGTTGGAAGTTGATAAATGGGGCAAATAACCATTGCATAAGGTTTGCCGTATTTCCAATTGTGCATTGCTTGCACTTTGAAGTCTTTTTGGTTTTTGGCGGTTCTGCTTAGTCTAAATGCTTTTGCATCCGCCACAAAGCTGTAATCATGTGCCATTGCTTCAACATCGGCGGCATTGGCTCTTTGTTTAATCACCAAACTCTTAAGTCCCAATGCTGTGTAAGATCGAGAAATCAAACAGTCCGTATATTTTGAATATAATTTCTCTTCACTTGTGTCGTGCCCGTAGCTTTCGGGAATGTTGCCGCAAAGACGTAAATGGTCTATAAGTGAAGAAATTCCGTTTTTATTTACCTCTTCCTTCAATTCTTTTTCTAATTTTTCTGTATCGGTACCAAAATCCCCACTGAGTTTTCGGATTTCTTCAATCCAATGCTCACGTCTTTTTAGAGCCACGTCAGAAATTATTTTGTTCATCTTTGTTTTTATCGAGTTTCAGGTTTCAAAGATAATTAGTTTTTCAACAAGGTTGGCCAGGCTCGTAGCGCCGGGCAGGGATGAGTATAAGGTTCGAACGAGATCAAAAGGTGAGCGTCAGACAACCATTCTTCCGAGATGTCCAACGTACTCAGACCATTTATAGCCTTTCGTGTCGACTGTGCGGGAGGAAGAACATTACACAAATATACCAATCGGATCGAAATCTGCAAACACAACCCCGAAAAATTTGAATCTCTCTCCCAAACTTCCCCCATCTTTGGAGCGATTTCACCAAACGCGAACCGATGCGAAACCTGTTTTTTGCCCCTTTTTCCCTCCGAATCAGTTTTGTCATGCTGTTTTGGTCGGTCTTTTCGACCGCCGAGGCCCAAGTGCCGGTGCCGGCGAAATGCTCGCCGCGGCTGTGGGAAACCGCCCAGCGGGAAGGCCGCGCCACGGCCATTGTGGAGTTTTGTCCCCGGGCCGACCTTTCCGGTGCCGCGGCCCTGTCCGACAAAGCCGAGAAGGGCCGCTATGTGTACGAGGCCCTTTGCGCGGCGGCCGACAACCCGGCGCAAAAAGCCCTCTTGCGGCGCCTCGATGAACTCGGTCTGCCGCACCGCTCCCTCGTTTTGGTGAACGCCGTCGTGGTGGAGGCCCCGCCGGCGGTATTGGAAGAAATCGCCCAAAGCCCCGTGGTTTGCCGGCTCCACGCCGATCCGCCCGTGCGGAGGCCCGAACCCGTCCGGTACAATGTCCAAGGCACCCGCGGCGGACCGCCGATGCTGGCCTGGGGTCTTTCGTACATGCGGGCCGACAGCGTTTGGGCGCTCGGCATCAACGGACAGGGCGTGATCATCGGCGGACAGGACACCGGCTACGACTGGGACCACTTCGCGCTGCGCCCAAACTATGCGGGCTGGGACGGTGCTGCCGCCGACCACAACTACCGTTGGCACGATGCCATCCACGCGCTCAATCCACTCAACAACGACACCACCAACCTGCCCACCAACAACCCCTGCGGCCTCGATGTCGCCGAGCCTTGCGACGACGGCGGCCACGGAACCCACACCATGGGCACCATGGCCGGCCTGCAGGACACCTCGGGCAACCCCATCGGCGTGGCGCCCGGCGCCCGC
This sequence comes from Lewinellaceae bacterium, assembly GCA_040380145.1. Taxonomy (GTDB): domain Bacteria; phylum Bacteroidota; class Bacteroidia; order Chitinophagales; family Saprospiraceae; genus JBEIJQ01. The sequence goes on along the minus strand of JBEIJQ010000243.1, from coordinate 1,215 downwards.
TGGATCGGCTGCCGCAACATGGAGCGCGGCTGGGGCTCGCCCTCCACTTACTTGGAGTGCTTCGAGTTTTTCCTCGCGCCGACCGACTTGTCCGGGCAAAATCCCGATCCGGCCCGCGCCCCGCATGTCATCAACAACTCTTGGGGCTGTCCGCCCATCGAAGGCTGCGACCCCAGCAATTTCGCGCTGATGGACCAGGCCATCGAAAACCTGCGCGCCGCTGGCATCGTGGTGGTGGTTTCTGCCGGCAACGACGGTCCGGCCTGCGCCACGGTGCAAAACCCGGCGGCCATTTTCGAGGGCAGTTTTTCTGTCGGCGCCACCGATTTCAACGGACAAATCGCTGCGTTTAGCAGCCGCGGCGGCGTGGAAATAGACAGTTCGGGGCGCCCGAAACCCAATGTGGCCGCGCCCGGCGTGGCGGTGTATTCCAGCGTGCCGGGCAACGGGTACGCGTTCAACAGCGGCACCAGCATGGCGGGGCCGCATGTGGTGGGCCTGGTGGCGCTCGTGATCTCCGCCAACCCCGCCCTGGCCGGACAGGTGGAGGCCATCGAAACCATCATCGAACAAAGCGCGGTCCCGGCCTACGATACCGTGGACTGCAGCGGCGTGGCCGGGACCGCCCACCCCAACAACACCTACGGTTGGGGCATCGTGGACGCCGTGCGCGCCGTGCAGCTGGCCCAACAATGGACGGGTACCGCCCAGCCCATTCGCGGGGAGGCCGACAACGGTTTGTTGCTGGCCCCGAACCCTTTTTCGGAATTTCTCCGCGTGCAATGGAAGCCCGGCGTGGCGCGGCCGACCCAATTGTGGGTATGCGACCCGCTGGGACGCACCGTTTTCGCCGTCGAAAACCCCTCGTTTCCGTTGGAAGTGCCTGCGCACAACTGGCCGTCCGGAGTGTATTGGATCGCCACCGATGCGGGTGCTGGAGCGGCGGCGATCAAGGTAGGGCGGTGAGGGAGTGATTCAAACTGCGGCGGTGGTATTTTCTTGGGTATTGTCTTTGAGCAATTTTTGGATCTCGAGACTATCGACCCATTCGTAGAATATATGATGTATTCGGTTGATTATGAGGTTTACCGCAGTAGATGGTCCAGATGTTGAAATCGATTCCTTTTTGTTGATAGTTCTCCAATCGAGTTCTTTATCCTTATGGCAATACGACCATTCAAGGAAATATTTGGAATCAATACTGTTTTCTTGAGG
>JBEIJQ010000242.1:0-3095 GCA_040380145.1 Lewinellaceae bacterium | reverse complement strand
TCAACCTGTATTTCAAGTTTTTGCAATCAGGATTTTCTAGTGGCCGCCATTAGAAATTTTTCCTAATGACAATTTTGGGCTAATGGCGGCCATTAGAAATTTTTCCCAATGACAATTTTGGGTTAAAATCGGTTAAGTGAAAAATCCGGGGCGCTCCAATAAGATTGAGCGTTTTTGCACAACGACGGAAACGCAAAAAAATTCCCCGCTTGTTCATGGATCTACCGAATGAACATCTACACTGCTGCTACACTGGCTTCTTTGGTCCAGTGTCTTCTTCAAAACAAATATAAAATCCTACACATACCCCATCTTCCCCTTCCGTAGATCCAGCCAAACCCGGAAGCGGCTGAAAAAATCGTATCCGATGATGCCGGAAGCGTTGCCCAGGGACAGTGTCATCTCCAGTACGGGGGGCAAGTTGCCGAAACGAAGTTTGAGGGAGGTGTCTTCCCACATCACCGGCACTTCAAAAATCGGCGTTTGGAAGCGGCCCACCACGGGGTGAAAATCATCTTCGTTGCCCACGCTCGAAAGACCGGCGGTCTGGCCGCGCGACAGGTACGACAGCCTCGTACCCGAGTCGAGGAACAACCGAACGCTGTACCCTCCCACGGTCATGGGAATGATGGGCACCCCCAACAAATCCAAGAGGTCGAGTTCTCGCGCCGGTATTTCGGGGCGTTCCGGTCCAAACCCGATCTGTCCGTTGGGATAATCGAAAAAGACGACGTGGTTCGATAGGATATCTGCCCCCAGCAGCGTGGTGATCCGTTTGCCGAGCATTTCGGACAATCGGTCGGTGTTCAACCCCATGTATTCGGTGGCAGTGTGGTGGAGGCTGCTGCAAAAATCCAGTTCTGGTCTGACGTGGATGGTGGTGGGCGCACCGGTGTCCACCAGGATCACGTCGTCGCCTGATTCGATGATGGGGTGGCCCTCGTGGAGGTGCAGGGGGAAGAAACGCATGGAGGGCTGTTCAGAATTTTACCAACTGGCCATCTTCGGGGCTGTCCACCGAAACGCCGGTGAACTCGTTCGAAAAGGAGGTGCTGCGGTAGTGCACTGCTTTGAAACGGAAAGTTTGCAGGAGTTCGACGATGGACGCGTGCTTTTTTTCGATGGTTTTTTTGGAGGAGTAGGCGCCACTGGTCAATTCCAGGGTGGCGGATCCGTCGCCGATGCATTTCACGCCGACCATTTCTTCCCGAAAGTCTTTGTAGAGGATAGTGGCCAATTCTTCCCGCATCTTGGGAAATTCCTCGCGCTGGCGTTCGACGGCTTTTTCCCGGAGCTGTTCGGCCGATTTTTTTTCCGCTGCCCGTCCGCCGGTTTCCGCCAAGCGGATGAGGCGTCCCCAGAGGTGAAATTCCTTCAGTTCGCGGTAAAGCGCCTCGCGCGATCTACGGTAAGGGGCCTGATCGAAGGGTTTGTTGAACTTTTTCAGCTCGTTTTTCAACCGGGCGGACAGGTTTTTCGACAACGAATCGTCGGAAATTGCCAATTCGTCCGTGGCGATCACTTCTTTTTGAAAAGCAACGCGGCCGGAAGCGTTTTTTTCTTCGTCGGGTTTGGGGAGCAGAGCACTCCCGAAAAAAAACGAAAAGATCACGATCAGGTATTTCAGCCAACTGGGCAGTCGAAACGACAGGTTCGAGACAACGGCCTCATAGAACGGCGGGATGCACACGGCGGCCCCGATGGAGAAAACGGCCGCGGCGCCAAACCCCTTCTCCGAGAGGGCCAAGGCGACCATCAGGAGCAGCCAGACGCCGGCGATCCACTTCCAAGTATCCTTGTTCGTTTTCCGCAGCAGCGAGATCAGCACGGCAGCTCCGCCAAGAGCCAAAAGCCATTTTGTTCTTTGTCGCATATTGATGAATTGTTCTGACCGACGGGCAAGATTTGTTTCGAGAAAAGGAAAAACGCGGTGCGCCTTTTGTTCTTTGCAAAGTTACTCCACTTTGTTGCATTTTTTCCAAAAAAGAAAAGTATTTTTGGAAGCTCCTCTTTTTGTCAGAATCGGGATTTACAGGATTTTAGGATTTTCAGGATTTTTTTCGGCACCTCCGGTGCCGCGGATTGAATACATTGGCTGTGGGACGGAATGATGCGATTTTCGTCCCGATGAGCATTTCGGGAGCTGCTTTTTTTCTTTTTTAAAAAAAATAAATAAAAAACTGTATTTCAGAAAATTGATTTTTTTTATAAGCCATCAGAACGCGATGCCGAACCCGTTGCTGGAGCCGAGCGAAAATTTGCGGATGCCGGGCGGCGGGTTTTGGTCGAGGGCGAAAGAAAAATCGCTTCGAAAGGTGATGTTCTTGAAAATGCGGAAAACAAGGCTGTACTGGCCGGAGATGCGGTAGTCCCAGAAAGCGTCGAAGCGGGGCTGGAAGTAGGTGGTGCCGACAAAAGAGAGGTTGTCGAGCGGAGCCCAGGTCCAAGAGACATAGCTGCTTTCGCGGTAGTTCAGGAAAATACTGTCCGTGGCGCTTTCGTGCTCGCGTTCGAGCACCGCGGCGGCGCCCACGTACAGTTTGAGCTTTTTGTTTTCCACGCATTTGAAGCGCGGGCCGGTGCCCAGCAGGGTCCGCATTTTGAGGCCCTGGACGTTGTTGTACTGGATCTGTCCGAAAGCCTCCCAGCGGAGCCATTTGTTCAGTTTGCGGTTGTAGCGCAGATGGGCCAGTCCGTAATCGTTGTAGCGGAGGTTGGGCGAGCCGTTGAAGCCCACGTCGCCGACCAGCAGGAAAAGGTCTTGGCGGGTCTTGTACTGCAGCACGCCGTTGACCCGCAGGTTGATCAGCAGGGCCTCGTTCTGGATGAAGCCGAGGCCGAGGTTGAGGTTGCCGTCCAACCCGGTGGTGTCGTTTTTGATGCGGGCGTTTTCGATGTTGACGATCTGGGCGGGAGCGATGGCGGCCCAAAGGAAGGCGATGAGGACAATGACCGTTTTTTTCATGGGGGCCGAAAGGGGAGTGTTGCCGAAAGGAAAAAGCACCGCTAATATCGCAAGTTGGTCCGTACCGAGAAGTTTTTTTAGGGCCGTCTGATTTCGATCCGCTTTCCGACGGAGGGGCAAAAAGGCTCGG
>JBEIJQ010000241.1:0-3130 GCA_040380145.1 Lewinellaceae bacterium | reverse complement strand
CCGTCGAGGAAAACGCCTTCGCGCCCGTCGCTCCAGAGGGCTTTTTTGTTTTTTTTCTCCAAAAAAACACCCTCGTAGGGAACCGTTTGGGGCGGAAGCATTGTTCGCAATCCGTCGCACGGACCGTCCGTGCAGAAAGCAGAGAAAACAAAAGACAAATGGATTCCTTTCAACAACCTTTCGAGGTGGTCGGCCGTCGTCCCGTCGGGCAGGTCGAACCAGAGCATGTCCGCTCCGTAGTTGAGGGCCTCCAGCGCGCGGGCGTTGGCCAGGTCGGCATCGGAGGCGTCCAGACGCTCGCAGATGCGCCAGGCGTTGCCGCCATCCGGATGCACGGGTCCCGCGGGCGGAAGGCTTTCGAAATCCTCCCGTGTGTAGAAGGGCTTGACCACGACCCCGGGCTCCACGGTCCAGTCGAGCGTGGACAACGGTTTGCCTTTCAGATCTTTTTCCAGTTGGGAAAGCCAGCTCATATTCGATTCGGTTGTTCGGTGAACGCTTTGTGGCCGACTTTTCACGGCCGGATCCGTACCGCAAAATAGCGCGCAATTTTCGGGATTTGCAAACCATGCCGCCCGAACCCGCCCTTTGCCCGGACAATTTTTCAGTATTTCATTCCATTCCACCCAAACCGATCAACTGCCATGATCTATTTGAAGCTCAAGAACGGCAAACCGCTGATGGACTGCATGCCGAAACTGAACCGGTACTTAAGGTCCTGCGAGGTCACCATCAAGGGCGAAACCGATGACAACTACATGGTCGTGGACGACCACGGCATCGAGATTCCCTTCCCCAAGCACCTGTTGGAGGCCAACGGAATCCCGATCAGCGACAATAGGTTCTGGATGTCGGCGTCCATGTACCAGCACCATTTCGCGTTGGAAATCGCCGAGCGCCACGAAAAGGCCGAAAATGACCTGTTCGATCAGTTCCACCGGCTGGTCGCCCAAACCGACAGGATCCTGCAAAACGAGGATTACGGTTCCATTTGCCCCGAATTCGTGGTCACCAGTGCTCTATGGGGACATGTGAAAGGTGAATATTGCATCGGCAACCTGCTGAAAAGCTGGAAGGAGTCCGACGAAATGCTGGTGACGGTCAGTCCCTCCCTCGGTCCCGCATATTTGATCTCCTTCGGTTTTTCGAAGCTCAGCGGAAGCATTTATCCCGTTCGGATCTGGTTGCCCGAACTGAAGCAGGTCCGCCGATTGGTCGACGAAAAAACTTGCACTCCCGAAGAGTGGGCCATCCGCAATGCATTCACGTCAAGGCCTCTGAAGGGAAGCATCCAGCTGATCGAAAAAGTGTACGGTGGAAGGGACTATTGGCCTCGATTGCACTTCGTAATCGTCGAGCAATTGATGGAGGATCTGGCCAGATGGGAGGAGGACGATGCAAAAAATGAAGGCAAGGGATAAAAAACACCGCAGACTTCAACCGGTCAATGTGCAACGCCCCCGGGATCAGAAAGAGAAAAAAATTTACTCGGGAGCCCGCCTCGCCTACACCCACTTCGAAATATCAACCAAAGCCTTGGGGTATCGAACACCCCAAGCCTCGGCTTCGGACGGAGTGATCTTGTCGGGCCGGTGGATTTTTTCGACGGGCACGTTGGCCAGTTCGGGCAACCAGTGTTTGACAAAACGGCCCTCTTCGTCGTACCGTTGGGCCTGGGTGAGGATGTTGAAGTAGCGGTTTTCGCGGGGGTCGTTGCCCACGCCCGCCACATAGTTCCAATTGCCGTAATTGGAGCACACATCGTAATCCACCAAGAGCGACTCGAAGTATTCGGCGCCCATCAGCCAGTTCACCTTGAGATCTTTGACCAGAAAGCTCGCCACGTTTTGCCGGCCGCGGTTGGACATGAAGCCCGTGGCGTTTAGCTCGCGCATGTTGGCGTCCACGAAGGGCACGCCGGTGCGGCCCTCGGCCCAAGCTTGGAAGGCTTCGAAGTTGTCGTGCTGGTTTTTCAAGGGTTTGCCGAGGATCCCTTCTTTTCTGAAAAGTTTGGGACCGTATTTTTTTCCCATCAAACGGAAAAAATCCCGCCACAGCAGTTCGAAAAACAACCAGTAGGTGGATTCGTTGCCGCCGCGCTCGTACTCGAAGCGGCGCAATTCATGGAAAACGGTCTTGGGCGAAAGGCAGCCGAGCGCCAAATAGGGCGAAAATTTGGAAGAATAATCGGCCCCGAGCAGTCCGTTGCGGGTCTCTTTGTAGGTTTTGGCCAGATCGGTGTCCCAAAGATAGTGGCGCAACCTATCGAGGCCCGCCGCTTCCCCGCCCCGAAAAACCATCGCGGCGCGATCGTCCCCATCGAAAGGTTCGTGGCCGAGATCGCGGAGCGTGGGCATGGGCCCCGGTTCCACCGCGGCGGTCCAAGCGGGAAAAGTCTCGGGCTCGGGCAGGGGCTTCCGAATGGGCACGGAGCGTTCCACTTCTTTGCGGAAAGCAGTGAACACATCCGGGGCGTGTGTGACGGGGAAGGGCAGATCCTGGGTGTAATAGAGCATTTTTCCCCGAAAAAACTGCAGTTCTTGACCCACCGACCAGAGATTTTGCTCCAGTTCGTCTTGGATACGGACATCTTCGTCCATGCGCTCCATATTGCAGAAGACCCAGTTGGACTTCACCTCGCGCGCGATTTCGAACACTTCCTTTTCGGGCCTGCCCACCCGCACCACGAGATCAATGCCGAGTCGGCGAAAAGAGTCGCGCAGGTCGGCCACGCTTTCGAGGAGAAAGCGCGCGCGAAAGCGGCCGATGCGCGGAAAGCCGTATTGGGCGGTTTTGCCGGCGAAAAGTCTTTCGTCGAAGACGAACACCGGAACGACCTCTGCTCCCCTTTTGGCGGCTTCATGGAGCGCTTCGTTGTCGTGCAGGCGCAAATCCTGTCTAAACCAGACCACTGCTTTTTTCGTCATCGGTATTTCGGGTTGATGGGTAGAACTTGAAGAAAAAAGCCGGACAAACCCGGCGGCGAACTACTCCGCGCTTTCGGCGGAAAAGCGGTACCCCACGCCGCGGATGGAATGGAAAAAAACGGGGTTTCGTGGATCCGCCTCGAAGTATTTTCGGAACGAGAGGATAAAATTGTCGATCGTGCGGGTGGAGGGATATACATCGT
>JBEIJQ010000240.1:0-3143 GCA_040380145.1 Lewinellaceae bacterium | reverse complement strand
GGCGCTACTCACCGGAGTACAAGGAATTGCTCGAATCGTACAACATCTCCTAATGGCTTCTTCCCTTACCAACGCCGATCTCCTGTCGCGTATCACCGCGCGCTTCCCGGAAGCGGTCCTCCGAAGCGAGGAACCCTACGGCCTGCTCACCGTCGAAGTGCCCTGTGAACAAGCAATGCCCATCATGGCTTTTCTCCGCGACGATTCGGAGATCGACATGGGTTTCCTCACCGATCTGTGCGGCGTCCATTATCCCGATCAAGCCGGCCGAGAGCTCGGCGTGGTCTATCACCTCCACAGCCTGACCAACAACATCCGCCTGCGGATGAAGTGCTTCTTTCCCGTCGAGGATCCGAAAATGCCCACCGCCACCGGCCTGTTCGCCTCGGCCAACTGGATGGAGCGCGAGACCTACGACTTTTTTGGGATCGACTTCCAAGGCCACCCCGACCTGCGGCGCATCCTCAATGTGGACGACCTCGGCTACTTCCCTATGCGCAAGGAATACCGCCTCGAAGACGGCACCCGCAAGGACAAGGACGATCGCTTCTTCGGACGCGACGGCCACGAAGGCGTGGAGTTCGACCACCGGGTAGACAGAAAGTATTGTTGATTGCCCGTGCGATGGGGGCCGACCCCTTTCGTTTTTTTCTTTTTTTTATAAAAAAACAAAAAGGGAGGCCTGAGCGGAGCCCCTACCGCAAAATCCCGATTTCCCTTTTCAATTTCCCTCCGTTATGGCGCAAGTCGAAAGTTACTTCAAGAGTTACGACAGCATAGACGGCGAGTTGGCCACCCTCAACCTCGGTCCCACGCACCCGGCCACCCACGGCGTTTTCCAGAACGTCCTGAAAATGGACGGCGAGCGCATCCACTCCGCCGAGCCTACCATCGGTTATATCCACCGGGCCTTCGAAAAACTGGCCGAGCACCGTCCCTACGGACAGATCACGCCCATCACCGACCGCTTGAACTACTGTTCGTCGCCCATCAACAACATGGGTTGGCACATGACGGTGGAAAAGTTGGCCGGCATCGAGCTGCCCAAGCGCGTGGAATACATGCGGGTGATCATCATGGAACTGTCGCGCATCGCCGACCATCTGATCTGCAACTCCGTGGTCGGGGTGGACACGGGCGCATTGACGGGTTTCACCTATATGTTCCAAGAGCGCGAGAAGATCTACGACATGTTCGAAGAAGTGTGCGGCACCCGCCTCACCACCAACATCGGGCGCGTCGGCGGCATGGAACGCGATTTCAGCCCCGCCTTTGTGCAAAAGCTCAAGGATTTCCTCGCGGATTTCCCCAAGCGTTTCGACGAGTTTTCGAACCTGCTCGAGCGCAACCGTATTTTCATCGACCGCACGGTGGACACCGGCCCCATCTCCCCCGAACGGGCGCTGAGCTACGGTTTCACCGGCCCGAACCTGCGCGCTGCCGGCGTTGACTACGATGTGCGCGCCATGAATCCGTACTCCTCCTACCAGGATTTCGACTTCGATATCCCCGTGGGCGTGCAGGGCGATACCTACGACCGCTTCATGGTCCGCCAGGAAGAGATCCGCCAAAGCCTGCGCATCATCGCACAGGCGCTGAAAAACCTGCCCGCCGGGCCTTTCCACGCCGATGTGCCGGAATTTTATCTGCCCGAAAAGGCTGATGTCTATACCAGTATGGAGGCGCTTATCTACCACTTCAAGATCGTGATGGGCGAAACCCCGATCCCGGTCGGCGAGGTCTATCACTCGGTGGAAGGCGGCAACGGAGAACTGGGCTTCTACCTCGTTTCCGACGGAGGCCGCACGCCCTATCGCCTGCACTTCCGCCGCCCCTGCTTCATCTACTACCAGGCTTTCCCTGAAATGGCCAAGGGCTCCCTGCTTTCCGACGCCATCCTCACGATGTCGAGCATGAACGTGATCGCCGGGGAATTGGACGCTTGATTATTTGCCCGTACGCATGGTCCAACGCATCGCCATAGAAAATTTCCGCTGCTTCGAGCATTTCGTGCTCGACGGCTTGGCGCGCGTCAACCTGTTCGGAGGGCCGAACAACTGCGGCAAGACCGCCCTGCTGGAAGCGGTGTATCTGGGGGAGCATACGGATGTGGAAAAGGTCAGCGACCTGTATGTTTTCAGAAACGAAAAGTGGAACGACATCAATACCAGTGCGAATCCTTTTCGTAACCTGTTCGCAGATCCGGGCAACGAAATTCATATATGTTTGGATAACTCCTCTTTGTCAATAGCATTTAAGGGAGATGTACTTTATATCGGAGATTCCAGTAGTACTTTATTCGGTGACTTGGATCCGCGGAATTTGTTTTATTCTATTTCCAAAATAAAGGAATTGTTTGCAAGTCACCACCACTCGATCCTTTTCCAACCCAGTCAGTACCGATCGGTTCAGTCCGCGTACTTCAACCATTTTGTCCAAGACGAAACGGAGGGAAATGCCGACGCTTATCTACATGCATTCCGTTCCATTGATCGGCGTATCAAGGCCGTTCGTTCCAAGGGAAACGACCGTCGCATCCAAGTCGAACTGGAAGGACAAAAAGGGCTTTTTCCCATCAGCGTGCTGGGCGATGCGGTGAACCGGATTTCCTGTTTCATCGGTTCGCTGTTGCGCGGTTCCACCCGGATCTTGCTCATCGACGAGATCGAGAACGGTCTGCACTTCACCAAGCAAGAGGAGTTTTGGACGATCCTCTTCCGCTTGGCCATCGAGCACGATGTACAGATACTCGCCAATACCCACAGTTTGGAGATGATCCGTGCGTACAACGCTGCCATACAAACGAACGGCTGGGCCTCGGAGGCCGCCTATTTCGAGCTGTACCGCGATGTGGAAAGCGGATCCATAGACGCCGAAAGACTGGATGCCGAATTGTTGGACTACCGGCTCCAAATGGGGCAGCATTTACGGGGGGAGGCGTCATGAAAAACAAGATCATCGTCGAAAGCAAAAACGACATGCACTTCGTGAAGTGCTTGCTTGAAAAGGTCCAAAAGGGCCGCGAGCACAACCCACAAGTGGGCGTGGAGGAAATTTTCCCCGATGCGATCGTTGATTTTGCCGAACTGGAAGGTTCGGACAAAACCAAGTTGAAAACGAAGTTGAAAGACGTCATTGCGGAT
>JBEIJQ010000239.1:0-3178 GCA_040380145.1 Lewinellaceae bacterium | reverse complement strand
GGTGCTCAATGAAGGGCACCAACCGTTCGCGCAGTTCGTGAGCGCTTTCGCCTTCCCGCAGTTTGGTGTGCAGATCACCGCTTTCCCAGGCGCACACCACGCGGTGGTAATCTTCGGTGGATTCGGCCGTGGGCATCATCCCTTCCTGATAGCCCCAGCTGAGCTCGTTGATGGCCGGGTGCACTTCGTAGGGGATCCCCGCCTCGATGAAGGGGCGCATCGTCTGATGGGTGCGCTGCAGACCGGAAACCAGGATTTTTTCGAAACCGTGGCCCGAATATTTTTCGAAAAGGGCCTTGGACTGTCGCAGGCCTTCATCGTTGATGTGCGTATCGATTTTTCCCTGCACCATTCCCTTACGGTTCAATTCCGTTTCGGCGTGCCTGAAAATCCAGAGTCTTTTATCCATAAAATTTTGAAAAAAATCAGTTGTTGATGACCGGCAGATCCAAGTAGCCGCGGTATTGGCGGTCTTCCTCGAACACCGTGTCGGTATAATCGTGCACCACGTTGTACAGCGTGTCGCGCTCGATGGGCCGCCTTCCGACGGCGCGGATGAGTTTGACCAGTTGCTCGGTGGAGAGGGAGGGGTTTTGTTCCTCGGAGCCCGCCATGGAGTAGATCTTGGTGGTGTCGTCGATGGTTCCGTCGAGGTCGTCCACGCCGAAAGCCAGCGAGAGTTGTGCGATGGTGCGCCCGATCATGGGCCAGTAGGCCTTGATATGGTCGAAATTGTCGAGATAAATGCGGCCGATGGCATAATTCCGCAGGTCTTCGACGACGGTGGATTCGGGCAGGTGGGACAGCTCGTTGTTCTGGTTTCGGAACTTGAGCGGGATGAACGTCTGGAAGCCGTCGGTCTCGTCCTGCAAACGGCGGAGTTGCTCGAGGTGATCCACGCGGTGGAAGAAGTTTTCGATGTGTCCGTACAGCATCGTAGCGTTGCTGCGCAAGCCCAGTTCGTGGGTCACGCGGTGGATATCGAGCCACTGTTCGCCGCTGCATTTGCCCCCGGCGATTTGGTCTCGGATTTCGGGGTGGAAGATCTCTGCGCCCCCGCCGGGCATGGAGTCGAGGCCGGCGGCGATCATGCGCTGCATCCCTTCACGGTACGAGATCTTGGCTTTTTTGAAGATGTAATGGTATTCGACGGGCGTTAGCGCCTTGATGTGCAGATCGGGGCGATGGGCCTTGATCCCTTGGAAGAGTTTTTCGTAGAACTCCACGTCGTACTGCGGGAGCACCCCTCCCACGATGTGTACCTCGGTGACGGGCTGACCGTCGTACTGGGCGACCATTTCCAGCATTTCGTCCAGCGTGTATTCCCAGCCTTCGCTGCGCTTTTTGATCAGCCGCGAGTACGAACAAAAAGTGCAGGTATAGATGCACACGTTGGTGGGCTCGAGGTGGAAGTTGCGGTTGAAAAAAGTATCGTTGCCGAAGCGCTTTTCCCGGAGGTGGTTGGCCAAGGTGCCGAGATAGCCCAAGGGGGCGGTCTCGTACAGCAGCAGGCCTTCTTCGGGCGTGATGCGCCGGCTCTCGGCCACTTTTTGGGCGATTTCTCTCAGCGGACCGGACAGGTCGGCATCGCGCAATAAAGTATCTAAGGCGTTCGTCATGTGGAAATTCGGATGATGGCGGGTATTTGCTTTTCGAAGGCGTACCTTTGCCGCTGCGAAGATATCGGGTTTTTGCCCATAGTAGAACAAGTTTCAGAACTTTCGGTTTTCGCTGAAAAGCATCGCGTGCGCCTTTCTGTCCTCATTCCCGTGCACGACCAGCGCGTCGTCGAACTGGCCGCCGAACTCTGCCGACAAGGCCGGGCCTTGGGCGAGCCATTCGAGGTCCGCTGCTTGGACGATGGCTCCCAAGAAAATTGGAAAAACGAAAACCGTGCGTTGATCGGCTTAGAGGGCTGTGTTTATGGGGAGGTGGGGCACAACATCGGACGAGCGGCTATCCGCAACCGTTTGGCCGAGGAGGCCCGGGGCGAGTTCCTACTGTTTTTGGACGGCGACGCCTCGGTGGAGGATTTGCGATTTTTGTCGGAATATCTGTCGTCTGCCCGGCCCGACGGGGTGGTTTGCGGCGTAAAAAAGCACCGTGCCGAGCCTCCCAGCCCGGCCCAACGCCTGCACTGGCTATACGGCAGCCGTCGAGAGTCGTTGCCCGCCCGCGAGCGGCAACAACGGCCTTATCACGCGTTCAACTCGTTCAGTTTCCTGTTGCCGCGGGAATTGTTTTTGACGGTCCGTTTGGACGAAAGCCTGCGCGGGTATGGTCACGAGGACACGCTTTTCGGGCTGGAACTCCGCGCCCGAAGTATCCCGGTGCTGCACACCGACATCGGGGCTTGGCACGAGGGCATCGACCAGTCCCTTGTTTTTTTGCAAAAAAACCGGGCCGCCGTGGGCAACTTGTTGTTGCTATCGGCGCGGTTCCCCGCTCTTGAAAGCGAGGTGAAGCTCCTTCGGGTGTACGCTTGGGTGCGCCGCTTGAGATTGGCCGCCCCGCTGCGGTGGCTGTACTGCCGCTTTCAGGGACGCATCGAGGCCAAATTGCTTTCCTCTGCCCCTAGGCTGTGGGTCTTGGACCTGTACAAATTGGGGGAGATATTGGGGCGGGGGTGATCGGTTGCCCGATCGTTTATTTTGGGAATTGAATCCTGTCACTGAATTAATCTAGCAAAATTACGAAACCTATTTTGGGGCAAGGGTAAGCTTCCCCATTTATGTTGATTAGTTTTGTGTTTTGTAAACCAACTTTTTATCCATTGAAAAAATATACACTGATCGCCCTGCTGACCGCTGGGCTGATGTTCGACGCCGTGTCGCAAACGAATCCGGCCATCACCTCTTGGCTGATCAACACCACCGACATCCGGGGGAGGCATTACGTGGCGGGCAATCCGACGCCCATCCAAGATACGGCCCACGCAAACGTTCAGATGGTGCGTTATTCGGCCAACTATGCCTACATCAACGCCAGCGGCATTCCCTCCTACATCATCGGGCCGTTCAACGGCAACCCTGCGCAGGGCACCAACCGAAACTACTTGTTCAAGATCCCCCTACACCCCGTGCCCAACACGGGAACCCTTACCAACGTAGGGATGAGCCACGTGGGCGTATTCATCAATGGCGTGCCGATGTTCAACTACGGCGACGGATTTTCGTGG
>JBEIJQ010000238.1:0-3220 GCA_040380145.1 Lewinellaceae bacterium | reverse complement strand
CGTTCTTTTTTTAGGGTATCTTGCGCATGTTTCAACTTGTATTTTGAATTTTTGCAATCAGCATTTTCTAATGGCCGCCTTTAGAAATTTTTCCTAATGACAATTTTGGGTTAAACTGTGCCAAACGAAGGTTGTCCATCAAGTACTGTTCTGAATTGTGATCGTTCAAATTTTTCCCATGAAACCATTGATCCCATTTTTATTTTTTTTCTTGGCCGTTGGAAATGCAAAGGCCCAATATGATTTTGCTCCCGTAACCCAACTGATCGGCGATAGCGTCGGCGTGATCGGACAGGCCGGCCAAAATGTCGGATTCATGGTCGTGCAGGGGGACAGCGTATTGTACGAACAATACTGGGGCGCTTGGAACAGCGGCACCTATCAGCCGATTGCCTCCGGTTCCAAGATGCCTTCCATGGCCCTGATCATGCGGTTGATTGACGAAGGATACCTGTCGCCCAACGATACGGTCCAAAACTTTCTGCCGAGTTTCAGCGGCAAGCCGATCATGACGCTTCACCAGTTGATGAGCCATACGTCCGGACTGCCGGGCATTTCTCCCTATATCTCCAACAATACGTACAACCTGCAACAGGCGGTGGACAGCATCGGGTTGAACACCCCCATGACGGCTTCTCCGCCCGGAACGGCCTTCCAATACGGTGGCGTCAGCATGCATGTGGCTGGCAGAATGGCGGAAATCGCCACTGGCATGCGTTGGGACAGCTTGTTTCAGCAAGAAATCGCGGATCCGCTGGGGATGAACAACACCAACTACATCGGCACAGGGCCCACCACCAACTTCAGGATTGCCGGAGGGGCCGGCACGACAATGCCCGATTTTTCAAAACTGCTGATCATGCTGTTGCAGTACGGGAGATTCGACAACGTCCAAGTGCTGGACTCGCTGACGGTCAAGATGATGCAAAGCGACCAGACCAATGGAGCACCTCTGGTCGGCACGCCTTATGCCAACGATCCGTTGAGGCAAAATCTGAGATACGGATACGGCATTTGGGTGGAAGAGGAAACCAATGGTGAAACGACCCAATACGGCAGCCAGGGAGCTTTTGGTTTTACTCCCTGGATCGATCGCTGTCGAAACATCGCCTGTGTGCTGTTTGTCAGAAGAACCCTGGGCATCATTCAACCGACCCATACCCAATTGAGAAATCTGGTCGAACAGATCATCCCCATCAAACTTCCCAAACCGATCATTTCGGTCAATGGCAATCAGTTGCAGTCGAGCTACCCGACCGGAAACCAATGGTATTTCAACAATACCTTGCTCGTGGGCGAAACCGGGCAGGCCATCGTCCCTGCCCAAAGCGGTAATTATTCGGTGCGATATGTGTCCGAAGAGGGCTGTGAGGTAATTTCAGATGCTTTTGTTCATACCGTGCTCGGAGCCTTCGAGAGTTCCGTTGCACCAGTCCTTCCCATTTATCCGAATCCATCCTGCACCGCCATTCAGGTGGATTGTCGAAACGGGTTTCAAATTTTCGCTCCGACCGGGCAGCTGATCAGACAGAGCAACCAACCGACCACCCAGATCAGCATTTCGGACTTGCCACCGGGGCTTTATTTTTTGAAAACCGACGATGGGGTGGGACGATTTGTCAAATCGGAATGATCGGAACCCATTTTGGAAAAAATTTCTTGCTGTCTGTTTTTTTTCACAAAAAAACTCCGAAACCATGCCTCTTGCACCCAAAGAAATGGAAGAAGCGATCGTCCGGCAACTGAAGGCGAAAACGGGAAAAACGCTTGAGGAATGGATCGCTGTCGTGAAGCAATCCGGGCTGCTCCGTACAAAAGAGCAAGCGGACCATCTGAAATCCGAGCACGGCTTGGGACATTTCCAGGCCCAAGTGATCGCAAAGCGGTTTTCGTCAACAGGCGCAAGCGAGGACGAGCAGCAACTCGTGGCTCAACAGTTCAAAGGCCCAAACGAGCCCTTGAGGCCGCTTTACGAACGGCTTGTTTCGGAAGTCCTGCGACTGGGCGGCGACATTCACATCAAGCCCTGCAAAACGTACATCCCTTTTTATCGGAAAAGCCAGTTTTTGATCGCAAGGCCCAAAAACGGCGTTCTTTATCTGGGCCTTCCTTTGGTGTCGGAGGAGTTCGAAGGGAAAAAATCGGATGTCAAAGGCTTGGGCATGCCCGAAAAGATCGGCCTTGCCATTCCGATCCAATCGGCCGCCGACCTCGACTACGCCGTGATCGGCACCATTGCGTTGGCGTACGGCCGCCACTGATCGGCGACCGATCGTTCAAAACCAAGCGCTCATGTCGGCCAAAATAAGGTACGAATTTTCCGGAAAAGTCTGGCGCCATCCGGCTCCCGGCGGCTGGTTTTTCGTGTCGTTGCCCGGCGAACTGGCCGCAGAAATCCGCGGCCATTCCCAATGGCGGGAGAGGGCTGGGGCAGGATCCGGGCAACGGCCAAAATCGGCGCGACCCAGTGGGAAACGGCCGTCTGGTACGATACGGCCCACCAAACCTATCTGCTGCCCATAAAGGCCGAGGTGCGCAAAAAAGAATCCATAGAACAAGACGCCTGCGTACAGGTACTCGTTTATGTCTGAAAAAATCCTTGGCAGAGATCATCCGAAAATGCGTGTTTTCCCTGCTGCCGCTCTTGGCGCGCCCGGCCGCGTCAATCGAAGCGCCGCGCAACGTGGGGGGAGAGTTGATGGTTGCCACCGTCAAAGATCCTTGGGGCAACCTCATCGGAATCATCTACAACCTGGACTTCCAGGTCAAATAGGGGTAGAAGGCCGTTCGATTGGATGCCTCTCCTGTGTTGGATGAGTTCCCAAGGAGGAGTAGGCTCGGCGGTGTCTTTTTCCCGATCGAGGCCCAACGGGTTGAGCGGACTGTTTCGACCCGTTGGGCAACTTGTGTTGGAGGAAAAAAGCCAGGGCTCAAAGGTTGTTTTTGCGTCGGCCAGCCCACCAGACCGCTCCGATAGACGCGGCCACGAGGAGCAGGGCGGGCCATTTTTCGCAGCCCTCGGGCCATTCCAAATCCCAGAAAGCGCCTTTTTTCGGTTTGATCTTGCCTTCTTTCACCAGTTTCTCGTAGGCGTCGTTGCGTTTGCGGCGGTACTCGGCGGTGTAATCCGCGTAGGGCGACAGGTCCCACCCCGTGAGGGCCTGCAGTTCGGCCATTTCTTTTTTGCGCCGCGCCAGCACCTTTTTGTAATAGCCGTAGG
>JBEIJQ010000237.1:0-3322 GCA_040380145.1 Lewinellaceae bacterium | reverse complement strand
GCGAGAAAAAGTAGTTTTATATTTAATTATCTAAAATTAAATTGCTTACAAAACAAAAAAAAACAAATTTTATCATTTTTTATTTTTTAAAACTTGATTTTCAGTAATTTTTTTAAAAAAAAATTCGTTTTTGCTTGCTTTTATGAAATACCAAGCCGTAACTTAGCGCCCGAGTCGCGCACGCAGGAACGATAGACATGCCGAGACTGTCCTCGAGCGACCGAAAGCAAAGGCAGCCAAAGACAGGTTCAGCAGCAAAAAATAGCATTAAATCTTATTCAAAACCAGCATTTTATGAACCAGCACAACAACACCAACGAGATCGTCGTGGCGCTCGACATCGGCACCACGAAAGTTTGCGCCGTCGTTGGCCGCAAAGACGAGCACGGCAAGATCGAAATTTTGGGCACGGGCCGTATGGAATCCACCGGGGTCTTGCGAGGCATGGTGTCCAACATCGAAAAAACCGTGAAGGCCATTTCCGATGCCGTCGCCGAAGCCGAAAAACGCTCGGGCGTACAGATCGGCGTGGTGCACGTGGGCATCGCCGGCCAACACATCAAGAGCCTCCAACACCGCGGGGTATTGGTGCGCGACAGTGTGCACGACGAAATCCAACAAGAAGATGTGGACAAACTCATCTCCGACATGCACAAGTTGGTACTGCCCCCAGGCGACAAGATCCTGCATGCCCTGCCACAGGAGTTCATCGTGGACAACGAGATGGGCATCGTGGATCCGGTGGGTATTTCCGGTGTGCGCCTCGAGGCGAACTTCCACATCATCACCGGACATACGACTGCCTTCAAGAACATACACAAGTGCGTCCAAAAGGCCGGACTCGAAACGGCCAGCCTCATGTTGGAGCCTCTGGCATCTGCCGAGGCGGTGTTGTTCGAAGAAGAAAAAGAGGCCGGAGTGGCGCTCGTGGACATTGGGGGCGGCACCACCGACCTGGCCATTTTCCACGAAGGCATCATCCGCCACACGGCGGTCATTCCCTTCGGCGGCAACGTCATCACGCGCGACATCAAAGAGGGATGCACGGTGATGGCCCACCAAGCGGAACAACTCAAGACGGAGTACGGATCGGCCCTTGCCGAAGCGCTTGCAGAAAACCGTATCATCTCGATTCCCGGATTAATGGGACGGGATCCCAAAGAAATTTCGGAAGTCAACTTGGCGCGCATCATCAACGCCCGCATGGAAGAGATCTTCGAGCATATCACTTGGGAGATCCAACGCAGCGGCTTCGGACGCAAACTCGTCGGCGGTATCGTTTTGACCGGAGGCGGCTCGCTGCTCAAGCACATCTGTGAGTTCGCCGAATACCAAACGGGCATGCCCACTCGGATCGGCTATCCGATCGAACACCTCGCCCACGGGTACGGCCGCGAACTGTGCAGCCCGGCCTTTGCCACGGCCATCGGCCTGTTGCTCAAGGGCATCGAGCGCTCCGAACGGGAAGTCGCGCCGGCTTACGGGCAGTTTGCCTCGGACAATGCCCCCAGCGGCCGAACCGCCCACGGAACGAAGTCCAAAGAAAAGGACGTTCCTTTTTTGCAACGTTTCTTGAAAAACACAAGGGATTGGTTCGAAAGCGATCCCGAACAGGACCGATCCATGAAATAACCATTTTACACCAGCAACGACCAGTCTTATTTTTTCAGATCACAAAAACCCAGCAGTATGAAATCCATTTTTTCCGAAAACCCGCGCAGCAAATCCATCATCAAGGTTTTGGGCGTCGGCGGCGGCGGTTCCAACGCCGTCAACCACATGTTCAAGCAGGGCATTGTGGGCGTTGACTTCGCCATCTGCAACACCGACAAGCAGGTACTCGACATCAGCCCCATCCCGACCAAGATCCAGCTCGGCCCCAGCCTCACGGAAGGCCGCGGAGCAGGTTCCAAGCCCTTGGTGGGCCGCGAAGCCTGCATCGAATCCATCGAAGACCTGAAAACGTTCTTTGCCGACGGCACCAAAATGCTCTTCGTGACCGCCGGCATGGGCGGAGGCACCGGTACCGGCGCCGCTCCCGTCATCGCCAAAGCGGCCCAAGAGATGGACATCCTCACCGTGGCCATCGTGACCCTGCCCTTCCAGTTCGAAGGGCGCGTGCGCCTCAACCACGCCATGGAAGGACTCGCCGAACTCAAGAAAAACGTCGATACGATCATCGTCATTTCCAACGACAAACTCCGCGAAATCCACGGCAACCTAAGCCTTTCCGCGGCATTCGCGCAGGCCGACAACGTGCTGACCACCGCGGCCAAGGCCATCGCCGAGATCATCACCGTGCCCGGCTACGTCAACGTGGACTTCGAGGACGTCAATACCGTCATGCGCGGATCCGGCGTGGCCGTGATGGGCACAGCCACCGTGGAGGGACAAGACCGTGCCCACCGGGCCGTTGAAGCCGCCCTGCAGTCGCCGCTCTTGAAAGACAACAACATCCGCGGCGCCCAACACGTGCTGGTGAACATCTCTTCCGGCAAGCAGGAAGTGACCATGGACGAAATCTCCATCATCACGGAGTTCGTGCAGGACGAGGCCGGAGAGGCCAACCTGATCTGGGGCAACAACTTCGACGATTCCTTGGGCGACAAACTGACGGTCACGGTCATTGCCACCGGTTTCGAATCCGGAAGGAGCAAAAAAGATGACCAATCGGGTTATCAACAACCGTCCCGCAACCCGCAAACGCCCCAACGAAACCAAACGCAGCCCCTCCAAGTGCAGCCCGGACGCCAAGAAGCGACTTCCCAACAGCAAACCCGCGTGACACTCGGCCAAGACAAACCGTCCCAGGAAAAGCCCAAGACCCACTCGGGCGGCGTTTATGATCTCGAAATGAGCCAATCGAACGGCCAACCGCTGACCTTTGACTTTTCTGGATCCGCCGTTCAGGGCAGCGCACAATTCCACAAGGCTCCTGGCCTTGAAAAGCCGGCACCCTATGTCAAGGAAACCGAAACGCAACGCCCCGTGGCCAATATGTCGCAACGTTCGACCAGCAACCACCGGGACACGCTCCGCAACCTCAGCGAGCATCTGAACAACCCGGACTACCTCAACCAAATGGAGAACGAACCGGCCTTTCTGCGCAAAAAAATCATCTTGGACGATGTGCCCCACTCGTCGGAGTCCTCGATGTCGCGTTGGTCGTTGGGACCCGGCCAAGACAGCAGCGCACCGGAGTTCCGCGAAAACAATTCGTTCCTCCATGGCAACATCGACTGATACAAGCCCCGACCAGCACGGGGACTTCAAACTCGCTGGTTTTTGTGATTGAAGAAGAAGGGGGGACCTCGTCTTTCGG
>JBEIJQ010000236.1:0-3360 GCA_040380145.1 Lewinellaceae bacterium | reverse complement strand
GGCTTGGAAGAAAGCGTCGAGGAGGACGACGAGGACTGGGAAGAAGAATACGACGACGAAGAAGATTGGGACGAGGAAGAGGACGAAGCGGAAGAGGAGGACGATGATGATGACGATCAGGAGGACGATGAGGAAGAAGAGGATGAGGACGACGACGATGAAGAGGACGACGACGAAGAGGACGACGACTGGGACGAGGACGAAGAGGACTGGGAGGACGACCGGGAGCGGACTCCCTCGGACGGCGACGGGGAAGAGGATGTCCGGATGAGGTGATCGGGCTTATCTTCGATCCGGATTTTCCGGCTCCGTTTTCTCGGGCAACGCTACCCGATGGCAAGTGGAAATGGCCGTGAAGTTGTCGATCAGGATGTTGCCGTTGTAGGGAAAATTCTTGCCGTCTTTGTAGGCCGGTTCGAGCAGGAGGTAGCGATAGTCCGCCTCCGGGAAGCAATAAAATTCATAGCTGCGCCACTCGGTATGGGCCACGGGCTCTGAATCCGCGAGCAGTTGTTTTTTGTCGCCGGGCGCGTTGCCGCCCCAGACGCGGAACCGCACGGGGTTGTTGTATCCGGCGTAGGCGGTGCTCCGGGCCAAGTGCACGGAAAACCGGTAGCACTCGTTTTTTTTCAGGGTAGTGGGCAGTTCTTGCCCCAACATTTCCCAGGTGCCTTCGACCCGGGCGGTCAGTCCCACGAAACTTCTGCCCTGGAAGGGCCGAGTGACCACTTCCCAAGGGCCGGGAAGGATGTCGGGGGTTGTGTAGTTGCCCCAGGGGAACCATCCGGCTGGCGTCTGGTCTTCGTGCGGCTCGCCTTCGAAACCGGGGTTTCTGAGCACGATCTGGCCGTTGGCGGCCAAGGCCAGGCAAAGGCAGGCGCAAGCCAGCGGCAGGCGCGGCCCGCCAACGGCCCGGAGGCAGCGGCGGACAAAAACGACGGTTCGGCGGATATCCATGTTGGGGTTGTACTGATCGGTCGGGCCAATTCAAGTTTCGTGCCCGAAAATTACTATTTTTGTGTGAAATCCGAACAGCGATGTCCGAAACCGCTCCTACGCCTTCCCGCAAACGCAATGTTTTCCGTGTCCGTTTCAGTTTGGCCGCCGTCCTTTTTTTGGCCGGCATGACCGGTCTGCTGCTGATCCATGCGCTTGGCTGGGCGGAATCCGTGCCGGGCAGCGCGGTGCTGTTGGTGGAACTACACGACCGGACCGCCACCGCCCAGACAAATCAGTTGATGGACCGGTTGAAGGCCCATCCCGCCCTGCGTCCGGAGACGGTCCAGTACATCTCCAAAGAGGAAGCGGCGCGTAAACTGTCGGAAGAGGACGGCCTCGGCGATTTTGTGGACGATCTGGGCTTCAACCCGCTCAGCAACTCCGTTCAGGGCAGTTTGCTCGCGGAGGCCTCGGAGGCTTCGGTGACGGATTCCTTGGTGGCCGAACTGTCGAAACTGCCTTATGTGAAGGAGGCATTCTGCGATCTTACCGGGCAGACCGCTTTTCGGGGCGTTTCGTCGAAATTTTCTTGGACACTGCTCGGGCTTTCCCTGTTGCTCGGCGCGGTGGCCGTGTCGCTGATGGACGGAGCCGTCCGCCTTGCCCTGTTCGCCGACCGGCATCTGGTACGCAACATGCAGTTGGTCGGTGCCACCCGGGATTTCATCGTGCGGCCCTACCGGTTGATGGGCGTCCGATCGGGTGCCATCGGGGGCGGGATCGCCGCTGCCGCGCTGCTGTTGTTGGAATTGTTCTTGCGCAACCGACTGCCGGAACTGGCCGGTGCGGCTTCTTGGCCGCCGGTGCTGGCCCTTTTGCTGGTGTTGCCCGTTTTGGGCGCGGGCCTTGCCGGCCTGAGCGCAGCCCTCGCTGTCGGAAAATACCTGGACCGCCGTTTGGAGGAATTGGCGTAGGACTGTTTATTTCCAGAAAATCCGATCTTTGTACCCAACTATCTAAACGAGACCGACCTGATTTTTCCATATATGCGTGTTGCATTGACCTTTTTTGCGCGGGCCCTGTTCGCGTCCTGTCATTTCGACAAGACTCCCGAGCCGCAGATCCCGATCGACGGGATCCCGTGCGATTCCAGTAACGTTTATTTCCAGAATACGATCTTGCCGCTGCTCGTATCGAGTTGCGCCGTTCCGGGGTGCCACGACGCGGGCACGGCCGCCGAGGGCATTCAATTGACGAGCTACCAGACCATCATGAATTCCCTGGAAATTGTGCCGTTCGACCCCAACGAAGGCGATCTGATGGAAGTGATCACCGAAACCGATCCCGACAAGATGATGCCGCCGCCGCCCCGTGCGCGTCTGACGGCGGCCCAGATCCAGCTCATCCGCCGCTGGATCGAGCAGGGCGCCCAAAACAACGGATGCGACGAATCTTTGGGCAACTGCGATACGGCGAATGTCGGTTTTGCGGCCCGGATCAAGCCGATCCTCGACGGCAAGTGCGTGGGCTGCCACAGCGCTTTGTCGCCCGGCGGCGGCATCAACCTCTCGACCTACGCCGGTGTGTACGGCGTGGCCACCGCGCCTTCGGGCGTGTTCATGGGGGCCATCCGCCGAGAGGCCGGCTTCAGTGCCATGCCCAAGACGGGGCCACGGCTTTCCCAGTGCCAGATCGACCTTATCCAAGCTTGGATCGACCAGGGTGCGCCGAACAACTGATTTTTCGGCACGCTTTTTGAAAACGCGCTTTTTCCGATTTTTTTCTTTTTCTAAACCCATTTTATCCATGAAAAAATTGCTCGCCTTCACCGTCCTCCTTGCAGCCGCCACCGGTCTGCAGGCCCAAAAGTTCACCACCAAAACGGGACACATCTCCTTTTTCTCCACCACGCCGCTCGAAAACATCGAGGCCCACAACTACAAGGCCCAGAGCGTGTTGGACCTGACCAAAGGCACCCTTGATTTTGCCGTGCTCGTCAAGTCTTTCGAATTCGAAAAGGCCCTGATGCAGCAGCACTTCAACGAGGAAGGTTATATGAATTCCGAAAAATTCCCCAACGCCGAATGCGGCGGATGCGCGGCCCCGCCGCGTACCATCCCGCCCCATGGCCCGCGTCAACGAGCACTACCTCAAGCTGTCCGCCGGTTACCTCTTCCCCGAGATCGCCCGCCGCGTGAGGGCGTTCGCCGACGCGAACCCCGCGCTCGGGGCCCGCATCATCCGCTGCGGCATCGGCGACGTGACGGAACCGTTGCCGCCGGCGGCGTGCGCGGCGATGCACGAGGCCGTCGACGAGCTCGCCCGCCGCGAGACCTTCAAGGGCTACGGGCCGGGCACCGGCTACGAATTCCTGCGTTCGGCCATCGCCGAGCGCGACTTCCGCTCGCGCGGGGCCCACGT
>JBEIJQ010000235.1:0-3436 GCA_040380145.1 Lewinellaceae bacterium | reverse complement strand
CGATCATTTTTGTGCCGCCGGCTTTTGCGGCCGATGCGATCATGGAATCCGCCGAGGCGGGCATCGGAGTCATCGTCTGCATCACGGAGGGCATTCCGGTGCAGGACATGGTCAGGGCCAAGGCTTTCATCGAGCAATACCCCTGCCGCCTGATCGGCCCCAACTGTCCAGGTGTCATTACTCCGGGCGAGGCCAAAGTGGGCATCATGCCCGGCTTCGTGTTCAAAAAAGGTTCGGTGGGCATCGTTTCCAAGTCGGGAACCCTGACCTATGAAGCCGCTGACCAGATCGTGAAGGCCGGCCTCGGGATTTCCACGGCCATCGGCATCGGTGGCGACCCGATCATCGGCACGCCCACCAAAGAAGCCGTGGAATTGCTGATGAACGACCCCGAGACCGAATCCATCGTGATGATCGGCGAGATCGGCGGCAACTACGAGGCCGTCGCTTCCCGCTGGATCCTCGAAAACGGCAACCGCAAACCTGTCGTCGGTTTCATCGCCGGACAGACCGCGCCCAAAGGGCGCAAAATGGGCCACGCCGGCGCCATCATCGGCGGTAAGGACGATACCGCAGAGGCCAAAATGGCCATCATGCGCGCCTGCGGACTGCACGTGGTCGAATCGCCCGCCCAGATCGGCCGGACGATGGCCAATTTGATCCGCTGATTCAAGTCGTTGTTAAGTAAAAAGGGCACGCTGTCAACAGCGTGCCCTTTTTACTTATTTTTGTATGCCCTTGCTTTGCCCAAGGGCATGAACAAAAATCGCCCGAACAACCGATCTCAATATGTACCGAATTATACTGCTGATTTTGCGGGCGGTGCTCGCATCGCTCCCGTTTTTTCTGCGCGCCCAATCGTTGGACGAACACCTGGTACCGCTTCCCTCACGCATCTGTTTCGGCTCCTGCGGCCACCAAGACAAGCCCCAGCCGGTTTTGCGGTTGGCTGCCGCGCATCGTCCGGATCTGTTCGTTTTTTTGGGCGACAATATTTACGGGGACACCGACAATATGAAGGTTTTGGAAAAAAAAATACGCGAAATGGGTGGCCTGCAAAGATTTTCAGATCCTTGAAAAACAATGTCCTCTGGTCGCCACTTGGGACGACCATGATTTCGGCCGCAACGATGCGGGTCGGCATTATCCGCACAAAGAAGCCTCCAAACGCTTGTTCCTGGATTTTTTCCGAGTGCCCGAAAACGATCCGAGGAGAGGCCGAGCGGGTATTTACACCAGCTATGTCGGAGAGGGTGGGGGACGGCGGGTGCAGTTGATTCTGTTGGATTTGCGGACCTTCCGGGATGACCTGCGGCCCTATGATGGTCAGCCGGTGGATCGTTCCGCATATTCCTACAGCTTGGATTATTGGCCTTACGATACGCCTGACTCGACCTTGCTCGGCGAGGAACAATGGGCTTGGTTGGATCTGCAGTTGCAGCAGCCCGCCGATCTGCGGATCGTGGCTTCCAGTACCCAGTTTGGCATCACTTGGAACGGCTACGAGGCATGGGCCAATTTTCCGCACGAACAGAAGCGGTTTTTCGAATTGGTCAAAAAAAATCGGGCGAACGGAGTGCTTTTTTTGTCGGGGGATGTCCATTATGCTGAATTGTCCAGGATGGAAGTGCCCGGATTGTACCCGCTGTATGACTTGACCGCCAGCGGCATAACCTCCACTTGGGGGTTTGCCACGCCCAATTTATATCGGTTGGAAGGGCCGGTCATGGAAAACCATTTCGGTCAATTGGACGTCGACTGGTCGGAAACAGATCCACTGGTGACCATGTCTATTTTTGATGTGAAAGGAAAATTGAGGGTATCGAAAAAAATCAGGTTGAGCGAACTATCGTTGCGCTGATCCTCCCTTCTGGCTTTTGTGGGTAGAAAAAACGATATGTCGATTTTCCAATGGGCATATTGTTGATTATATTTTTTAAAAAAATGTATATCAAACACTTGTGCGGATTCCCCAAACAAAATTTCTATTGGGATTGATGAAAGAAACCCAATTGTTTTGTACTTTTCAGCCCATTTTTATCGTTAAAGTTGTCAAATACCGCCTTGCCTAACGCGTCAAAACACCGGACGTTGCGGTCTCGCAGTATTCCAACTTTCTTTTTTTCAGAAAATTAAGCCGTCCTAAAACTTCCGGGCATGCAGACTTATCTACGCGGAATCTGTTTATTTCTTTGTGGCACCTTTTCCTTCGTTTTGGCCGAAAACGCACTGTCCCAATCGCCCGATGCGATGGCTCATGCAGACCTGCGCAAACGGACCGACGATCTGTTCCCCAACGGGGGGCAAATCAGGGTTGAAACCCGGGGGGGCACTGGAGCCGTTCCTGTAATCGGGCTGGTACCCACGCCGGTGAACTGTTCTTCACCGGCTTCAGGAAGCATAGACTTGGTGATCGGCAATCCCAGTGGGGCCGAGACCTTTGTATGGTCCACCGGTCAGACCACGGAGGATATCGCCGACTTGATAGCCGGAACTTATTCGGTAACCGTGACGGATCAGTTTGGGGCCACGGCTTCCTCCAGCGCGGTTGTGCAAGCAGCTACGATCGTGACGGTCACGGCCACGGCGGACCCGAGGGTTTGCGGTGATGTGTCGGATGGCTCGGCGACCGCTTCGGTGTCGGGCGGAACTGCGCCATTTGTGTTCGAATGGTCAGAAGGGCAACCCGGACAAACGGCCGTCAATTTGGTTCCCGGAACATATACGGTCACGGCAACGGACGCCAACGGTTGTACCGGTACGGCCTCTGTGGTCATTTCGCTGCCCGATCCCTTGCAGGTGGCTTTGACTTTCGAACCTTCTTGTTTTGGTGCCTCCACCGGTACGGCCAATACAGATGTAAGTGGTGGAGTGCAGCCTTATGAATTTATCTGGTCGGATGGTCAGACCACTCAGTCGGCCTCCGGACTGGTCGCGGATATTTATGTGGTGACGGTGACGGATGTCAGCGGTTGCACGGCCACGGCCGACGGCTTCGTAGTGGAATCGCCGGAGTTGGAATTGACCGTTGCCTCCACGGATGTAAGCTGTTTTGGCGGTTCCGACGGAACGATCACGGTATCTGCAGTGGGCGGAACGGGCGCGATCGATCTGGTCTGGTCGGACGGCCAATCGGGCCCGGTGGCCTCGAATCTGTTGGCGGGTACCTATACGGTGACGGCAACGGATGCGAACGGTTGCACGGTGAGCGCAAGCTCGACGGTTGCGGAGCCTCAGGAATTGACGGTCATTGTTTCCACGGTCGATCTGTTGTGTTTCGGCGGCTCGGATGCTGCTGCCACGGCGTTGTCGAACGGAGGCAGCGGTTCGGTGTTGTTCCAGTGGAGCGACGGCCAGAACACGCCCACGGCCACGGGACTTTCAGCGGGTGCTATCAATGTGACTGCGACGGACGCGAACGGCTGTACGGCCAGTG
>JBEIJQ010000234.1:0-3461 GCA_040380145.1 Lewinellaceae bacterium | reverse complement strand
CCTCGCGATGAGTTCCCGAGCGAAATTGTTCCAAGATTATCATGCTCGAATCGGACGAATGGTGTTGTGGCGATGGGTTGCTTTTTTCTGAAAGTAAAATATAAAATCGCTTATTTTACTTTGCGCCTCAAAAGTAAAATATAAAATTATTTATTTTACCTTTTGCGTTAAAAGTAAAATAAGCGCTCTTTTAACCTGCCCCTGAATTTCCTGCCCCCTTCTCCCCCTTGTACTCCTATTTTTTTAGTACTTTGTATTGCATAGTACTTTTTCATGCTTATCTTTGTGCCCATAGAAACCTGTTTTTATGGAAAACACGAGATCGCAGATGCGGAAGGGGGTCTTGGAACTCTGCATTTTGGCCATCATCTCCGAGCGGCCGGCCTATCCTTCCGACATCTTGGAACGTCTGAAAGCGGCCGATCTGCTGGTCGTGGAGGGCACTTTGTACCCCTTGCTCACGCGGTTGAAGGACGCCGGATACCTGAGCTACACTTGGCAGGAATCCCGCAGCGGGCCGCCCAGAAAGTATTACGCCCTGTCGGAATCCGGACACGCATTTTTGGCCGAACTGGTGACGGGCTGGCGCGGTCTGATCGGTTCGGTCGAAACTTGCTTGCAAGGCGTTCGGCCGCCCGAACCAGACGGGAGCGAATCGTAACTTATTTTTTATAAAAAATTTACCACCAATTATTTAATCAATATGAACAAGATCGTACAGGTCAACTTGGGGGGCTATCCCTTCACACTGGACGAAAACGCTTACCAGCGGTTGCACGGATATTTGGAAAGCCTGCGGCGGCATTTTTCGGCCTCTGGCAGTTGCGACGAGATCGTCGCGGACATCGAGCAGCGGTTGGCCGAACTGCTTTTTCGGGAGGGCGAAATGCGCATCGTCACGCTTGCGATGGTCGAAACTGCCCTCGGGGTGATGGGGCAGCCGGCCGAGATCGCGGACGGGGCGTCGGATGCCGAGGCGCCGTCGTCGCCACCGCCGCCAAACACCGCTTCGGCGTCGTCCGGATCGCCCAAACGTCTTTTCCGTGACCCCGACGATTCGGTCGTGAGCGGCGTTTGCTCGGGCCTATCGGCCTACTTCGGTATAGGAGACCCAATTTGGTTCCGGGTCGGTTTCGTGGTCGCAGCGTTCATCAGTCTTGGCTTTGCTCTGTTGATCTATCTGGTGCTCATGTATGCCGTGCCCGCGGCAAAAACCAGTGCCCAAAAGTTGGCGATGCGGGGCGAGCCGATCAATGTGGACAACATTGCCCGCACCTTTGAACAGGATGCCCAGCGCTTCGGCGAGACCATCCGCACCGAAGCTGAAAAAATCCGTACATCCTCTGGCTTGCGCCAAGGAGCGGTTCAGGTGGGCAACGCCTTTTTCTCTCTGTTCAAAGGAGCGGCCAAGGCCGTTGCGTTTTTTGCAGCCGGGGTGACGCTGCTTTTTTTCGGAGTTTTGTGGCTGGTGTTCGCTACGAGTTTCACCGTGCGGTTCGGCGAGTTGAACGAGTACTTTTTTCCGACGGCCGGTTTGACGTGGATCGCTTTCGCCAGCATCCTATTGGCCGTCGGGGTGCCGATGGTCGGGGTGCTGTTGTTTTTGTTTCGCCTGCTGTTCCGCTATCGTCCGGGTCCGTGGTACCGATCGGTGAGCGGCGGACTTTTCGTCTTGAGCCTTGTCGGGCTTACCGCTACTGCGCTGATCACGCTGTGTCAGTTCAAGGACGGATCTGAAACCCGATCCGAGACAGTTCTGCAACTTCCATCGGGCAAGCCGTCGTTGTTTCGCTTGAATTGGCGCGACAACGCGGATTCTATCGGATACGCCGTCGTTGTGCAGACGAGCGACGCCCTATTTGGCGAAAATGCCCTCTATGTTTCAGACGTACAAATTTCTGTACGGGCCAGTGCCGACTCAACGGCCCGCTTGACGGTTTACAGGCGCAGCATGGGCAACAACCCCACCGAGGCACGGCGTTTGGCGGAGGCCATTGGTTACGAATGGCGGCAGGAGGGGGGCGCAATCGAGTTCGACCGGGCTTTCCGCATCCTGCGCGGCGACAAATGGCGGGGGCAGGAAGCGGAAGTTTGGTTGGAATTGCCCGTCGGCTGTATTTTGCAGTACGATCGCCACAAGGGCGAAAGAAAAACGCCCGAAATGCGCACTTTAACCATCGAATCCAAAACACACGAACGCTTATGATCACTTTGATTTTCGTTGCGGTGGTATTCCTCTCGGCCTACATCGCCCGTTGGATCGGAGGTGGCGGTAGATCTCTGCAATAGCTTCTCCAAGCCATGCAGCGCTTGAGGCGTACGATGGGCCGGCGAACGACAAAAAAAACAAAAAAGCGGTGCAAACAGCACCGCTTTTTTTCACCTTTAATAACCCTGAAGTAACCCTAAAAAACCTTTCATTTTTTTCTTTCCCCGCCCAAGTCCGTGCGCGGAGCGCCGTCCGTGGAAGTCATCTGTGCCGAGCGATCGGCGATGGCCATTTGGAGCGGCCAGTATTTGAGGGCCGATAAGGCCGCTTTGGCATTGTTCTCGCCGAACCAAAGCAGTCCGAGGCGGTCTTGTCCGATCAGTTCCAGCTGTCCTTTGCCCGATTCGTAAGCGGCCACCGTTTGTTGGCGCACGGGATCGAATCCGATCAGGCGGCCGCGGCCTTTTTCGACGAACCACAGTTGGCCGGCGGGATTGGCCACCACCGTGGATCCGCGCTCGGCGACCGGGATGCCGTTGGCGGAGCAGTTGCTCCAACGGGTGCCGTCGTAGCGGTATAGGCCTTGGAGACCGAAGGCCCAGACATTGCCGCGTGCATCGCCGCAAACCGTCTGTACGGCCGTTTCGCCCACTGTTTCGGCTATGAACGGAGTGTGATCGATCAGCAGTTCCGACTCCCACTGGAAGAGCTGGCCTTTGTCGGTCACTGCCCAAGCGGTGCCCGTTTCTTGGCGGGAGGGGAAATATGCGACGATGCGCTCTTCCAACACAAAAGTATTCCAACGGGCGCCATCGAACGTCTGCAGGGTGAACTCGTCGGTCTGGAGCCAAAGCGTGTTGCCCGCTCCGAGCCGAAGATTGACTGCGCCCGCCACCAGGCCGGAATTTTCAGGGGTGAAGACCGTCGTGCGGTCGGCCAGATCCTGCTTGAACAACACTTGGCGGCCGTCTTGCTCCGTCACACCCCAAAAATTGCCTTCCGCATCGAAAAGCCCCTCGGAGGCCGGGCGGTGCAGCACCTGTCCGTTGGCCCAATCCGCACCGTTGAACGACATCAAGCGGCCGTTCTCGGCGGCAAAGCACATTTCGCCGTTGATATTGCAGAACAATGTTTTATCGACAAAGCTATGTCCATTGAGCGTTTGAAAACGCTCAGCATCGATGCCCACCATGAAATCTTGGGACGGAAGGACCGTCGTTTCCAAAGAACCTTTTTCGCCGGGGAAAAGCAT
>JBEIJQ010000233.1:0-3480 GCA_040380145.1 Lewinellaceae bacterium | reverse complement strand
TCCCCGGCACCCAAATCGATTCGGTACGGGCCGGTTTCCGGTTCAACACCGAAGTGGATGTGGACGCTTGGGGCGAAGTGAACATCCCTTCCGGCAGCTACAACTGTATCCGCCTGCCCGGATGAACTATTCCAACCTCACCATCGAAGCCTACATCAGCTCGTTTTTCGGCGGATTTTGGATCGATGTGTCCGGTTTCATTCCGGCGGGCACGATTCCCCTTGGAACGGACACGCTCGAGCAGTACGAGTTCCGCAGCGATCTGACCAAAGAATATGTGGTGCTGTTGAACATCAACCCCATCGACGGCTCCATCATCAACGCCAATTTCCGCAATGAGGCCTCGCCCCTGTCGCTGGAGAATCTGCCCTCGCAATCCGAAATGAGCGTTTTCCCCAATCCTGCCGTTGACCGCGTCGGCGTGTCGCTGGGCGAACTGGCACACGGCGAATACCGCTTCACCGTGGCCGACGCCCTGGGCCGCTCCACCACCGATCTCGGCTCTTTCTGGCACACCGGTTCGGCGATCGAACTTCCCGTCGGAAACTTGGAATCCGGCATCTACTGGCTGCGCGTGCAGCGTCCGGACGGCAGTTTGGTGGCATCCAAGCCGCTCAGCATCAAGCGTCCCTGATCTTTCGGCATCGATACGACGGCGAGGCCGCACCTTTTCCAAGGTGCGGCCTCGTTTTTTTTCGGAAAAAAGTCTGCGCCGATCGAAATCAGCGGACGAACATCCGCAATCCGGTGCGGGGCTTCAGGGTGACCAGCGGCTGCTTTTCCACTTGGTGGGAAGGGTCGCTCACGAAATCTGCACGTTGGCAGAGCATGGCCAGCAGAAGCTGCATTTCCATCAGCGCGAATTGGTATCCGATGCACAGGCGCGGACCGCCGCCGAAGGGCAGATAAGCGAATTTGTGCCTGTTTTTGGACGCCTCCGGCGCAAAACGCTCGGGCATGAACGCCTCGGGGTTTTCCCACCATTGTGCGTCGCGGTGAATCAGGTACACCGGAATCAAGACGATCCGTCCGGCCGGGATGTGCCAGCCGTCCGCCACATCGTCGGCAATGGCCTTGCGGCCGAGCAGCCAAGCGGGCGGATACAGGCGCAGGGATTCCTCCACGACCATGCGCGTGTAGTGCATTTCGCCGATCTGTTCGAATGAGGGGACACCGTCCCTTCCGATCGTGCGGTCGGCCTCTTCGCGGATCTTTTCGCGGATGTCGGGGCGGTCGCTCAGGGCGTGCAGCGTCCACGAAAGGCCGTTGGCGGAGGTCTCGTGGCCGGCGGCGATCATCGTCAGGCACTCGTCTATCAGTTGCTGGGCCGACATGCCCTCACCGGAATCCTCGTCGCGGGCCGACATGAACATCCCCAACAGATCCGGGTGCACTTCGCCGCTTTTTTGCCTCTGCTCGATGATGTTGAGCACGAGATCGTCCATTTCCCGCTTGTTGCGGCGATACTTGCGCTGCTCGCCCGTCAGGTACATCCAGGGGATTTTGTACGGCTCCCGGATGCGGCGGATGACATATTCCTGCAAAAAGTGCATCGCATCGTAGAGCGTTCCGCCGCTGCCGCTTTGGATGGGATAAGAAAAAAGGCTGCGCAGAACGATGTCGATGGTCACCGCCATGAGTTCGCGGTTCATGTCCAAAGGCGTTTCGCTGCCCTTGTGTCGGGCCATCCGCTCGGCGAACTCCCGCGACACGCCGCCCATGGTCCGAAAAATTTCCCGCAGGCTTTCCTTGTAAAAAGCCGGCTGGGCCAAGCGCCGCTGCCGCAGCCAAGAATCGCCTTCGTTGGTCAGCAGGCCGTTGCCCAAGAGAAGTTTCAATTGTTCGTAGCTCTCGTCCTTGGTGTAGTTGCGGTTGTTGGTCTGCAAAATATGCCTCGCCCCCTCCGGAGTGGCCACCACGGAGACCCTGCGGAGGGCCAGGTCCACGGTGAAAACATCGCCGTGTTCGGATTTCAGTTCGGCCAGCCGCCCCAGCGGATCGCGGGCGAAACGAAGGGACCCGAGCAGGGGGAGTCCTCTTATAAAAGGCGGTTGGTGAGCGTTGGCGGTATTTTCCAAGGGAACGGTTTTCAGGGAAAGAGCGAAATATCAGCGCAAAGAGTTCAGCAGTTCTTCAGCGTCCTTTCGGTGGGAGTTGTCCGAATCCGCGGCGATTTGACCAAGCGCCTCCCTGCAGTCGGCGATCCGATGGAGATCGAGCAAAGCAAGAGCCTTGAACCAGCCCAGATCGTCGTCGTAGTACATGTCGGGGTGCGGACGAAGCCCTTCGAACACGGACAGGGCTTCCTTTGAACGGCGTTGGGCCAACAGGGCAACGCCCCAATGGAAACGAATGCGGTGCTCTCCGGGGTGGGCTGCCACGAAAGCCGCCAGATCAACGGAGGCCCGTTGAAAATCCCTTTCGTCGTAGGCGCGCATCGCGAGGATGCGGGCTCGCTCCAGTTCGCCGAGTTCGCTGTCGTTGCGCAGGGCGTTGGCCGCCACGTTCGGAGCCGGGGCGAAATATTGGGCAAAAAGATCGCCGTGGGTCGGTCCGGAGCCGTTCGAGCAATACACCAGGGCACCCAAGGGCAGCACGAGCAACAACAGCGAAGCGGCCATGCCGGTGAGCCAAGACATCCCGAGACGGGTTTCCGGGCTTGTGAATGGAAGGGGCTGCGAGGCGGCCAGATTTCTTTCCCATTGCTTCAATCGCTCCGCGAATTGTTCGGTGCGGAGTGCTTCGAAGCCCTCAAAAATGGTCCGGTACGCCTCGACCTCCTCTCGGAGTTCGGCGTCTCGAAGGATTTCGTTTTCGATTTCGCGCACTTCTTCGGCAGTCATGTTTCCGGACAGGTAGCGCTCGATGCGTTCGATTTGAGCTGTTTCGTTCATAGGTAGAATGGGGTTGGAAGTTCGGTTCGTTCTGTACTATTATGACATGGGGAGCCGATTTGTTACCGTTTGACCGAATTTTTTTCGAAAAAAAATTTTGCCCGAGCCGCGACAAAGCCCGTGATTCGCCCCACAAAATTAACCGAGCCGAGCGGGACCGGGCTAATTTTCGTAAATTTGTCCGCAGTAAAAGTTGTTTTTTTTCCTTTATTTATCCAATATTCTGAAAAACAATATGGTGAAAAAATATTTCATCGCCATCGCACCGATTCTTCTCGCGGCCCTCGGCCTTTCGTCTTGTTCCAACGACTTCCGGATCACCTCCGATTGGAAAGACATCCCCGTGGTGTACGGCCTGCTCAACCACCGCGACACGGCGCACTATGTGCGGGTGGAAAAGGCTTTTTTGGACGAAAACACGAACGCCCTCTTTTTGGCCCAAAACCCGGACTCCCTCTATTATCCGGAGGATGAGATCATCGTCGAGCTGGTGGACGTGAACCAAAATTCCGTGGTGGGCATCATGCAGCGCGTCGAAGTGCAGTCCGAAGGGATTTTCGTGGACACGAACAGCACCTTTGTGACC
>JBEIJQ010000232.1:0-3526 GCA_040380145.1 Lewinellaceae bacterium | reverse complement strand
GTCGCCATCCTGCCCAAAGGTCTGGCGCTGCTCACGGAAATGGACCGGAAATTGGCCGAATTCGACGATGTAATGAACGCCCTGACCGAAGAAGAAGCCGGACAGTTGAACGATCTCCTCGACAAGCTCCGAGGATAGTTTCTTGGGAGGGGAAGGCTGGTTCTGAACGGAGCCATGTTTTTGCTCCTACAAACACTTTTTCCAAAAAAATATCTCCCAAAAGAAGCCCGTGCCGAAAAATCGGCACGGGCTTCTTTTTTCTCCCCAATCACTTTTTTGCAAAAAAACAACCGACCCCAAACGCCGCCTTCGAAATCGGACCGATCGAAATGGCGGGAAAAAATTGATGTCCAATAAGTTGCTTTTTTGTTAAATTTGAGGGAGAAAAAAAGATCCGGGAACTCCGTCCCGCAGAAATGGCTTTTCGAGAAAGATGGTATGGCTGTTCAAACCGATATGCGTTATGGAATGGAAAAGACTCAACGGAGAATTGCTCCCGTTGCCGATCGAGGAAGCCGTGGAAGAGACCATCGTGCGGGAAACCGCCGAAGGATACCGGCTGAAAATCTGCATCGGTACCGACTCGCAGGTCCGGGGCGACCTGACGGGCTTTGCCACCGTGATCGTTTTTCTGCGGGAAGGCCGCGGTGGCTTCATGTACCTCAACAGCCACACCACCACCCAAAAAATGGGTCTGCGCGAGCGCATGATCGCGGAAGTGGCGCGCTCGGTGGACATCGCCTACCGCCTGTGCGACCTGCTCGACCGCTATCAAGTGCCCCTCGAGGTGCACGCCGACATCAACACCGACCCGCACTTCGGGTCCAATGTGGCGCTGAAAGAGGCGATGGGCTACATCCTCGGGATGGGCTTCGTGTTCAAGGCCAAACCCGATGCCTTTGCCTCGTCTTCGTGCGCCGACAAGGTGGTCTGACCTCGGCAGCTCAACCAAAATCCCGTTTTGAGGTTTAATAGCGGTCCATTGAACCGTTTATGTCCGTTTTTCCTCTGCAAAACACCTTTTGGAGCCAACACCGAGCGTCTATCGCCATCGGGGTGCTCGTGGTGTTCTATGCGGTGGGCGCTGTGGGCACGCTCTGGCCCTTGCACCCGGATTTCATGCGGCTCACCCCGCTGAATCTGCTTTTGTCGGCCGGGCTGCTGCTGTGGAACGACGAAACGCCCAGTGCCCGCCTGTGGCTGGCCCTGTCGGTTTCCTTCGCGGGCGGCATGGCGGTGGAATGGTTGGGCGTGCACACCGGTTTCCCGTTCGGGGATTACTCGTACGGCGGGGCGTTGGGTCCCAAAGTGGCCGGAGTGCCGCTGACGATCGGGCTGAATTGGGCCATGCTGCTCCTGTGTTCGGCGACCTTGGCGCAACGGATCTTGGGGCCCTCCTCCGGCGTTTGGGCGCGGGCGGCCCTCGGCGCGGCGGCCATGACGGCCCTCGATGTGTGGTTGGAACCGGCCGCCGTGCGCTTCGATTTTTGGTCGTGGCACTCGGAAGCGCTGTACGCACCGCTGTTGGTGGCGCCTTGGCAAAATTACGCGGCTTGGTTCGCGGCCGCTTTTGCGCTGCTCTTGGCCTGGCACCGTTGGGTGCCCGACAACCGCAATCCGGTGGCCCTTCCGCTGTGGTCCATTCAAATGTTGTTTTTTTTCCTGTTGTTTGTTTTTTGAAAAAATAATACCGCGCCCGATCCATGGGGCGGGCCCAAACCTTTTTTTACCGATATGTTGACCATCCTGTTGTACGCCCTCATCGTCGCCGCCACCTTTTGGGCGATGGAATTTGTGGCCTGGTTCACGCACAAATATGTGATGCACGGCATTTTGTGGAGCTGGCACGAAGACCACCACAAGCCCCACACCGTGCACGGTTTTTTCCAAAAAAACGACCGTTTCTTTTTGGTGTTCGCTATTCCGAGCGCGACCAGTTACATCGTCGGCTCGGCGGTGCCGGGAATGTTCCCGCTGTTTTTCGTGGGCGTGGGCATTTCGCTGTACGGTCTGACCTATTTTTTGGTGCACGATGTGTACATCCATCGTCGCTTCCCGTGGTTCAAGCAATTGGACAACCGCTACTCCCGGGCGATCCTGCGGGCGCACGGGGCGCACCACGCCAAGCAGACCAAGGAAGACTGCGAATCGTTCGGGATGCTGGTGGTGCACCCCAAATTTCTCGGAAAGAACGCCTGATCGGCGCTCATTCTTTGGCCAAAGGGCCCGTCCATGTGCGGCCGTCCTCGAAAACCGCCCTGACCCAATAGTGGCCGGAAGGCAGTGCCCCCACCCCGATTTCTGCACCGCCGGACCCTGCGCCGACGAACGAGGCAGCCAAACGTCCCTGCGCGTCGAACAAGTCTATACGCGCCAGGGCAGATGCCGAGGAAAGGCGCACGGTTTCGCCGCACGGATTCGGAAACAACCGCGCCGAAGGAAGCGTCGGAGCGGCCATCCCCGTTGGTGCGCAGGACAGTTGGTTGATGTACGCCCAAATCTCGTCGTTCATCAAAAACGGCACGGGCAGGTTGTTGGGCGCTTCCCCCATGCGGAGCATTACCAGGTTTTGGCTGGGCACGACGTTCAGGAATTGGCCTTCGCTGCCCATGGCGACGAACATGTCGGCGGGGCCGTTGGGGTTCATGGAGCCGTTGAACACGAACTGCGAGCCCGGCAGCATATAGCTGGACTTTCCGTTGAGCCACCACAGGTAACCGTAAGATTGGTTGAGGTTCTGGGAGGAGTTCACGAGTTGGTCGAAATAGGCCTGGTCGGTCATCAAGGGGTTGCCGTTCCACGAGCCGCGATTGAGCATCAGCAGCCCGAAGCGGGCCATGCTGCGCGCGTTGCTGAAAAAAACATGGTTGTAGCCCACGGTCACGAATGCCCCGGTCATCCCCGTGGGGTTTTTGAGTTTTTGGGCGGTGTAACTGTTGAGGCTCGTGCCCGTGGCGATCTCCATCACGCTGTCGAGCAGGGTGTAGGGACCGTTGTGGTAGGCCCACCGCGTGCCGGGATCGGCCAAGCAGACCAAGCAGGTGTCCAATGTGCAATAGTGGTCGGGCACATCGTCGTCGAGGCCGGAAGTCATCGTGAGCTGGTGGCGGACAGTGATTTTTTCTTCGTCGGCCGCCGAACAGGCCGACCAGCCCGGCCCGAGATAGGTCGAGGTGGTGTCGTGGATCGAGAGATACCCTTCCTGTTGGGCGATGCCGACCATAAAGGCCGTGATCGTTTTGCCGGCCGAGGCCCACATGTGCGGGGTGGTGGCGGTGTGCGTCCCGAAATACCGCTCCAGCACGATCTTGCCGTCTTTGAGCAGCATGAACGCCTTGGTGTTGCTGGTTTCCAAGAAGTTGTACAGACTGTCTATCCGATCGGGGCACCAATTCAGCGAAGCGGGCGAAAGGGTATCCCAAGCGTTGCCCACGAGGGGCGGAAAGTACAGCGACTGGGCCGACAGGCCAAAGGCGAGGGCAGAAGCAGAGAGAAGGGCCAGAATTTTTTTCACGAAAAAATTTTG
>JBEIJQ010000231.1:0-3623 GCA_040380145.1 Lewinellaceae bacterium | reverse complement strand
GGTAGGTTTTGGTCAGGAAGCCGCCCAGTTCGAGGCCGGGAGCCGCCGTTTCTTCGAGCACTTCGCGCAGGGCGGCCTCTTCGGGGGTTTCGCCGGGATCGATCTTGCCCTTGGGCATGTCCCACCAGCCGCGGCGGTACATGGCCACCAGCCGCTGCTCTGGATCGGACACCACGCCGCCGGCGGCCTCCACGACCGCGAACAGCCCCAACAGACCTTGCACGGCCGCTTCTGGATCGGGAGCGACGAAGGCCGCGGATCGGATTTTGGCGGTTCCCTTCTCGAACGCGTCGAGGTAGGGGAAAAAACTGCGCGGGTGGCCGTGGTATCGGATCCGGAGATCTTGGTCGCCGACGGGCGTAAGCGCTTCGATCTCGTCGGGGCCGCAGATGCGGAGCGGATATTCGTTTTGGTACAGCGTGAACATGGTCGGGCAAAAGATGGATGAGCGGCGAAAATACGGCAGATGCGGTCAATCGAGGCGGTGATTTCCCCGTTTGTCCAGAGAGATTGGGCGAAAGGATGCCCATATATCGGATGCTTGCCCGTATTTTTGCCGACAAAATACCGCCCATGGCCCCGAACCCGGAAAAAAACATCGCCGAACAACTGCTCCGCATAGACGCCGTGAAACTGCGCCCGCGCGAGCCCTTCACTTGGGCCTCGGGCATCCTTTCGCCGATCTATTGCGACAATCGTCGGGTGCTTTCTTTTCCGGAAGTGCGGACGCTGGTGAAAAACGCCTTTGTGGAGCGCTCTTCGGTGTTCGGTTCCTTCGACGTGGTGGCGGGCGTGGCCACGGCGGGCATTCCCCACGGCGCCCTGTTGGCCGATGCGCTGGGCAAGCCCTTTGTATATATACGCAGCGAGGCCAAAAAACACGGCATGAAAAACCTCGTCGAGGGCGATCTTCGACCGGGCAGCCGCTTGTTGGTGATCGAGGACCTGATCTCCACCGGGGGCAGCTCGCTCAAGGCCGTCGAGGCCGCGCGGGAAGCAGGGGCCACAGTGGTGGGCGTGCTGGCCATTTTCACCTATTGCTTTTCGGAGGCCGAACGGGCCTTTGCCGATGCCGGCTGCCCCTTGGCTACGCTGTCGAACTACCGCGCCCTGTTGCAAATCGCCGTGGAAAAGGCCTTTGTTCCGGCCGACACGCTGTCCGAACTGGAGCGGTGGCGTGAAAATCCGCGGGAATGGTCCCCGAGCTGATTTTTTGGAACGGTTTTTGGAGGCGGCGGTTTTCCGTTTTTTGTTCATGTTCAGATCAACGATTATGATGCGCTCACTTTTTTTCCTGCTTGGGCTGTTCTTCTTGACTGCCCTCCACGCACAGAAGTCTCCTATTGTGGAATCGTCGGATGCCCGCGCCGTTGGTTTTCTCGACAAGATGAAAACGAAGTTTTCCGGCTACAAGACCCTTCAGGCGAATTTCAAACTGACGATAAAGCTCGAAAACCAGAGCGAGGTGCAGCAGGGCATCATGTATGTTTCGGGCGACAAGTTCCGGGTGGAAATACACGGCCAGCACATCATCAGCGACGGCAAAACGGTCTGGTACCACGATATGACAAACAACCAACTGCAGATCAACAATGTGGACGACAACGTCATGTCCCCGGCCAGTTTGTTGAAAATCTACGAACAGGGCGGAAAGGTCATCTGCGGGTATATGGGCGAAGAAACCGTGAACGGCAAGACGACCAATGAGATCGAAATGAAGCCCAAAGACCGCAACGCCGACTATGGAAAGATCAGCGTGTTTTTGGACAAGGCCAACGACCAGATCGTTCAGGCGATCGTGTTCGGAAAAGACGGCATGAAATATACCTTCGATGTAGAGCGCATCGTGCCCAATGTGGTAGTGGGCAACGACCGCTTCTTTTTCGACCAGAGCAAGTTCACCGGAGAAGTGATAGACCTGCGATAAAATACATAGCCGCCGTGGAGTTCCTCGACACCCTGTCCCAGCCCATGGTCCAACGCGCCCTTTTGGCCGCGTGCATGGCGGGTATGGTGTGCGGTCTTTTGGGTTGTTTCGTGGTGTTGCGCAACATGTCGCTCATCGGCGATGCGCTTTCGCATGCCGTGCTGCCCGGCGTAGTGGTGGGTTTTCTGTTGGCGGGCGCCGTTTCGTCCGCCCTGTTTTTGGGCGCCGTGGCGGCCGGGCTTTTCGCAGCGGTCGCCATCACTTGGATTCAACGGGCGGCACCGACCAAGCCCGATGCAGTGATCGGCATCGTTTTCACCGCGATGTTTTCGCTCGGAGTGATGGGCATTTCGCATCTGAGCAAATCTCAAGGGGTGCACCTCGATCTCAAAGACTACCTGTTCGGCAGCATGTTCGGTGCCCAAAACGAGGATTTGGTCCTCTCGGCCGTCATCTTGGCGGTGACCGTGGGCAGCATCGCCTTTTTTTACCGCTGGCTGTTTGCCACCACGATCCAGCCGGTGGTGGCCCGGACGATGGGCATGCCGGTACAGGCGGTGCATTATTTCCTGATGCTGCTGCTTTCGTTCGCCGTGGTTTCGGCCCTGCGTACCGTGGGTGTGATCCTTGTCGTGGCGCTGTTGGTGACCCCGGCGGCTACGGCGCTGCTGCTGACCAAGCGCCTCCAAAACGCGATCGTCCTGTCGGGGCTGCTGGGCTTCGCAGCCGCATTCGGGGGATTCATGGCCGCCGTATGGCTCGATACTACGCCCGGCCCGGCCATGGCCGTGGTGTCGGCGCTCGGCTATGCCGCGGCGGTGCTGTTCGCCCCCGAGGGTGGGCTGCTCCCCAAATGGCTGGGCCGCCGCAGCCAACGCCGCCGCATCGATTGGGAAGACGCGGTCAAACTGTCGCTGCGGCTCGAAAAAAACGGAGCCCTCACCGGCGCGGCCCTTCAAAGCGAAGGCGGCTATTCGCCCCAACAGGCCCAGTGGCTGGTGAAGCAATTGTGCCGCATCGGTTGGCTGAGCCAAGACACCAACGGCACGCTTTCCCTCACGGAAGAGGGCCGCACCAAAGCCAACCGTTTGGTGTACGCCCACCGGCTATGGGAAACATATCTCGTCGAAAAACTCGGCCTTTCCGCCGATCGGATCCACGAGGAGGCCGAAAAATACGAACACCTCCTGCCCGACGAACTGCTCGAAGAAATAGACCGCCAACTGCGCTACCCCCGCTTCGACCCCCACGGCTCCGAAATTCCTAGAGAGGGCGAATCTGGAGCGTCTGGGTAAGGGGGGGCGAATAGGTTTGATCAAGGGGCTGGGGCTTCAAGCGCACTTTTTATTTCTCTTTCTAATCCGGTGGGTGTTGTATTTACAAGTTGAATCTTGCTAAAGATGCGCTTAAGAGCTTGAATCCTACACGATGCCCATCCTCCAAAAAATCCACAGGACTCGAAGGACCGCCGGACCCAAAAAATCCTGCAAATCCTTGAATCCTGCAAATCCCGTGTTTACCCCAAAATTGTCATTAGAATTTTTTGATCTGCTCAATTTTGGCCTTTTTTAGACTTTTTCATCGGTAGCGTTTGGGCTGTTCGCAAGGTGATTTGTTCCTGGATGGACTTTCTTTTTCTTTTTCTTCTTCCCAAAAAGAAAAAGAAACCAAAGTAAATCCCGATTAAATCCGGCGC
>JBEIJQ010000230.1:0-3625 GCA_040380145.1 Lewinellaceae bacterium | reverse complement strand
TATCCGCCGATCTTGTTCTGCTGGCGGATGTGCTCGATGTTCAGTTGGTTGAAAGCCGTATTGGCCGCCCCCAGTTCCTCGGCCACGGAGCGGAAGGACGAGTCGGCCGTGGCGATGCGAGCGCGCAGGGCATCGGCCTCTCGGACGGCGGCTTCCCAATCCGCCGACAAACGGTCGGCCGTCCGCGAAAGTTCTTCCAGTGCCTCGGCCGCTTGGGCCGACTTTTCTCGCGTTTCAGCAGCAAATCGCTCAAAACTGTCGAGCTGCCCCTGCAAAGCCAGTTTTTCGCGGTGGATGCGCTCAAGAGCGGCCTTTTCCTGCGCGATGCGCGGGCCGAGGGCCGCCTGCCGGAGCGATTGCAGACGCGTCTGGGTTTCGGTGAGTTTCGATTGCAGTTCGGAGGCCTTGGCCTCGAATTTGGCGATGTCGGCTTCCAACACTTCGAGGTTTTTCTGCCGTCCGATCCTTTTTCCCTCAAAAAGTCCCACCGAACCGCCGCCGATCGAAAAACGGCGCTTCACCACGTTGCCTTTGGGCGAAAGCAGCACCACCTCGGGGTGTTGGCGCGAAAATTCCAGCAGTTCGGGCAGGGGAGCGTCTGAAAAAAACACATTGCCGAGCAGCACGCGCGCAAGGGGCCGATAGGGAGCATCGGTCTCGATCACGCTCAGGGCGGGCAATGCGTCCAAGAGCAGGGCCGGCGGCTCGGGCGCTTCGGCGACTTCTTCGAGCAAAAAGAAATTGGCCTTGCCCTTTTGCGAACGCTCCAAGAGACGGATCGCCTCCACCGCCGACGCCCGATCGGGCACGACATAGTGGTTGAGGTAAGGCTCGAGGTAATTCTCGATGGCCGTCCGATAGTTTTCTTGGGTGTAAAAAATGTCGGACAGCAACGGTGCTTTGGACTTCCACTGCCCGGAGGTGGCCAAAAAGCGGATAGATTCGGGAAAACCCTCCAGGTTTTCGACGAGGCTCTTGGTCAGCTTGTGTTCGTTGCGCTTGGCGTCGAGGGCCCGGTTGATGCGGGCGGACTCCTCACGGAGCTGCTCCAACTGTTTTTCCCAGTCGACGATGTCGACCGTGCGCTTGGCTTCCTGTTCTTCGAGCTGCTGCACGGCCGCTTCTTGGGCGCGCTGCTTTTCGCCGAGCTCTTCGTGCTGCCCGCGCACGATCAGGAGGTCTTCTCTGCGGCGCTCGAGGCCCTCTTTCAGGCGTTCGATGTCGCGGCGGTGGTTTTCCTGTCGGCTGGCGCAAACGGCCCGCTCTTTTTCCAGTTCGAACACCCGTCGGTCGGCCTCTTGCTGCGATCGGAGGAAGCTGTCCAATTCGCCCTTGGCGGCGGCATGGCCGGCACGGATGCGCTCGGCCTCGGCGCGGGCCTGTTCGAGAGAAACGGCCAAGGCTGCGAGCACGGCGTTCTCTTCGGCCAACAGGCCCGAGTTGCGCTCCAGGTCCTGCTCCAGTTGGGCGGCGCGGCGCTCGG
Organism: Lewinellaceae bacterium; assembly: GCA_040380145.1. Classification (GTDB taxonomy): domain Bacteria; phylum Bacteroidota; class Bacteroidia; order Chitinophagales; family Saprospiraceae; genus JBEIJQ01. Next base: position 2,142 of record JBEIJQ010000230.1, on the reverse strand, counting down.
CGGCGGAGATCCGGTCGTCGAGTTTGGTCCCGCTTTCGAGCACGAAAAGGGATTTTTGAGAAAGGACCTTTTTGTCGTTTTCCAGGTTGCGGATGCGGCCCACCAGTTGGTTGAGTCCGCGCTGCCGTTCGGCGAGGGCCTTTTCCTGCTCCAAGGTCCCCAACTTTTCTTTCTCGAGTTCCGATTCGGTCAGATTGATCCGGGCATCGAGCTCGGCCCGGCGCTTTTCCTCGGTTTCGATCTGCGCTTCCAGTTCGCGGTAGCTCTTGCGGTATCCGGCCAACCGGTGCACCGCCAATTCCACGCTGGTGGCTTTGTACTCGTCCTTCAGCTCGAAATAACGCTTGGCGCGACGGGCCTGTTTTTCCAGGGTTTTCAGGTTGGCGTCTATCTCGAAGAGCAGATCTTCCACCCGCGACAGATCGGCGTCCGCGCTCTCGAGCTTGGCGAGGGTCTCTTTTTTGCGCACCTTGTATTTCCCGATGCCGGAGGCCTGCTCGAACAAGCGCCGGCGGGCGTCTTCCCGGTCGCTGAGCAGGTCGTCCACCATACCGAGGGCAATGATGGCATAACTGTCGGAACCCATGCCTGTATCGCCGAGAAGGTTGGTGATGTCTTTGAGGCGGCACTTGACATCGTTGATGCGGTACTCGCTTTCTCCGGTGCGGTAGAGCAACCGCTTGATGGTGACGGTGTGGTATTCGGTGGGCAGGAGGTTGCGGGTGTTTTCGAGCGTGAGGGCGACTTCCGCCACCCCAGCCGGCTTGCGGTCCTTGGTGCCGTTGAAGATGACGTTGTCCATCTTCTCGGAGCGCAGCTCCTTGGTCTTTTGTTCGCCCAAGACCCAGCGGATGGCATCCACGACATTGGATTTGCCGCAGCCGTTGGGGCCCACGATACCCAGCACATCGTCCGAAAAGTGGATGACGGTGCGGTCGGCGAACGACTTGAATCCTTTTATCTCGAGTGATTTGAGGCGCACGGGAAAAAAATTGTGGGATGCTCGTCAATCCATCGGAACGGGCGGCTCCGAACGGTTGGCCATTTCGACAAAATCGGCGACCCCGAGCTGTTCGGGGCGCTTGGTGAAAAAGGGATCTTGTGCCAAAATTTCTTTCGGAAAAAAACCGGCCATGGAGTTGCGCAGCATTTTGCGGCGCTGACCGAACGCGGTGCGCACCAAGGTCCGGAAACGGGCCTCGTCGCAGCCCAGCGGGCCTTCGTCGCGACGGGTCAGGCGGATGACGGCGGATTGCACCTTGGGCGGCGGGTTGAAGGAGCCCGGCTTGACGCCGAAAAGAAATTCGGTGCGGTAAAAGGCCTGCACCAACACGCTCAAAGCACCATATACTTTGTTGCCGGGCGGAGCGCACACCCTTTCGGCCATTTCCCGCTGGAACATGCCGACCATCGCGGGCACCAGGGAGCGGTTGTCCACGATCTTGACCAAGATCTGCGAAGAAATGTTGTAGGGGAAATTGCCGGCCACCACAAAAGGCCCGTTGCCCATCAGGGCCGGCAGATCGGTCTCGAGGAAATCGCCGAGGTGCACCCGGCCGGCCAGTTCGGGAAAATGCCGCCCCAAATGGGCCACCATGTCGCGGTCGGCCTCGACGGCGGCCAGCTCGTACCCCTGCCTTTTGAGCAGGTATTTGGTGAGCATCCCCGTGCCGGGCCCGATTTCCAGCAGTCGCGCACAGCCCTCCAAGAGGGGCACGGCCTCTGCGATGCGGGCCGCGATCGGCTCGTCTTTGAGGAAATGCTGCCCAAAGGATTTTTTCGCGTGTATCATGGTGCTCGAAAAGACGCCAAATATACGCCCAAATTGTTCAATGCCTCTCCACGGTTTTTTGCTTCCGTGGAATCCGAGACCCCGATGGCAGGCGTTTTATATTTTTTCGAAAAAAGGAAAAAAATGGGCCTACCCGGAGTATCAGACCGCATTTCCACAAAAGTACAAGGGCAACTGCTACCAAAAGAAAAACTCCGATCGGTCTTTCCGGGATCCATTTTTTCAACCCAAAATTGTCATTAGACCAGAATTGTCATTAGACCTTGTTTGTTCTTCGCGGCAGAGGGTCTTTCGATGATTTTCAGCGGTAGCCGAGTTATGGTTCGCAAGGTGTTTGGTCCCTCGTTGGG
>JBEIJQ010000229.1:0-3659 GCA_040380145.1 Lewinellaceae bacterium | reverse complement strand
CAAGGAATACGCCCGGCGCTGGCACGAAAAAATGGACCGCGAAGGGGTGCCGAAGTGAATTGATGCGACGGGCAGGGACAATAAAAAAGCCGCCCCCGATGAGGGGCGGCTTTTTTGTTGGCGCGATGGCTTTTATCAGATGGAGATCGTGGCCGTGCAGGTGTCGAAGGTGCCGTCGTCGAAGGTCACGACATAGTTGATCGTCAGCGTGCTGCCGTTGAGGGTACCGGTGCCTACCCATTGACGGCCGGCGGCGTCGGCGGCCATGTTGATCGTCAGATCGGAGCCGTCCGTGATGGTGGCCGTGACGGTGGCAACAGTGTTGAAGTCGCCGAGGTTTATGATCTGGATCGTGGATTCGTTGACGGAGAGTACGTCCACGGTGTAGTTGTAGTTACCGGAGGTGCATACGTCGGTGGCACCGGCGTTGTTGGTCACAAACTTTTCGGACCACTCGGTCAGACAGTCGCTGCCTTCCCAGCCGGCCTCACAGACGCAATCGCCTTCGACGCATTCGCCGTTGTTGCAGTTAACGTCTTTGCAGGGATCGGCGCAAGAGGTGAGGGTGAGGGACATTGCGGCGGCAAAGCCGAAGAAGCTCAAAAGGATTTTTTTCATGGAGATAAAATTTAATTGGTTGAAGGATAAAATAGAAGTGTAAAAGCGGGGCAAATGTAGATTTTTTTTCCCAAAATAAACAAGCGGGGAAAGTGGATCCTGCCGTTTGCGCAATGGAAGAAATGCTCTTCCAAAATCGTACCAAATCAACTTTTTTTTCGTATGATTAGAGTGGAATCCGCGACCGTTGTTTAATCTTTTTTGAGAAATAAATTTTTTTCTTAAACAAAACGGTTTTTAAGTCGTTTATTGTCGGTTCAAAGCGTCCGCAAAGGCCGCAACCCACCATTGAAAATTTGTTTTAGATCATTGAGAACCAACTGGACATTATGAAGACGGTAGTCATTGGCGCTGGCTTTTCCGGTCTGGCGGCGTCGGCCTTTTTGGCCAAGGAGGGCCACGAGGTCGTTTTGTTGGAAAAAAACGCGGTGCCCGGCGGTCGGGCCCGGCATTATCGCGCGGACGGCTTCTTGTTCGACATGGGCCCCAGCTGGTACTGGATGCCGGACGTGTTCGAGCGCTTTTTCTCCCAGTTCGGCCGCAGCGTGTCGGATTACTATTCCTTGCAGCGGCTAGATCCCGGGTATCGCATCTACTTCGGACCGGGAGAAGCGCTCGATGTACCGGCGGGCCGTGAGGCGCTCGACGAGATGTTCGAGCGGTTGGAGCCGGGCAGCAGCCGCGCCCTGGAGAAATTCCTTCGGGAGGCCGAATACAAGTACCGCGTCGGGATGAACGAGTTCGTGTTCAAGCCCGGCCACAGCGTGATGGAGTTCGCCGATTGGCGGGTATTGCGCTCGGTGTTCCGCCTACAGATGCTCACCTCTATGTCGGATTACGTGGACGGGCTGTTCAAGCACGAACAGTTGCGCCAATTGCTGAAATTCCCCGTGCTGTTTCTCGGCGCCACGCCCGAGAAAACGCCGGCGATGTACAGTTTGATGAACTACGCCGACCTGGTGCTGGGCACTTGGTATCCGATGGGCGGCATGTACAAGATCGTGGAAGGGATGGTCGCGCTCAACCGGGAGTTGGGTGTGGACATACGCCTCGACCACCCTGTGAGTGAAATCGTGGTGCCCAACGGCCGCGCCACCCATGTGACCACGCCGAAGGGCGATATCGCCGCCGATGTGGTGCTGGCCGGCGCCGATTACCACCACGTCGAACAGCACCTGTTGCCCGAGCGTTGCCGCCAGTACGACCAGAAATACTGGGACAAACGCACGATGGCGCCTTCGTCGCTGTTGTTTTACCTCGGCATCAACAAGCGGCTCAAGGGTCTGTTGCACCACAACCTGTTCTTCGACCGCGATTTCGCCCAGCATGCCGAGGAGATCTACACCGATCCCCGTTGGCCGTCGGATCCTTTGTTTTATGTGTGCGCGCCCTCGGTCACCGATCCGTCGGTGGCACCGGAGGGCTGCGAAAACATTTTCGTGCTGATCCCTGTGGCGCCCGGCCTCGAAGACGGCGAAGAAACCCGCGAGCACTACTACAGCTTGGTGATGGAGCGTTTGGAGGCCATCACCGGACAGACCGTTCGGGAGCATGTCGTTTACAAGCGCAGCTATGCGCACAGCGATTTCGTGTCGGACTACCACGCCTTCAAGGGCAACGCCTACGGATTGGCCAACACCCTGCGCCAAACGGCGGTGTTGAAGCCCGCGATGAAGAGTTCCAAGGTGTCGAACCTATTTTACACGGGCCAGCTCACCGTGCCCGGCCCAGGCGTTCCGCCCTCGCTGATCTCGGGCGAGGTGGTGGCCGGCGAGATTTCCAAATTCATCCACAAAACTGCTCGAAAATGAACCATTTTCAACTCTACGAATCTGTTTGTGCGGAGTGCAGCCGCCTGATCACCCAGCGCTACAGTACTTCTTTTTCGCTGGGCATACGGGTCTTTGCCAAGCGCTTCCGGATGCCGGTGTACGCCATCTACGGTTTCGTGCGCTTCGCCGACGAGATCGTGGACACCTTCCATGGGCACGACAAGGCCGATCTCTTGGAGCGTTTCCGCACGGAAACGTACCGGGCCATCGACGAGCGCATCAGTTTGAACCCCGTGCTGCACGCCTTTCAGGAGACCGTCAACCGGTACGGCATCGAGCGGGAGCTGATCGACGCTTTTCTCGACAGCATGGAGATGGACCTGCATTTCCATACCTACGAGGATCACTTGTATAAGCGCTACATCTACGGTTCGGCCGAGGTGGTGGGGCTGATGTGCCTGCGCGTGTTCTGCCATGACCGTCCTGGCCAATACGAGGAGCTGACGCCATCGGCCTGTGCGCTCGGCTCGGCCTTCCAAAAGGTGAATTTCCTGCGCGACATGAAAAGCGATTACGCCGAGCGGGGCCGCGTGTATTTCCCCGGCGTGGATTTTTCGCGCTTCGACGACGATGCCAAGCGCGAGATCGAGGCCGATATCAAGCGCGATTTCGACCACGCCTACGAGGGGATCGTGCGGCTGCCCAAAGGAGCGCGCTTTGGGGTGTATCTGGCCTATCGGTACTATTTGAGCCTGTTCTACAAAATCTGCGATGCATCGTCCAGCCGCGTGGCCGATTCCCGGATCCGCGTGCCCGATTCCCGCAAAATGGTCATTTTGGCCAAATCCGCTTTGCGCGCCAGCGTGAACATGATGTAGGATCGGCAGGGTTTTTCCGGGCAATTTTCTTCGTTTCCCTTTTTTTTTGGGAAAAAAAATTCTGAATGCAAAGAAGGCGCCCAGAGGCGCCTTCTTCAACTAACCAAACCATTATTTCACAGCTGTTCGCTGTGTTGCCCGCAAAGTTAGCGCGGTGTGTCTTTTTTCCAAGAAAAAATAGTATGAATGTTCAAACAATTTTGGAGGGCGTTCTTTTTTGGTGAGGGGGATGTGGAGAGATGTCCGTTTTTTAGGTGGTAGATTTCTGCATTGCTTACCTTTGTTCGGAATTTTATCTCAAAAAGACCATGGACCGTTATTTTCCTGAACTGGACAGAAAAATCTGCATTGTGGGAGCCGGAGGGTTTGGGCGCGAAACCCTGACCATTTG
>JBEIJQ010000228.1:0-3664 GCA_040380145.1 Lewinellaceae bacterium | reverse complement strand
GGCAGGCCTTGGTCAGATCTTTTTTTCGCTGGGGATCTCGGGGGCGGCAGCCTTGGCGGCCTTGTCCGTGACGGATATCGCACTTTTGTTTGGGAAAATGGTCCGGGTCCGGGGCGTTCGGGAAACGCCCAAGGTGCTATCGCTCAGCGATGAGAACACGGTGCGCCTGCACCTGACCAACACGGGGTCCCTGCCGATTTCCCTGGAAGTCATCGACGAGCTGCCGGACCAGTTCCAAAAAAGAGATTTCAACCTGCGCCTGTCGCTGAAGCCCGACGAAAAACAGGTTCACGCCTACACCCTTCGGCCGGTCCGCCGTGGCGAATACCGCTTCCATGCCATCAACCTCTTTGCCCGCACGCAGCTGGGCCTGTGGGAGCGGCGGTTCCGGGAAGAAGCGCACCGAACCGTGCCCGTTTACCCTTCCGTACTGCAAATGAAGCAGTTCGAGCTGCAGGCCTTCACCCGGATCTCCACGATGGAGGGCATCAAGCGCATGCGGCGCATCGGCAACGGATTCGAATTCGAGCAGATTCGCACCTACGTGCAGGGCGATGATTACCGCAGCATCAACTGGAAGGCCACCGGTCGCCGCAACGACCTGATGGTCAACCAATACGAAGACGAGCGTTCCCAGCAGGTGTATGTGGTCATCGACAAAAGCCGCTCGATGAAAATGCCCTTTCGAGGGATGAGCCTGTTGGATCACGCCATCAACGCCGGTCTGGCCTTGTCCAACATCATCCTCAAAAAGCACGACCGCGCCGGGTTGCTCACTTTTTCCGACAAGATCGGTTCGGCCATCAAGGCCGAAAACGGGCCCGGCCAACTGCACCGCATCCTCGAAGCCCTGTACCGCGAAGAGGAACGGCCCGACGAAGCCAATTTCGAATTGCTATACACCTCGGTCCGCCAATTCGTGGGCCGCCGGAGCTTGCTGTTGCTGTTCACCAATTTCGAAAGCCACTACGCCATGATGAGGGCCTTGCCCGAACTGCGCCGCATCAACCGCCAACAGGTGCTGGTGGTGGTTTTTTTCGAAAACACGGAGATCTCGGACTACCTGCGCAAAAGTCCGCAAACCGTGGAGGATATCTATGTGGAGACCACGGCCCGGCACTTTGTCAACGAAAAACAGCGCATCGTGCACGAACTCCGGCAGTACGGCATCCAATCCATCCTGACGCGGCCCGAAAACCTGACCCTCGACACCATCAACAAATACCTCGAGCTGAAAGCCAAGGGGGCCATTTGATGCGGGATGGGGGGCTCTGAACCTCGGACCCTTTTTTTTGTTGTGGGAAGGACAAGGTCCATCGCACCGTCCCAACCCTTACAACGACATGAAACTCGACATCCTCGCATTTGGAGTACATCCCGACGACATAGAATTGTCCTGCTCGGGCACTTTGCTCAAACACATCGCCGCGGGCAAAAAAGTAGGCCTCGTGGATCTCACGCAGGGCGAACTGGGCACGCGGGGCACCCCCGACCAGCGGGCAGAGGAAGCGAGGGCGGCCCTCAAGAAAATGGGTGCACGGGTGCGGGTCAACCTGGAATTCGCCGATGGCTTTTTCGGGCACGACCGCGACCACCTGTTGCCCATCATCGAGGTGATCCGACATTTCCGGCCCGAGATCGTGCTGGCCAACGCCCTCGAAGACCGCCACCCCGATCACGGGCGGGCGGCGCGCCTCGTGGCCGATGCGGCTTTTTTGGCCGGCCTGCGCAAGATCGAGACCATTTGGAGCGAGAGCGAGGCCTCTGCCCCACAGGCCGCTTGGCGCCCAAAGGCCGTTTTCCACTACATCCAAGATTATTACATCGAACCGGATTTCGTGGTGGATATCACGCCGTTCATGCCCAAAAAGTTGGAATTGATCAAAACCTTCCGCTCGCAGTTCTTCGATCCCCATTCCACGGAACCCGAGACCCCGATTTCCGGACAGGATTTCCTCGAGTCGGTGATCGGCAAGAACCGGACCTTTGGGCGACCGCTCGGCTTCGAGTTCGCAGAAGGGTTCACATGTGCCCACCCCATCGGCGTGAAGGATCTATTCGATCTGTTGCCCTGATCCGTCGTTCCGCCGCACGGGCGGCCTTTTTTCCATTTTTACGGCCTTTTTCTCCATGCGCATAGGTATTGTTTGTTATCCGACTTACGGCGGCAGCGGCGTGGTCGCCACCGAACTGGGCAAGGGCCTGGCGGATCGGGGCCACCAAGTCCATTTCGTTTCCTATGCCCAGCCGGCCCGTCTGGATTCTTTTCATCCGAACATTTTTTTCCACGAAGTGCGTTTCGGCGAATACCCCTTGTTTGAATACCCGCCCTACGAAACGGCGCTGGCGAGCACTCTCGTGGACGTGGTCAAGTATCAGCAGCTCGACATCCTCCATGTGCACTACGCGATTCCCCATGCTTCCGTGGCTTATATGGCCAAAAAAGTGCTGCTCAACCAGGACAACCGCTACATTCCCGTGGTGACCACCCTGCACGGAACAGATATCACGCTCGTTGGCAAGGACCCCGCTTATGCGCCCGTAGTGCAGATGGCCATCAACAAATCCGACGGTGTCACCGCCGTCTCCAAAAGCCTGCGCGACCAGACCTTCGAATTTTTTGACATCCAAAACGACATCGAGGTCATCTACAATTTCATTGATTTTGAGCGTTTCCGAAAAAAAAACAAAGAACATTTCAAGCGCGCTATCGCTCCCGGTGGTGAAAAGATCCTGATGCACATCTCCAATTTCCGAAAGGTCAAGCGCGTGGAAGATGCCATTCGGGTGTTCGAAAAAGTTCTGCGGGCCGTGCCCAGCAAACTCCTGCTGGTGGGCGATGGCCCCGAAAGACAGCCCGCCGAGGCGCTTTGTCGTGAACTGGGTCTTTGCGAAAACATCCTTTTCCTCGGCAAACAAGACGCGGTAGAGGAGTTGCTCGCCATCGCCGACCTGTTCGTGATGCCCTCCGAGAGCGAGAGTTTTGGCTTGGCAGCGCTCGAGGCCATGGCCTGCGAAGTGCCAGTCCTCTCTTCCAATGTGGGCGGACTGCCCGAGGTGAACGAGCACGGCGTGACCGGTTTCCTCAGCCCCGTCGGCGATGTGGACGACATGGCGCGCCATGCGATCACCCTGCTGACCGACGAGGCACTCCTGGAACGGTTCAAGGCCAATGCCCTGCAAAGGGCCGCCCAGTTCGATCTCGCGCACATCCTTCCCCAATACGAGGCCTACTACCGCCGAGTCATCGAACGGGCGGTGGGGCAGATCCGCGAGTGAGGGGGGTCAGTACTTCTCTTGGTCGCGCAATTGATACACCGTGCCGTCGAACTCGATGGTCAACAGGGTTTTCTTGGGCGAGCAGTACAGGATCACGGGCGGGGCGTTGCGCAGCTCGATCTCCCACTTCGGACACTTGTCGCCGCGCAGCGAATAGTTCGAAGAGCGGATGTCCTTGACATTGAACTGTTGCTCCAGCACCACATCTTCCCCTTCGGCCAATTGGCGGTAGCGAAAGGTCACATACCGCTCGATCTTGGTTTTTTTGCCCACCGTGATTTCCGCTTGGGAAAAAACAAAGGACAGGCTGTCGGCCGGATAGATCCGCTTTTTTTCGCGCCCGAGCGAGAAAAACGGCTTCACGGAAAGGCTGAACAGCGTGTCT
>JBEIJQ010000227.1:0-3687 GCA_040380145.1 Lewinellaceae bacterium | reverse complement strand
GGTGCCCAGCGGGTTTTGGCCGTTGAACGCCGACAGCACTTGGTTGGGCTGGTAGGTGCCACCGCCGGTGGGCGGACAGGGAATCGTCGCGTAAGCGTTGGCCGCTTGGTCGTCGAAGCGGATATTGAAGTCGTTTTCGTTGTTGCAAACCTGCGTCATCAGGATCGCGTTGGTGGCGGCAGGGCTGCGCAGGGTAAAGATCAGGTCGTTGATGTAGGTGTGCGTACCGACGAGGTTGGTGACATTCACATCGGTGATCGTCCCAGCTGCGGGGAAGGTCAGGGTGGAGGTGACCGTGGGCGTGCCGGTGGCCGTGATGGCCAAGGGCACATTGGTGCTGGTGATCGTGGTACAGGTGATGTTGATCGTGGTGAAGGAGCGGGTGGTCGCGTAAGCACCGTTGCCGCACCCGTTCACGGCCCGCACGCGCCAATAATAGGTGGTGTTGGCGTTCAGGCTGGGCGTGACGGTGTAGGAGGTGCCGGCCACCCCTGTCTGGTTGACGACCAAGGGGGTGAAGGTCGGGCTGGTGGACACCTGAACTTCGTAACCAGCGGCTCCCGCCACAGCATTCCACGTGAGGGTGGGAGAGAGGGCCACGCCGGTGGCTGCGTCCGCCGGGGCGACGAGCGTGGCTTGCCCGGGCGCGCCCGCGGCCACCACAAGGCCTACGTTCGTAGTTTGGTTGCCGGCGGCCCCGCCGTTGCCCGAAACCACTAACGTGTAGGAACCAGCCGCAACGCCCGCCAGACCGGTCACGGTCAGGGTGGTCGTGCCGCCCGCGTTCACCACTGCCTGTCCAAGCGTCGCTGTTGCTCCGGCCGGGGCGCCCGTGACGCTCAGCGTCACCGCGCCGGCGAAACCGCCCAAGGAGTTGACGTTGATCGTGTAGGTCAGGCTGTTGGCCCCGCAGTTGGTCTGGGTGGTGGGCGTGGCAGAAAGCGTGTAGCCGCTTTGGGGGGCGGAAATCGTGAAGTTGTTGTTCGAGATGTCGAAAAACACGTTGCTCGAACAGACCACCATCACCCGTGCAGTGGTGGTCAGGTTGTTGGGCACGTTCACTTGATAAGTGCCGTTGTTGGGCACACCGGTGGCGAGCGTAATCGGGAAAGTCAGGCCGCCGTCGGTGGACAGCAGGATGTCCACGTTGGGGCAGCTCACCGGGGCGGTGGCGGTATTGGCTACGTTCCAGGTGACCGTTTGTTGGCTCAGTGCCGGCCAGTTGATCCCCGTGGCGTTGGGGGCGGTCACGGTGAAGGGACCGGCGGCCGCGCTGAAGGTGATGGCCGCGTTGGCTTCGTCGGTGCATCCGCCGCCGGCCGCGTTGTCGCGAACGGTCACGCGGAAATTCATCGTGCGGGCCACGGTGGGCAGCACTTCCCATGTGAAGGGGCCGCCGGCGGCGAGCGCTTGCAGGTTGGGGAAATAACGGCGCGGATTGGTCGAAGGGTCGAAGGAGCGAAAATTGGGCCCGGTCGTGTTGGTGCCCACGGGCGGTTGGGTATTGTTCTGGTTGTCGTACTGCTCCCAGCAGTAGGTGAGCGTGTTGCCGTCGGGATCGTTGGCCTGGGCCTGGAGGAAAAAGGGCGTGTTGATGGGCACGGTGAAGTTGAGGGCACCGTTGGTGATCACCGGGGCGTTGTTGGCTTGGGCCGTCAGCTGGTCGCAGGCGGCTCCCCCGCCCGAGACGATAAAGGTGCTGATCTCGCTCATGCTGGCATAGTGGAAGTAATCGTCGGAGTTGTTCTGCACGTCTTGGGGCGCACAGATGCCCGCATACGCCATGATGGTGGAACCGCTGCCCGGCTCGTACGCTGTGTTGTTGTTGGCGTTGCCCGCGCAGGAACCGGTGGCACTGCGAAAGGTGTGGTTGCCTCCGAACTGGTGCCCGATTTCGTGGGCCACATAGTCGATATCGAAGGGGTCGCCCACGGGAGCCGGGCTGCCCGTCACGCCTCGGGCCTTGTTGCCGGCCGAGCAGACCACGCCGAGACCGGCGATGCCGCCCCCGCCGGTGCTGAACACGTGTCCGATGTCGTAATTGGCCGTTCCGATCACAGTGGTCACATTGGTCTGGTTTTGGCCGAGCATTGTACCGCCGTTGTTGTTGGTGTAGGGGTCGTTGTTGGCGTTGGTGTAGATCAACAGGTTGTTGTTGGCGACCAGGTTGAGACGCACCGCGATCTCTCTTTCATAGACGGCGTTCACGCGATTGATGGTGGTGGTCTGGGCCGCCAAGGCCAGCGCCACGGTGCCTCCGTGAAAAGCGGTGTATTCGCCCGTCGCGGCAACAGCCAGTCGATAGGCGCGACGGGAGCAGTCCCCGAAACGCAGCCCGTGGCCCGGATCGGGCAAGGGGCCGTGCCCGTGGGGATCGAGCTCCATCCCTTCGGAAGTCATGCAGGAAAACTGCTTGAAGGGTGGGGCGATGAAGTTCTTTTTGAAATAAGAAAGGTAAAACCGGGTCTGCAGGTGAAAATAGGGGTCGATGAAAACCGTGCCTTTGTCGGCCGAGAGCACCATTGCGTGGAAGCCTTGGGGCGTGAGGTCGAGACGGATGGTGGCCGTGGGATCGTCGAGGCCCACACCGGCGTAGGTTTTGATCTCCGGAAAACGCTCCGTCAACGGCTGTTCCATGATCGGGGATTCGTAAATGTCGAAGCGGGCAAAGCTGCCGTCCGGCATGGGAAGCTCCAGCAGCGTGAGCTGTTCGTCCGCTGCCGCACTGCCTTCCATCGGTGCAAAGGCCAACTGCGCGCGCATGGCCTCCACGTTGAGCTCCAGGGTGCGGTAGGCCCTCGGCACGATGATCCGGCGCCCGTCAAGGCGCTTCACGGTGGATTCTTCGACGTCCTTCCAAGAAGACCTGCCTTTGGGGGCGTCCGGCAGCAACTGTCCGAAAAGGAAAAGGGGCGCAACAAAAAATAGGGAAAGTAAACAATGGCGCATACGCTAAGGCGGGTTCGTTGCCCATGAGGGGCGGTTAAACAAAATAAGACGGCCTATAAACCATTTAAGCCGTACAGGGTTTTTGGTCAAAGCGCAAAATTAGCAAAAGAACCGCGCCAAGTCCTGTCGCTCAGCTCCCTTTTCGGTCGGATGGCCGACAGGGGGATTTCTTTTGAGCGTTGCATGAACGCGGAATCGAGTGGGGAGCGAAATTTTCAATGGAGGAGGATCTAAATGTTTTCCAATAAATTGATTGATAGAAAGTAAAAAGAAACACTCTGGCTCTGGAATGCAATGCGCATGCGTGTTGAAATCTTGCCGATCAAGAGGGCTGAACAAGTCTTGAAAACCCTGTTTCCGAAAATTGGGCGGCGGCGATGTTTTCCAAAAGATATTTTTCTTTTGCGCAAGCACTTTATTATCCCGGAATTGTCATTGTAATTTTGTAATTCTCCTCAAAAGAGTCTTTTGCGATGATTTTTAGCGGTAGCCGAGTTGCGGTTTGCAAGGTGTTTTGTTCCTTGACGGACTTGCCCCAAAATTGTCATTAGCCCAAAATTGTCATTAGACTCTTTTTGATCTGCTCAATTTGGGACTTTATTGGACTTTTTCATCGGTAGCGTTTGGACGGTTCGCAAGGTGATTTGTTCCTTGCTGGGCTTTCTTTTTCTTTTTCTTCTTCCCAAAAAGAAAAAGAAACCAAAGTAAATCCCGATCAAATCCGGCGCCAGCGCGAGT
>JBEIJQ010000226.1:0-3697 GCA_040380145.1 Lewinellaceae bacterium | reverse complement strand
GCTCTGGATATGGGTCTTGAACGGTTCCCGAGGGACAAAAATTGCTCAAGAAAACAGCGGGCGACAAAATGTCTTTTCCGCCGGTCGTTTTTTGACAAATTGTCGCTTTTTTCGGCTTGGCCTTCACTTTGCTAAAAAAGTGCCCAAAGCAAAATTCCTTTTTCCCCAAATCCGAATTTCCATGAATCTCGAACATTTCACCATCAAGGCACAGGAATCGGTGCAAAAAGCCCAAGAAGTCGCCCATGCGAACGGCCACCAGAACATCGAGAACGCCCACCTGATGCGCGGCGTCCTGTTGGCCGATGAAGACGTGGTGCGCTATCTGCTCAAAAAGGTGGGCGCCAACCTGCCCAAGATCGAAGAGCAGCTGGACGTGCAGCTCAAGGCCCTGCCGAGCGCCGCCGGCAAAGACGGGCGTTTTTACCTCAGCAACGACACCAACCGGGCCTTGTTGGAGGCCAAAAGCCAGGCCGATAAATTCGGCGACGAGTTCGTTTCAGCCGAAATGCTCTTGTTGGGTGTGTTGGCCACCAACGACCGCACCGCCAAGATGCTCCGCGAACAGGGCGTCAAGGACGAGGCCGTGCGCACGGGCATCAAAGACCTGCGCAAGGGCGCGACCGTCACGTCCCAGAGCCAGGAGAGCCAGTACAACGCCCTCAACAAATATGCGGTGAACCTCAACGAGTTCGCCCGAACGGGCAAGCTCGACCCGGTGATCGGCCGCGACGAAGAGATCCGCCGCGTGCTGCACATCCTTTCGCGCCGCAAAAAGAACAACCCCATCCTCGTCGGCGACCCGGGCGTGGGCAAGACCGCCGTGGTCGAGGGCATCGCGTGGCGCATTTTCAAGGGCGATGTGCCCGAGGAGCTCAAGAGCAAAACCGTGTTCACCCTCGATCTGGCGGCTCTTGTGGCCGGCGCCAAGTACAAGGGCGAATTCGAGGAGCGCCTCAAGGCCGTCGTCAAAGAAGTGTCCGACTCCGACGGCGAGATCATCCTTTTCATCGACGAGATCCATACGCTCGTGGGTGCCGGCGGAGGTGGCGGCACCATGGACGCCGCCAACATCCTCAAACCGGCCCTCGCCCGGGGCGAACTCCGCACCATTGGGGCCACCACGCTCGAAGAATTCCAGAAATACTTCGAGTCCGACAAGGCTCTCGAGCGTCGTTTTCAAAAGGTGTACGTGGACGAACCGTCGGTCGAGGACTCCGTTTCCATCCTGCGCGGGCTGCGCGACCGCTACGAGACCCACCACAAAGTCCGCATCCTCGACGAGGCCATCGTGGCGGCGGTGGAACTTTCGCACCGCTACATCGCCGACCGCAAACTCCCCGACAAGGCCATCGACCTCATCGACGAGGCCGCCGCCAAACTGCGCATCGAAATCGACTCCATGCCCGAAGAAGTGGACGAACTCGACCGCAAGGTGCGCCAATTGGAAATCGAACGCGAAGCCATCAAACGCGAACAGAACACCTCCAAACTCGGCGAAATCGACCGGCAATTGGCCAATTTCCGCGAACAGCTCGAAGGGCTCACCGCGCGCTGGCGCAGCGAAAAAGAAATCGTGGACCGCATCCAGGCCGTCAAGTCCGAAATGGAAGCTCTCCGCACCGAGGCCGACCAGGCCCGCCGCGATTCCAACTTCGCCAAGGTCGCCGAAATCGAGTACGGCAAGCTCAAGGACAAGGAAAAAGAACTCGCCGATGCCAGCGACCAGCTCGAGGCCCTTTCTCCGGAAAGCCGCCTGACCAACGAAGAGGTCAAATCCGCCGACATCGCCGATGTCGTGGCCCGCTGGACGGGCATCCCCGTGTCCAAAATGATGCAGAGCGACAAAGACCGCCTCCTCCAACTCGAGGACGAGATCGGCAAACGGGTCATCGGACAGTCGGAGGCCGTTCAAGCGGTCGCCGATGCCGTGCGCCGCAGCCGGGCCGGCCTGCAGGACGAAAAGCGGCCCATTGGCAGTTTCCTCTTCATCGGCCCCACCGGCGTCGGCAAGACCGAACTCGCCAAAGCCCTCGCCGAGGTGCTCTTCGACGACGAAAACGCCGTGACCCGCATCGACATGAGCGAATACATGGAAAAACACACGGTTTCCCGCCTCGTCGGTTCGCCTCCCGGCTATGTGGGCTACGAGGAGGGCGGCCAGCTCACCGAGGCCGTGCGCCGCCGGCCCTATTCGATCGTCCTCCTCGACGAGATCGAAAAGGCCCACCCGGACGTGTTCAACATCCTGCTGCAGGTGCTCGACGACGGACGGTTGACCGACAACAAAGGCCGGACCGCCAATTTCAAGAACAGCATCGTGATCATGACCACCAACCACGGCGCCGACCGCATCCTGCACAACCTCGAGCAACTCGACTCCCTGTCGCCGGCCAAACGAGCGGCCACCTTGGAGGCCACCCGCTTCGAGGCGACCGAGGGACTCAAATCGCTGATGCGCCCCGAATTTCTCAACCGCATCGACGAGCAGATCCTGTTTCTGCCGCTGAGCAAAAACGAAGTCGGACAAGTGCTCGACCTGCTCCTCGGCCACTTGACAGAGCAGTTGGCCAAGCAATCGCTGAAACTTCGCTTGTCGCCCCAGGCCAAGGATGTGCTGATCGAACAAGGTTACGATCCGGCCTACGGAGCGCGCCCCCTCAAACGGGTGCTACAGCGCGAAGCCATCAACCAACTGTCCAAAGAACTCCTCTCCGGCCGCTTCCAACCCGGCGACAACATTCTGGTGGACGCGCTGGACGACTCGGGAAAACTCTACTTCCTGAAAAAATGATCCTTGCCCGCAAGGCGCAACACAAAAAGCAAACAGCCGCTCCGAAGGGGGCGGCTGTTTTTTTGGGGACGAATTCCATTGGCCGTGCTGGGAAACGTTCGCGAAGGCTGCTGACAAAACCCGGCGGCGGAAACTTCAACACTGGTTGAGCGCTGGCGGATTCAGCCCTGAGTTCGATCCCAAAACTGTACTTTCAATGCGTCATTTTCATGACGTACTTGTTTTTCGATTTGATTTCCAAATTCCAAACGATGTAATCCCATCCCGAGGCGTAATCGCAACTTATCATTTTCATGCATTCCTCGATGGATACATTGAAGGTGTTGCCTGAAATCCGGCGAAGCCGTGGACGGCGATATTTGAAATCCGCCCTGTAATAGTCATAGTAGTCTTCCACAAAACGCAGTGCCACGTCTTCCGAATAGTACCCACCGCCGGTTGAACCGCCACCGTCGGTTTCTCCGGTTCCAGTCCGAGCAGGCTTGGGCTTGGGAATCAAAGTCGTGATGCTGTCGTTGGGTTTTTTCATGGAGTCCAGCGAGCCCAGCAGACTGTCTTTCTGCATTTTTAGCTGCTCGTTTTCCGACTTCATCGCCTCGAATTGCGCACGGTCGGTGCACCCGACCAACAGGAAAGAAAAAATGGTGAGGCCGAACAGCGCCCTGCCCATTTTTTTTCGAAAAAAAGAAATTCCCATGAGACGGCTGCCCCTTCGCGACCGTTGTTGGGTTTTTTCAAGAGCAGAGCAAGATAAAATGCACATAACAAGTAGTTTTGAGTTTTTTTGAGAAAAATAAAAACCAAAATTGCGGCCGATATGTGCAGTCTATTCGCACTTCAGAAAAAAATGCCGGAGTGAAAAATTGCTTTTGAAAAACTATGGCCGCTTTTTTTTCTGGGCAG
>JBEIJQ010000225.1:0-3715 GCA_040380145.1 Lewinellaceae bacterium | reverse complement strand
TACCGTTCCGGCACGACCTGATACAGCTTCGCCAAAAGCAGGGGCAAAAGGGCTTGTATCCCATCCCGGAGGATGCGATCGTATTGGTTCGACATAGATTGGGGAGGGAGTTTTTTTGGGGACTCCCAGTATATATATACCAAAAATGGCCTCTGAGGTAACCCGTTTTTGGAATTATTTTCAAAAAAAAATTTCCGAAAGGGAAAGAAGTGCTTTATTTTATTTTCAAAAATATGATAATCAATAAAATATAACTCTCGAACACTTTTCTCAAAAAAACCATCTGGATTGAGGGGAAGCATGGGCAATTTACCGCCAAAGAGGGGGCATTGATTTTACGCTGACCTGGAAAAAGCATGGAATACGGCATCGGTGAGAACGACGATAGAGTCCATGGCGGCAGTATTGCCGGCCAATAGGTTCGAAAAATCCTGCCAATCCTTTAATCCTGCCAATACCCCTGTCCCACCGGGGCGACAAAATCCCGTACACCCTCGAATCTTTGCAGGATTCCAGGCTTGGGGGATCGTCAAAAAATCGGAAAAAACCATCGCCCCCAAAACGGCCTGGACCGGAAAAAACGGGCCCGATCGAAGGATCTCACCCGGAAATTTGGCCGAAAGGTGCCGCGCTAGCATTTGAGGCACTGTTTTGGATGGGCCCAATCGTTACCTTTGACTTTTCGGGAGCATTTTTCGTATGAAAAGATTTTTGCTGTTTTGGTTGGCCTGTCCCTTGTGCTTGTTCGCACAGGCCGACGAGGAATATGTGTACGCCTTGCCGCGCAATTATGATTTCGTGTATGTGGACAACATACGCTCGGTCCGGCTGCATCCCAAAGCGGTGGAAACGGGCTACCCGCTCTTGGAGCTGGGCGCCGGCAATCCGCTGCTCCTCTCGTTCGACGACATGGACGCCGACGCGAAAAACTACTACTACACCGTCGAGCACTGCAACGCCGATTGGAGCCCGTCGGAGCGCGTCCTGAAATTCGACTACATCCAGGGTTACACCGAGGACCGGATCGTGACTTGGAGCAACTCCTTCAACACCCTCACACCCTACACCCATTACGAGCTGGAACTTCCCAACGAGAACATGTCGTTCCGTTACTCGGGCAACTACTTGTTGAAGGTCTATTTGGACACCGACGAAAAGGACCTGATCCTGACTCGGCGTTTTATGGTCGTCGAAACGCGGTTCGACGTGGAGCCCCAGTTGCGCAGAGCAGCCGATGTGGGCAAGTTGCGCACCCACCAAGAACTGGATTTCACGGTGCTGCACCCCAACATCCGCGTGAACATGCCCCAAGCGGAGATCCGCACGGCCGTATTGCAAAATGGCCGCTGGGGCAATGCCGTGACGGACCTGCAGCCGTTGTTCCAACGCGACGATGCCTTGATGTACGACTATCAGGACAAGGTCGTTTTTCCCGCGGTCAAGGAATTTCGGCCCTTGGACCTGCGAAATCTCCAGTTCAGGGGGCCACAGGTGCGCGTCATCCGCAGCACGCGGTACGACTGGTACGTGGAACTGTTCGAGGATTTCGTGCGTCCCGACCTGGTGTATATGTTCCGGCGCGACCTCAACGGCCGCTGGTTTCCGGAGAACCGCGACATACAGGGCAGCGATCTGCGGGCCGAGTACATCAACGTGACCTTCACCTTGCAAACGGAGGAGCAGTATGACGGCGATGTGTACCTGATCGGCGGTTTTTCGGATTGGCAGCCTTTGCCCCGCTTTCGCCTGTCTTATGTCGCTGAGAAGAAGGGATATCAACTGACGGCCCTGCTCAAGCAAGGCTATTACGATTATATGTACGCTTGGGTGCCCAAGGGTGGCGGCCCGTTCGATCTTGCCCGATTCGAGGGCAATGCGATGGAAACGGAGAACGAGTACCTGTTTTTGGTGTACCACCGTCCGTTCGGGCAATTGTACGACCGGTTGGTGGTGGCCAAGATTTTCGAGACCCAGTGATCTGCCGATTTATTTTCCTCCTTTGGGGTGTGCTTTTTCGTACACTTTTTTCAGGCGGTCCAGCGAGTTGTGCAGATAGATCTGGGTGGCGGCGAGGCTGGAATGGCCGAGCAGTTCCTTCACGGCGTTGATGTCGGCGCCCGCCGAGGCGAGGTGCGTGGCAAAGCTGTGCCGCAGGGTGTGCGGGTTGTGGCGGTCGAGGCCGGGCAGCAGGCCCAGGTAATGCTTGGTGGTGTTGTACACGAACTTGTCGTAGAGCGGCCGGCCCTTGTCGGTCAGCAACAGTGCTTGCCCCGCTTCGGGAAATGCCTCTCGACGGGCGGCCAGATATTCGTCCAACAGGGCGTCCAAGTAGGGCAGCCACGGCACGATCCGTTCTTTGTTGCCTTTGCCGCGGACGCGGAACCTTCGCCCGGGTCGGTCGAGATCGGCGAGCGACAGCGACAGCAGTTCCGCTCGGCGGAGGCCTGCCGTGTACAGGATTTCGAGGATCAGGCGATCGCGGAGGCCGGGAAAGCCATCGGGGAATATTGCCTGATCGAGCAGGCTGTCCATTCCTTCCGCGGGCACGACGGCGGGCAAGCGTCGGCCGATTTTCGGCACGGGGATTTTGCTGACCGGATTGACTGTAATGGCGCCGTTTTTTTTCAGAAAAGAAAAAAAAGTCCGCAGGGAAGCGAGTTTTCGGCGCACCGTCCGTTGTTTGGCCTTGGCCGAAACGAGATCCACCAACCATGCGCGGACATGTTTTTGGGCAACCTCCCGCGGCCGTTCGATGTCGAATCGGTGGCGCAAAAAGCCCAAAAATTGCACGAGGTCGCCTTCGTACGCGATGAGCGTATGTTCGGAGCAGCGCTTTTCGTGGCGCAGGTGGGCGAGAAATTCTGCCGGGCCGATGGTGGGAGGGGCCTAAAAGGTGAGTAGATTTGTCGGTCGGGCGCGGGGCCTTTCGTACAAAATTACGCTTTTCGAACGCGATGTGGACAAATATCGTTTTGGTGGCCGTGGGCGGGGCGGTGGGCAGTGCGCTGCGCTACCTCACCGCCGTGTGGATCGGCCCGCAGGAAACCTTCCCCTGGGGCACTTGGACGGCCAATGTTTTGGGCTGTTTCCTGATCGGGTTCTTCACGGCCAGATGGCCGGAGAACGCCGAGTACCGGTACTTGTTGGTGACCGGTTTTTGCGGCGGCTACACCACTTTTTCGACTTTTGCCTTGGAAGCCCAAGGCCTCTGGGATCGGCAGATACCCCTCGGTGCCCTGTTGTACGTGTTGGCCAGCGTCGTGGCGGGGTGGCTGGCGGTTTGGGCGGGCCGGATGGCGGGTTAGGAGACGGGGATCATTTGCTCGAAACGCTCCTTTCCACTGTGTTGATCTCGTCTTCCGTCAGGCCGTACAATCGGTAAACGAGCTGGTCGATCTGGGCTTCCAGCGAGGTCGTGTCGGCTGCAGTGTTTTCCTTTTTTGCCAACGAACTCAACAACCGACCCAGAAAAAGTCTCGGATTCCTTTCTCCCAATGAAGTTTTCAACCCATAATTGTCATTTAAAAAAATTTCTAATGGCGGCCATGAGAAATTTCTATTTGCAAAAAATTGAAATACAGTCTATAAAAAACGATTCAGGCCCTCGAAAATCGAAGAGCGACCTGTAAGAAATTCTTACGGCCCAGCCGGCCTTCGAGAAAATCCCGACAGCGCGGCTTTTGGTAGCGGGCCTGAGCGAAAAACCTGTTGGATG
>JBEIJQ010000224.1:0-3805 GCA_040380145.1 Lewinellaceae bacterium | reverse complement strand
TTTCTTGGCTGTCACCATGCTCGCCGATCGGCCGGAGGCAATGGCCGGACTGATCTTGATCGGACTCGCCCGCTGCATTGCCATGGTGATCGTCTGGAACGATCTGGCCGGGGGCAGCAGGACCTACGCGGCGCTTTTGGTGGCCCTGAACAGTGTCTTTCAATTGCTGGCCTATGGATTCTATGCCTGGCTGTTCGTGGAGTGGCTGCCAGGTACAATGGGCATGATTTCGCAACGCGTCGAGGTGCCGATGGGTGCGGTTGCATCCAGCGTGCTGCTCTACCTGGGTGTGCCCTTTTTGGCCGGGTATCTGGGTAGATTTTTTTTGGTGAAAAAAAAAGGGATCGACTGGTACAACCGGGTTTATCTGCCGAAGGTCTCCCCGTTGACCCTGTACGCACTTTTGTTCACGATCGTGCTGATGTTCTGCTTGAAAGGCGACTCCATCGTACAACTGCCCGGTGAAGTCCTGCGGGTCGCCTTGCCGTTGCTGATCTATTTCCTCTCGATGTTCGTCGTAAGTTTTTTGGTCTGTAGAGCTTTGGGGCTTTCATACGAAAAAAACACGGCCATCAGTTTCACGGCCACGGGCAACAATTTCGAACTGGCCATTGCCGTGGGCATCGCGGTTTACGGGCTTGGTTCGCAACAAGCATTCGTCGGCGTGGTCGGCCCCCTGGTGGAGGTGCCGGCGATGATCCTCTTGGTTCGTTTGGGCCGTTCGCTGCAAGGTCTGCTGTATCGGAGTTGACCGATCAGCGGGATCGGTGTGGGGCTCCTATTTTTGTCAGAGTCAGGATTTTCATCATCCCCCCCTCCCCCCAACAAAATTGGGCCGCCGATTCTCGGCGGCCCCTATAAAAAAAGAGAAGGCTGTTTTTTTCATCTGTGCGGCACCACGAGCAGCACGCTGTGGGCGGTACCGCCGGAGTTGAGGTGCACTGCATACACGCCGGGCGGCAGTTGACCGATGGGCAGCGCGAGGGCGTTGAGGCCGACACGGGCGGGTCGGGAAAGGCGTTGCACCGTGGCGCCGCCGAATTCTGCAATGGATATGTCCACGGCTTCGGCCTTTTCGGCCACAAAAGTCAGCAGGGCCGTCTGTCCGTCCGCGTCGGCGAGCGCCGTGGGGCGATCAGCGGCAGGATCCGAGGGTCCATCGGCAGGGTACATTTCGGCGCTTTGGGCCTCGTCTTCGAAGGCGCCGTTTTCGACCATGCCCATCAGAGGCGCGATCGGTCCGAGACAGTTTTTGGAGCGGACGACCACTGTGTAACAGACCGATACCGAACAGGTCGGGCTGCTGTAGGCGGTCAGACAAACGGTGTAGGTGCCTTCCACGGCGTAGGTGTGCGTGGGGTTGTTAACGGCGGAGGAGTTGCCGTCGCCGAAGTTCCAGCTCACGCCGGTGGCGTTGGCCACGGTGGCGGTGAAAAGCACCGTGGTGGGCGTCGTCGAACAATGACGGGCCGAAAAAGCCGCCGTAACATTGCACAGGTTTTCGCGCACAAACGAACGGCAGATCCTCTTGGAGCAACCGGCCGATCGACGGATGGTCACACAGGGGCGGTGGGTGCCCACGGCATAGACGCCGGTCGCCACATTCGAGGTCGTGATCTGGTCAACGGTGCCGTCGCCGTTGAAATCCCAATCGTAGCCCGCCGCCGCCGGACTGAGCGTGGAGGCCGTGAGGGTGGCCACCCCGGTGGCCGCGTTGACCGCCACCGTGAGCGTGGCCGCCGCAGGGATGTTGCACGGCGGATTGAGCTGCAAGTTTTTGCAACAGGTCCTCGTACAGGTCAAACCGCAAACGGTGCAGGTGACCCGCACGCAGACGGATATGGTGCCCGTGGTGGTGAACGTTTTCGAACTCGCAGTGCCCCAGGTGGTGCCGCCGTCAAAGGAATAAAACACCGACGCCGTCCCGTTGCAGTTTTGGGTCAAACCATTGACCGTCACTTTGGAGCCCGTCGTGCCGAACGGTTCCACCAAGGTGCAGAAATCCACGTTGTCGAGGGCGCATGCCTGTCCGACTTGAACCGTTCGACAGGCGCTCACCGTACAACCGTTGAGGTTGGTCACCGTCACGCACACGTTGTAATTGCCCGCAGACGGATACTGGATGCCCGTGGGCGTGGTCGCAAAAGATGCAAACGGTACGGCCCCGGGGAAGCTCCAACGGTAGGTAGCGCCCAACAAACTTAGGTTGGTGACGGTCGTGGAAAAGTTCAGCCGCAAACAGTTGCCCAACGCCGTGGGGGTGGAGTTGATCGCGATCGTTGGTGTCGGAAAAGGATTGCTCACCGTATGGCAACCCGAGGCCGTACAGCCGTTTGCGTCGGTGATGGTGACGCAATGGGTACCGGTGCCATCTGTGCCGACCAGTCCATCGGTCAAACCATTGTCCCAGAGATAGGTGTATGGATAGGTTCCGCCCCCAGACGGCCGTGCATCCAGCGGGATGCTGTCGTAGCAGAAATTGTTTTGGGATATGTCGACGGTGAAGGAGGAACTCAATACGGCGTTGTAACACGCCGAAGCCGTGCAACCGCGCGTGTCGGTCACGGTCACGCATTGCAGCCCGGAGATGGTCGCGATGTTGTCGTGGGTAGTGGTACCGTTGCTCCACAGGTAAGTATAGCCGGGCTGCCCGCCGCCGGCAACGGCGTTCATGATGGCATAGGTGCAGGAACTCGATCCACTCACGCTCACCGTGAACGGGTCGGTGGCCGGCATCGTGAACGATTGGCAAAAAGTGTCGCGACAAAAAGAACCATCGGGCATGGTTGAGGTGACGATCAAACAAAAGGTCGTGGCGGCCATGGCCATTGGCATGTTGAACAAAGTCGAGGAGGTGGTGGCGCCGGTCGTCCACAAGTAAGAGAGCGTGCCCGAACCGGTCGAAGTGCTGTTGAAGCGGATGCTGCGGGCACAATAGTCCACCGTGGCGTCGAAACCGGCCGAGACCGTGCACGAAAGAGTCGCGCCGCAGGGCAGGTTGGTGGTCTGTTGCTGCAGCGTGGCCACCGACTGCTGCACCCAGGTGATGGCCGGTTCGGGCGCGCCGATCACCGAGTGATCGGCGCCCACCGCGGTCGGATACAGCGTGATGTTCACCGGCAAGCATTGGCCGGGCACTTGGCCCGTGAGATCGGTGTCGAACAGGTGCCCGTCTCGCTGTCCGATCAGACCCGGATCGGTGTTGGCCGTGGCAAAATAGTTGGAGATGGGGTTGCCCGCAAATTGGACGCTTTCCGGAACACCGCCCTGCAACAGGCCGGGCAGCGAATTTTCCAGCGCATCGGAGCCCCAGTTGGGGTAATGCTTGGACCAAATGGGCGCCGTCAATCCGCAGCCAGACGATGACAGTTCGGCCATGAACACGTCGTTGGACGGCAAACGGGGACCGATCAGCACCGTTTTTCCGAACGATTCGGAACGGCACACGCCGCGGGCGTACAAATTGGAAGAAAGGTTGCCCGCCGCGTCGCGCTCGGCATACACATGGGCGCACTGCGGGGAACCGTTCGGACCGATCACCAGGGTGTAAATACCGCGGGCCATCGGGACCGCGCCGCCGTTGGGGTTGCTGTAATCGGCCCTTCCCACGACCGTGTAGGTGCCCGATCCGTTCAGCGGATTGGGGTGGTTGGCCACGATGTCGTAGCCCGCATCGGCTTGGAAACCGGGCGCTCCATTGGCTCCGGTCTGCAGACCGGCGGGATAAATGCGGCGCCAGCATTCCTGTCCGTTGCCGTCGATGTGGAGCACGAAACAGCGTTCCAGCGGTCCGTAGGTGGGCGCG
>JBEIJQ010000223.1:0-3850 GCA_040380145.1 Lewinellaceae bacterium | reverse complement strand
GTGGCCACCGGTGAAGGGGCCAAGGCACTGGCCGATGCCGGTGCCGACGGCGTGAAAGTGGGCGTGGGGCCCGGTTCGATCTGCACCACCCGCGTGGTGGCCGGCGTGGGCGTCCCCCAGTTGTCGGCCATCTACAACGCGGCCCAGGCCCTGAGCGGCTCCGGGGTGCCGGTGATCGGCGACGGCGGCATCCGCTAC
This sequence comes from Lewinellaceae bacterium, assembly GCA_040380145.1. Taxonomy (GTDB): domain Bacteria; phylum Bacteroidota; class Bacteroidia; order Chitinophagales; family Saprospiraceae; genus JBEIJQ01. Next base: position 3,652 of record JBEIJQ010000223.1, on the reverse strand, counting down.
TCGGGCGACATCGTGAAGGCCCTCGCCGCTGGCGCGGGCACCATCATGGCCGGCGGTCTGTTCGCCGGCGTCGAGGAATCCCCCGGCGAAACGATCATCCTGCAGGGGCGCAAATTCAAAGTGTATCGCGGCATGGGCTCGCTCGGGGCCATGCAGAAAGGCTCCAAGGACCGCTACTTCCAGGATGTGGAGGACGACATCAAAAAACTCGTGCCCGAGGGCATCGAGGGGCGGGTGCCCTTCAAAGGCTCCCTGTCCGAGGTGATGGTCCAATACATCGGGGGGCTGCGCGCGGGCATGGGCTATTGCGGCGCGCCCACCATCGAGGCGCTCCAACAAAGCGCGAATTTCGTGCGCATCACCTCGGCCGGGGTGCGCGAAAGCCACCCCCACGATGTGGCCATCACCAAGGAATCGCCGAACTATTCGGTCCACCCGTAATCCCCGGCGTCGGACATGACCAACCTTCCCGTCCGCGACCTTCGGGCCGCCATCGCGGGGCCCCGGTTCCGCTCGGGACTGTTTTGGGGCCTCGCGACGGCGTTTCCGCTGCTGCTGCTGGGCTGGGAGTTTTTCCGGGCGGGGATCTCGATGTGCGCCATCGCCCTGCTGGCCCTAGCCCTGTGGGAAGGCTCCGCGGGCGGCGGCGACGGATGGTCGCCCCCGCAAAGGTTGTGGAGGCGGCTGCGCGGCCTCGGACCGGCGTGGTGGGGCCCCACGCTGTTCGTGTGGATGCTCCTGCCCTCGCTGGCCAATTCCGACCACTTGGGCGAATGGGCCGGACGCCTGCAGATCAAATTGCCCTTTTTGGCCATGCCCGTGGCCTTTGGACTGATGCCGAGGCCCACGCGGGCCCAATTGCACGGACTGTTTGCCCTGCTCTTGGCCGCCGTGGCACTGACCAACGCTGGCGTGGGTATTTACTATACGGCCCACTTCGACGAAATCCAGGACATGATCAGCCGGAGCCAGCCCGTGCCCACGCCGATCCACCACATCCGTTTCAGCCTGCTCAGCGGCATCTCGGTGCTGGGCGGATTGGAGATCCTGCGCGGGGGCGGATTTTCCGACCGTCGCGGTTTGCGGTGGGCAGTGGGCGTGGGCACGCTGTTCGTGGCCGCAATGGTGCATGTGTTGGCGGTGCGAACGGGCATGTTGGCCCTGTACGGGGGCTTGTTGGCGTGGGGTCTGGCGGCCGCTTGGCACGCCAAAAGATATGTGTGGGCCATCGGCACGGTGGCGCTGTTGGCGCTGGCGCCCGTGGCTGCCTACCAACTGTTGCCCAGCGTGCGCGCCAAGGTGGGGCTGATGCTATGGAACCTCGAGCGGTATCGCGCGGGCGAGATCGGGCAGTATTCCGATACCCAGCGCTGGGCTTCCTACGAGGTCGGACTGGCCATCGGCAACCGCGCGCCGTGGCTCGGTTGCGGCATCGGCGATTTGGACGCGGAAGTGGACGCCGAGTATGCCCGGCGTTTCCCAGATGTGAAACCGATGCTCCCGCACAACCAATGGCTGTTTTTTTTCGCCGCCTGCGGCGTGGTCGGACTGCTTTTCGCGCTGACGGCATTTTTTTCTCCCCTTTTTTGGGAAAAAAAATACCAGGACCCGCTGTTTGCGGGATTTTTCTTGCTGACGACCGTTTCCTTCATGACCGAGACCGCCATCGAAACCGCCGTGGGCGTGGGCTTGACCGCTTTTTTCCTGAGCCTCTTGATGGCCGCGCGAAATCCCGAGTAAGACCATAGAGTATTTCGGGGCAGCTTTCGTATCTTTGCGCCGCTGTTTTGATTTTCTGGAAAAAAGCCCAGCGACCTTACAGAGCCTTTTTTCCGCTTTCTTTTCCGAAAGACCATTGACCGTGCATATTTTCCCCATTCACGACCGTCTGCTCCAGCGCTCCGCCAAAGAAGGCCTGTTGGGCCAAAAAGGCATCTGCCTGTGGCTGACCGGATTGTCCGGCTCGGGCAAGAGCACCGTCGCCCAACATCTGGAGGCCGAACTATTCGCCCTCGGCCATCTGACCCAGGTATTGGACGGCGACAACATCCGCGCCGGGCTGAACAACAACCTGACCTTTTCGGAAAGCGACCGCGTGGAGAATATCCGCCGCGTAGCCGAGGTCGCCAAATTGTTCGTGCATTGCGGGGCCATCACGATCGTGACCTTCATCAGTCCGACCGCCGAGAGCAGGGCCATGGCCAAGCGCATCGTGGGCGCCGACGACTTCGTGGAGGTGTTCGTGAACGCCCCCTTGGAGACCTGCGAGCAGCGCGACGTGAAGGGGTTGTACGCCAAGGCCCGCCGCGGCGAGATCCCCGAATTCACGGGTGTGAGCGCCCCCTACGAAAGCCCCGCCGATCCCGATGTCGAGGTGCGCACCGATCTTTTGGAGGTCGGGGAGTGCGTTTCGCGGATCGTTGACCATCTTCGGCGCACCGGGGTGTTGACCGACCACACTGTTTGAAACCGCCCGGATTTTTTTCCCATTTTTTTAAAAAAAATATTGAAAAACAGGGTCGTACCGACCGGTCGCCCGCAACCCAACCACCTGCGCCATGTCCTATAAACTGTCCCATCTCCGCGAACTGGAAGCCGAGGCCATTTTTGTCCTCCGCGAAGTGGCCGCCCAATTCGGACGCCCAGGGCTGCTCTTTTCCGGCGGAAAAGATTCCATTGTGGTGACCCATTTGGCCCGCAAGGCTTTTTACCCGATGCGCATCCCGTATCCGTTGGTGCACGTGGACACCGGGCACAACTTTCCGGAGACTTTGGTCTATCGCGACCATTTGGTGGAGCAGATCGGTGCACGCCTGATCGTGGGTCACGTGCAGGATTCCATCGATCGCGGCACCGCGGTGGAGGAAAAGGGGTACAACGCCAGCCGCAACGCCCTGCAGACCATCACGCTGTTGGAGACCATCGAGCGGCACAAGTTCGATGCCCTGATCGGCGGTGCGCGGCGCGACGAGGAGAAGGCCCGTGCCAAGGAGCGTTTCTTTTCGCACCGCGACGAATTCGGTCAATGGGACCCCAAGAACCAGCGTCCGGAGCTTTGGAACGTGTTCAACGGCAAAAAGCACCTCGGCGAGCACTTCCGCGTGTTCCCGATCTCCAACTGGACGGAACTGGACGTGTGGCAGTACATCCAAGAGGAGGGCATCGAGCTGCCTTCCCTGTATTTTTCGCACGAGCGGGAAGTGTTCGAGCGCGACGGCCAGTTGCTGGCCACCACCGACTTCATCAAACTGAAGCCCACGGAGACGCCCTTCCGCAAGGTGATCCGATTCCGCACCATCGGCGACGCTACTTGCACGGGCGCCGTGGAAAGCGACGCCTCGACGCTGGACGACATCATCCGCGAGGTGTCCACCACCCGCACCACCGAGCGCGGCACCCGCTCCGACGACAAGCGCAGCGAGACCGCGATGGAAGACCGCAAAAAGGCGGGGTATTTTTGACCTCTTTTCGCCGATCTTTCCAATCGAAATCCATTTTTCCCCGAACCATCTTTTCAGTCCAACATACCCATGGATCTCCTCCGCTTCACCACCGCCGGTTCCGTTGACGACGGCAAATCCACGCTCATCGGCCGCCTGCTGTACGACTCCAAGTCGATTTTCGAAGACCAGTACGAGGCCATCCGCGCCAG
>JBEIJQ010000222.1:0-3899 GCA_040380145.1 Lewinellaceae bacterium | reverse complement strand
GATATGCCTTCAACTGGCCTTCCGGCCCCGGAGCGACCGCGACCGTTCTTCCGGCCTTGCCCGGACAAACCTACACGGTCACGGTCACCGATGCCAATGGCTGTACCGACACGGACGATGTGACGATCACGGTGAATCCCTTGCCCACGGTGAATGCTGCGGCTGCACCGGACACGCTTTGTCAAGGGCGTTCGACTTCCCTGTCGGCCTTGGGCAATGTGCCCGGAGACTACCTATGGTCGAACGGACAAACGGGCGCAACTGTCTCTGCTACCGCCGTCCAGACTGGAAACAATATTTTTTCTGTGACCTTTACAGACACAAACGGTTGTACTGCAAGCGCACAGCAGGTTGTTTTTGCCCGTTCGTTGCCTTTGGCGACCGCTGCGGTGAACATTTCCGACATTTGTCGGAACGACAGCGTGTTTTTGCAAGCAGGGCCCATCGCAGTTGGACTTTCCTATCAATGGAACTCGCCAGGTACGCTCAGCGACCCGACATCCGCCAATCCGATCGCCCGACCACAGGTGTCCACTTTTTACATAGTAACCGCTACGGACGCCAATGGCTGCAGCAACAGCGCGGGAGTACAGGTAAATGTTGGCCCGTTTGCACTGCCGGTGGTGACGCTCACGCCCAACACCACGATCTGCGCCGGCTCTTTTGTCCAACTCATTGCGGGAGGCGGTTTCAACAACAGTTCGGCCTATACTTGGGATACGAACGCGCCGGGTTTGAGCTGCTATGTCGGCTGCTCGAATCCCTTGGCCAGTCCGACCTCCACCACGACCTATTGTGTCACCGTTGAAGGGCAGGGCGGCTGCACCGCGTCTTCCTGTGTCACCGTCAATGTATTGAACTACCAAGTGGATGTGGCCCCCACCGATACTACGATCTGTCAAGGCCAAAGCATCGGGGTCAGCCTTTTGGCCGGCAACAATCCGGTCTGGTCGCCCGCCGCTTATGTGAGCTGCCCGAGTTGTCCGATCGCTCTGTTGACCCCTCCGACCACGACGGATTTTTTCGTCAGCGTAACCTACAACGGTTGTCCGATCCGTGACACAATGACCGTCACCGTTGTCGAACCCGATGATGTGGATGCCGGTGACGATACCTTTATTTGTGCAGGAGACACGGCTGTATTGCAAGGGATCGCTCCTTCGGGCCAGATTCAATGGACGCCGCCTCTTCACATCATTGGAGCCAATACCTTGTCGCCCATGGTATTTCCGGCTTCCAATACCAACTATATCCTAACCATGCGGATCGGCAACTGCGTGGTGCGTGACACGGTGCTGGTGCGCCTGCTGGATCGCACCGAGGTGAGAGCGTTCGATGTGACCGTTTGTCCGGGCGATACGGCCTACCTTTTGGCCACCGGAACCGCGGTGGCTTACGAATGGTCGCCGGCGATCGGACTATCGGCTACTGATGTGCCCGATCCTTTTGCGGTCGTCGGGCAGCCCACGCAATATGTGGTGACGGGTTATTCGGGCGGTTCTTGTCCCCCGAGCACGGATACTGTTCTGGTTGATTTCCACCAACCGCCGACGCTGCCCGCCAGTTATGTGCAGACCTATGTGCCGGGCCAAAGCGTGACCCTTTCGATCGGTGGAGCGGCTTTGGGCAACAACAATGACTACGCTTGGCAACCCGCCGACGGGTTGTCCTGCACCGATTGTCCAGATCCGAGCGTCACGCCGGATACCGCGATTTCCTACAGCGTGATCGTCATGGACGAAAACGGCTGTTCCGACACAGCTATACTTCGGCTCCGCCCCTTGTTTTCGTGCGAACAACAGTCTGTGGTCGTCCCCAATGGTTTTTCGCCCAACGGCGACGGTCAGAACGATGTATTCTACGTGCGTTCCTCGAGCGTTGGAGCAATAGATCGTTTTGCTGTGTACGACCGCTGGGGCAAGCAAGTTTTTTCCACGAACGATATCACGGTGGGCTGGGACGGCACCTACGAAGGAAAGCCCGCCATGGGCGGCGTCTATGTTTGGTATGTGCAATACCCTTGCCCCATTGATGGTTCCCCCGTGACCTTGAAAGGCAATGTCACCTTGTTGCGATGAACTTGGCTTTGCTTGTTCATTAAAGTATTCATTTTCAATATATTTTAATTTGCTTTCGCAAAAAGAGGGAAAAAAAAGCCCAAATGCCTATTTTTGGCGCATAAATTTGCCCCTTTTGCGCGTTTAAGCAAAGCGACCGTTTTACCCATCTACGAAAATTTTCACAAAGGCCACATAATGAAAAAATCGTTTTACACGACCTTGCTGTTGCTGTTTTTCTGCGCGATGGAAGCATCTGCTCAGGATCCCCATTTTTCGCAGTTTTACCAGTCGCCCCTGACTTTGAACCCTGCGATCACCTCCATGACCAATTGGGGAGGACGAATCACGGCCAATTACCGCAACCAATGGGCCACGGTGACCACGCCTTATCAGACTTTTGCACTCTCGGGAGAAGCATCCCTTTTCCGCAACAAGCTCAGCGGGGATTTCGTGGGCGCGGGTATTTATGCCATGAACGATGTGGCCGGGGACGCCAATTACCGTTCCACTCAGATCGGTACCTCGTTGGCCTACCATAAGAGCCTGGGGGCCGATCAGAACCAGTGGCTTTCCGCCGGCGTGCAGATCGGCGCGGTACAGCGCAGTCTCGACTTCACCAGTCTGTTTTTCGACAATCAGTTCAACGGCGATGTCTTGGACCAAGGGCTTCCCTCTGGCGAAAACTTCAACCGCAACCAGTTTTGGTACCTCGATTTAGCCGCCGGTCTGTGCTATACCGTTATGCCCAACGAAAAAACCTCTTTTTACGGAGGTGCTTCCGTTTACCACATTGCGGAGCCCAATCAGAGTTTTATGGGCAACGACCGCGAAGTGGTTTTCCGCAAGTTCATGGTGCACGCGGGTGCCGAATTTGCTTTGAACGACAAGGTAAGTCTCTTGCCCCAGGCCGTTTTCATGACCCAAGGACCCGCCCGGCAGATCAATCTCGGTACATTGGTCAAGTTCAATTTGGTTGATCAATACATGTACGACGACCGAGGAGATGCTTTCTATGTTGGTCTCACGCATCGGGTCGGAGACGCTCTGATAGGAACCTTGCGCCTTGACTGGGGCCCGATGATCATCGGAGTCAGCTACGACATCAATGTCAGTTCGCTCGTGACGGCCTCTCGGACGGTCGGAGGCCCGGAACTTTCGGTTCAATATCGCATCGGAAAACCCGAATCGCTCGGTCGGATGCGCTGCCCGACTTTCTGACAAACGTTTTTTCTCAAAAAGCCCCGCCCAATCAAAAAGCGGGGCTTTTTGTATTTGAAGTTGTCCGCAAAAATGGCCGACCATCGAGCGCGGGAACTCTTCCGATTTTCTCCCACGCGCCCCGCTTTGATTGCGATTCCTAGTTCAAAAGTTGGTGGCCATTGACTTGGGTAAACCTGGGAAAAGGGTAGGGGGCTTGCCATTGACCCGACGCCCGCTTTTAGCGCCGAGCAACAATCAAACGGCAACTCGGATTATCCCAAAATTGTCATTGGACTTTTTTCTTGAGTTTGACACGTAATTGACGTAAAATACTGGCAATCAGGAATAACATTTTTCAATCGGCTCACTACAAGTCGATCGGGGATAAACCCAAAATTGTCATTAGACTTTTTTGATCTGCTCAATCTGGGTCACTTTTTGGTTTTTTCATCGGTATCGTTTGAGCTGTTCGCGAGGTGATTTGTTCCTTGATGGACTTTCTTTTTCTTTTTCTTCTTCCCAAAAAGAAAAAGAAACCAAAGTAAAGTCCGATCAAATCCGGCGCCAGCGCGAGTCTTTTGTTCGCGGGCGCGAAAAAAAACTCGATTTGCGGGGCGGCGATTTGCCCTCGGATCAGCG
>JBEIJQ010000221.1:0-3939 GCA_040380145.1 Lewinellaceae bacterium | reverse complement strand
TTGGTCAAAAACGGTTCCGAACGCATCCTCAAATTATCACTTGCCATGAAACGACGACAATGGATGAAGGGCCTCTGGGAGAACTCCAACAGCTTCGAAAATCCAGTGTGTTACGATTCCTAATGACAATTTTGGGATAAAAGGGTTCGTCAAAATAGGGTTCCGCTGCAAAGGACCGGGCATACCATTCTTTTGCCTTAGCCAATTCGTCCACTTTGTAAACGACGGTTCGCAATCCCAACATGATGCAATTGTTTGAAGGTGATAGAATTTTTGGACCAAAAAAAACAGGATTCAACTTGCAAATTCAACACTCCCCGTTTTCGCCTTCAGTTGCCGGACGATCGCATCTTTCATTTCTCTGGGCAAAAGAGGCATGATTTTGTGGTTGGGTTATGCTTCCTATAACTTTTTTACCGCCTCGGCCACCTGTTTCGAATCCTCCAACGGACTGATGTGCCCTCCACGAACGAACACGGTTTCAATGTGCGGAGGTGTGGGCACATAATCTTCCTCTCCCTTCAAGGCCGTGGCCCTTACTTTCAGCCCCTGGATCAAATCGGTCGCATCCTCCGCATCCAAGATCACTTTTTGGTCGATGGCCCTGATGTCTTTGCCCGTCAAAATACCCATTGGACGCCTCAATTTTTCCAAAAATGACGGATTCTCCGCGAGCGTTTTTTTTCCGAACAAGGCGCTTGCAGCCTTTTTTGCATAAAAGTTTCTGAAAAACAGTGCAGTATGCTGCATTCTGAAAAGGAATTTTTGCTTCCGGGAAGCCGCATGGAAGGGCATGTTGCACAAAAGAACGCTCTCAAAACGATCGGGCCGCTTGTTGGCCGCCCGCAGGATGGTCATGCTGCCCCAAGAATGCCCCACGGCGATCACCTTGTCCATTTGCAGGGCATCCAAAATCTCCAAGAGCATTTCGGCACAGTCGTCCAACGTCCAGTCCTGCTTGGAAATATCCCGGCTGGCGCCGTGCAGCGGCATGTCCACCGCCACGATCGTCCGGTCGGCGATTCGAACGATCGTTTCTTCCCAAAGGCGATGGTCGAAATACACGCCGTGGAGAAAAACCAACGGCGTTTTGTCCGTCGAGGCCTTTTGGTGATGGACCGCAATGGAGCCGATATGGGTAGAGACGAGCGTTGTCCGCATCGAGGTGTTTTTCATGGCAGGTCAAAGCGGTATCGTGAAAAAAACAGAGCGGGTTTCAGTTGCTGATGCACGGCGCTTGCCGGATATAGGTCCGGTCGGTCAATTGTCCCACCATCCATGTTGCCATGTCCGGGAGCGTGATGGACCATTTCAGGCCTTTGCCGTCCAAGGAAACGTGGCAGGTGTTCCGGGCCTTTTTGTCCAAGATGTTCGGACAGCGGGCGATGGTCCACTCCAAGCGGCTGTTCATGATGATCGGCTCCATTCGATTTTTGTCTTCGATGATTGCTTGGAGCCATTTCATGGTCAAGGGGAGGATTATTTTGGTGAAAAAAGCGGGAAGAAAGGCCATGCTGTTTCCCGCGCCCACATTGCTCATGGCAATGAGTCTTTTGACTTGCTGCTGCTGCATTTCCTCCACCAAGAGGGCGGTGGCGTCGGAAACAAAGGAGTTGGGTTTTCCGTCGCCCTTTCCGCCCACGCCCAGGCACTGGAAAACGGCATCCTGATTCCTCAGGGCCTTTGCGACGGACGCTCGGTCCAAGGCATCGCCTTCCAAGATCGTCAGATTTGGGTGCCGGAGCTTCCATCTGCTCGCATTCCGCACCAAAACGGTGACCTCGTGGTGCTGTTCAAGGGCTTTGGCCAGAACGGCGCGACCAGAAAAACCGGTGGCGCCCAAAAGAAGTACTTTCATTCGCAGGGATTTGACTCGCACAAAGATGGGCCGACGGAACAACGGCCACTTGGCGCAAATGCGTCAAAAACCGTTGCGGGCCAATTTTTGTCGGATGCGGGTCAATGTTTGTCTTTCGATGCCGAGATGGGAGGAGAGATGCGACAAAGACACCCGATTGAACAGGTCGGGGTGCTGGCGTACGAAATCGAGGTACCTCTCCTCGGCCGTGTCGAAGAGAAATCCCTCGATGCGGTTTTGTTGGAACTTCAACACCTCCTCGGCCACCAATCTGCCGTAGCGTTCCAGGGTCGGGAATCTCTCATATCCTTCCCGGATATGGTCGAGGGATAGTTGGACGATCTCGCTGGGTTCCAAACACTGAAAATGGTATTTGCAGGGCGTGCCGGTAATGAACGATGTGTAATGCGTGGCATATTGGCCCTCCCGTACAAAATTGACCGTGATCTCGTTGCCGTCGGCATCTACAAAGAACGATCTGAGCAGGCCCCGGAGAACAAAGCCGATTTCCCGTTGGACGGTGCCGGCGTGTACATAAAAATGCTTGGCCTTCAGTTCGACGACCGACAGGCCGCTTTCCAGGTAGCCCAATTCCGTGTCGGTCACTTTGGGACAAAGCGATTTCACGGAGTCGAGGAATGCTTGTACGGGCTTTTGCATTTGTGTTTGGTGTTATTGGTAGGTTCCCACTTTACGATAGCTGCCGTTGGTCAATGGGGCTCAAAGATGGGATCGACAAATCCCCCCCTAACCCGACAGCGCGAACGCCGCCACCAGTTTGATCTTGCCATAGCCGTACCGCCCGCGCAGGGCCTCGTGCACGGGCTTGAACTCGTTGCCGGCGTGGGGGATGCGCTCCAACGCCCCGCGGATCTCCGCTTGTTCGGCCACAGGGATCAGCTGGTCCAGATCCACCCGGTAGCCCAGTTCGTTCAGCCGCGCGAAATGGCCGTAGATGGTCTCGGCGCTCAACTCCCGCTGCCGGGCGATGGCCTCGATGCGGTGGCCCTGCTGAAACAGCCGCCAGGTCACGAAATAAGTGGCTTCGCGCAGCCCGCTGCCGTCTTCGGCCAAAAAAGCCACGATCTCGCCCATGAAATCGGCCCCGTACATGGCCAACTTGCGGGCCGTCATCCCGTTGATCGCCGTGAGCTGGTCGCTGTTGATCGGCCGTTGCTTGGCCATTTCCGACAGCGTTTCGTCGTTGAACACCTGGTGGGGCGGGATGCCCTGCCCGTCGGCAATGTTTTTGCGCAAGTTGCGCAGCCGATCGAACAACAGTTCGTACAGCGCCTCGGCCTTCGTTTTGGGCTTGTTGCGCTCGCGGGAGGCTTTTTCGTCGGATTTGAACAGCGGCGCCACCCGCACGAGGTGCACCGGTTGGTTTTCGAACAGCACGGGGCGGCTCTTATCGGTCAGGCGGAGCGCGTAGTTGTCCTCGTAGGCGATTTCCACCAGTCCGAGGTTGAGCAGCTGGGCGAAGTAGGATTGCCACTCGATGTTCGACAGGTCGCGGCCCGCGCCGAAGGTTTTGAGCTGGTCGAACTTGTGTTGCATCACGGTGGCGTTGCGCATGCCCCGCAGCACATCGATCAAGGAGCCCATCGGCGCTTTTTGGTTGGTGCGCGCGATGGCCGAAAGCGCTTTTTGCGCGATGATCGTCCCGTCGAAGGTCTGCCGGGGGTGTTCGCACACATCGCAGTGGCCGCAGTTTTTTTCCACCTGCTCGTTGAAGTATTGCAGGAGGATGCGGCGGCGGCACACATGCCCTTCGACATATTGTTGGAGCCGCTCGAGTTTGGCCAGTTTGATCTCCCGCTGCGAAGAATCCTCCTCTTGGATCATCTCGCGCTGGAGCATCAGGTCGTTGAAGGCGTAAAACAGGACGGTGTCGGCGGGCAATCCGTCGCGGCCCGCCCGGCCGATCTCCTGGTAGTAACTTTCGATGTTCTTGGGCAGGTTGTAGTGGATCACGAAACGCACGTTGGGCTTGTCGATGCCCATCCCGAAAGCAATAGTGGCGCAGATCACCTGCAGGTTGTCGCGCAGGAAATCCTCTTGGACGCGGGCGCGCAGCTTGG
>JBEIJQ010000220.1:0-3965 GCA_040380145.1 Lewinellaceae bacterium | reverse complement strand
ACAGGTCGTTCTTCGATTTTTGATGGTGTCTTGCGCCTGTTTCAACGTGTATTTCAAGTTTTTGCAATCAGGATTTTCTAATGACTGCCATTAGAAATTTTTCCTAACGACAATTTTGGGTTTATTTATTTTATTGAAAATAAATTTTTTATAAAAAAAATTCTTGAAAATATCACCTTCTTGCACATCGAGGCCATGAGCCGCGTAAAACATCACGAACGACCAAAAATCGCTAAATTTGCCGGGCTTTGATTTCGGGGCATCTCCCTGTCGGGCATCAAATCAACCGCTTATGCTACAAGTCCAGAACATCGAGTTCTCTTATGCTCCGGGGACGCGTTTCAAATTCCCCGATTTCGCGTGCGATACCGGCGAGCATTGGCTGATCTTGGGCCGGTCGGGATGCGGCAAAACGACCCTTTTACATTTGGTGGCGGGCTTGTTGAGGCCCACGGCCGGAATCGTATCGATCAAGGGCACGGATCTGGCCCGGCTTTCAGGAACGGACGCCGACCGGTTCCGGGGATCGAACGTGGGCATCGTTTTCCAACAAAACCACCTCATGCGGGCATTGGATGTGGAAGAAAATGTGCTGGCCGCCCAATACTTCGCCGGTGCCCGACAAGACAGGGACCGCGTACGGCAACTGCTCGACACGCTCGGTTTGGGGGAGCACTTGCGCAAGTTGCCCCGACAGCTCAGCCAAGGCCAACAGCAGCGCGTCGCCATCGCACGAGCCCTCGTCAACCGCCCCGCCCTGATCTTGGCGGACGAACCGACTTCGAGCCTCGACGACACCAATACCGAACAGGTGATCGGACTTCTCGAAACGACCGCCGCCCAAGAAGGGGCCACCCTGCTGATCGTCACGCACGACAACCGTTTGAAAAACCGATTTCCCCACCGGATCGAATTGGCTCCCCAATCATGAATCTTTTTTCCCTTTCTTGGAAAAACCTGCGGGCCAAACCATTGGACACGGCACTCTGCCTGTTGCTGTTTGCCCTCGGTACCGGCCTCATTTCGCTGATGCTGTTGGCCAGTTCGCAGGTCCGCCAGCGCCTTGAGCGCAACCTAGACGGCGTGGATCTGGTCGTCGGGGCCAAAGGCAGCCGACTTCAAATGGTGCTCAGCAGCGTGTACCACATCGACCGGCCCACCGGCAACATGCCGCTGGCCGATGCCCAGAACCTGAGCAGGATCAAAAGCGGCATGGTCAAACTGGTCCAAAAGGTCATTCCCCAGGCATTGGGCGACAACTACAAGAATTACCGCATCGTCGGCACCACCCCCGACTACCCAACCCTCTACGGAGCGGAGCTGGAGCGGGGCGAATGGTGGAAAAACGACATGGAGGCCACGATCGGGGCTGATGTGGCCCTGCGCACCGGCCTTCAAATAGGCAGCTTTTTTAAAGGCAGCCACGGCATCGATGCCGAAACCGATTCCACGGGCGCCCCCACCGATTCAAGCCTGCACAAAGAGATTCCGTATGTGGTCACGGGCATCATGCAGTACAGCGGCACGGTGATGGACCAGCTCGTCCTGACCAATGTGAGCAGCGTGTGGAACATCCACGGCCATGCCGAACCGGCCGACTCCGCTGTGGTTGACAGCGCCGCCGCTCATGCCCACCACCATGCGCATACCTGGGAAGATCTGATGAAAGTACCTGCCGAAGGCCGTGAACTGACCACCTGTCTGATCACTTATCCGATCACCAAACGGCTCGATCCCGAAACGGGGGACACCCTCCGCGAGCCGTCCACCATGGCCGACTTTATCCTCACATCCAAGATCCTGCCCGATTTTTACCAGAATCTCGGCCACGCCAATCCGACCCGCGAAACGGTTTACTTGTTGGAAAATATCGGCCTCGGCCTGAATATTCTGTACTGGTTGGCCGCGGTGTTTGTTTTGGTCTCCGGTCTGAGTGTGTTCATTTCCCTGTACAATTCGCTCAAAGAACGCCGCTATGAGATTGCGCTGATGCGGGTCATGGGCGCCAGTGCCGGCAAGATTTTCTTTTTGGTGGTGCTGGAAGGCATGCTGCTTTCGTGTTTGGGCTGCCTGTTGGGGCTGCTTTTGAGCCACGGGGGCATGGCCGTCCTTTCCGCCACGCTGCAAAACAATTATCGTTACCGTTTCGAAGGTTTCGGTTATTTTTTGCCCGAAGAACTTTACCTCGTCGTGGGAGCCCTGTTCGTCGGCTTTTTGGCCTCGCTCCTGCCGGCCTTCCAAGCGTACAGGACCCGCATTTCGACCACTTTGGCCGGAAATTGATTTTTTTGAACAACTGAAAAAACAAGCATGAAAGAGTTTCCGTTTGTCCGCACCGCCGGGATCGTTTTGATGGCCGCCATTTTGGTATTTCTGTTGCGCCCCGGTTTTTTTGTTTCGTTTTTCAAGGGGTCTTCCTCCGAAACCTCGGAACAAGTTTCAGATTCCACTGCGGGAGGTCCTTCCGCGCGGAATTTCAGGGGTGGCCACGGAAAAGGACTCGACAGTTCGTTTTATGCCCCGGGCGTCGATCCTTCCAAGTACCAAGGCGATGCCTACAACATGGACACCACCGGCGCCAATTCCCAGCCGGCGGGCGGCGTCTGGGATATTTTGTTGAAACTCAGCTATCGGGAAAGTTACGACCGGAACGCGGGAGAAATGAATTTCTTTCCGATTTTCACGCCCGAGATACGATCCTTGGACGGCAAGGAGGTGACCGTCAAAGGGTATATCCTGCCGATGGAAGCCAACGGGGAAGTTTTTCTGCTCTCGGCCTATCCCGCTGCTTCCTGTTTTTATTGCAACAAAAACGCAGGACCGCAGAGCATCATGGAGATCTACCCCAAAAAGCCCATTCCCTACGAAGAGGGCATGGTGACCGTCAAGGGGCGGCTCAAACTGAATTACAACGACCCTTACAAATTTTCCTATTTGTTGGAGGGCGCCCAATTGGTTTATTGAAACAAAAAACGACCCGAAATGGCCAAACAAGCCGACCGACTAGAAAAAGGCGACCAGATCATCCGATCCCACACCGGCTGGGCCGTTGCAGCTGGCCTGATCCCCGTGCCCGTGGCCGATTACCTCGCCGTGAGCAGTATCCAAATGGATATGCTCCGCAAACTGTCGGAACTGTACGACACGGAATTTGACGATGAAAAAGGCAAGGCCGGCATAGCATTGCTGGCCGGTGCCGGATTCGCGCGCATGTTCACCGGTTTTGCCAAAGCCATCCCTGGCGTGGGCACGATCGTGGGCGGCGCGACCACCGCCGTGGCCTCCGGAGCTTCCACTTATGCCATCGGCGAAGTTTTCCAAAAACATTACGAAGGCGGAGGAACGCTGCTGGGCACCTTGGACGCCAATTTGTTCAAAAGTTGGTACAAAGAAGCGCTTGAGCGCGGCAAAGAAGTGGCGACTTCTCTTTGTGTCAAAAAGGGAAAAAAAGCGACCGATGAGGAGGAGGAGATCACCGCCGAAGAAGCCCTGTCCAATCTGGAAGCACTTCGGGAGCAAGGTTTTGTGACGGAAAAGGAATACGAAAAAATGAAGAAAAGGATATTGAAGTGACGGAGGCCGGATTCAACCCAACATGGTCATTGGAAAAGTCGTGCCAGCCTAATTTGTCAGAATCAGGATTTTCAGGATTAAAGGATTTTCAGGATTTTTTCGGCACCTGCGGTGCCGGGGGGAGACTGCACATGATGTGCATGCAACTTAGGGGTAAAAAATCACGCTAGTCGTGAAAATCAAACAAACCACAGTCTCGCATATGAGATACAATAATCAGTACTTGATCTGACAGATCGGTTATTTTGGGTTGTCGATTTGCAGGTAAAAAGATAATCCCAAAATTGTCATTAGAATTTTTGATCTGCTCAATTTTGGCCTTTTTTAGACTTTTTCATCGGTAGCGTTTGGGCAGTTCTCAAGATGATCTGTTCCTTGCTGGGCTTTCTTTT
>JBEIJQ010000219.1:0-4002 GCA_040380145.1 Lewinellaceae bacterium | reverse complement strand
CGCCTCGTGAAGCATTGAAGCCAAAGGGGTTGTCCAATATCCGGACAACCCCTTTTTTTTACCCGATCTCCAAGACCAACCCCTTCAGATAACTGCCCTCGGGGGTGGAACAGGCTGACGGGATGGTCGGGGCCTTGCGAGAGTTGGTGCAGGATCCGGATCGGCCGCCCCGCTTCCAGGCCGGCGGCCACGATGGTATGCTGGAACAGTTCACGATCCACTACCTGCGAGCAAGAAAAGGTAAACAGCAATCCGCCCGGCTTGACCCACTTCATGCCCTCGGCGTTGAGCCGCTTGTACCCTTGCACGGCGTTGTGGCGCTTGTCCATGGTCTTGGCGAATGCCGGCGGATCCAGGACCATCACCTCGTAGGGCTGTTCCACTTTTTTCAAAAATCCCAGCGTGTCTTCCGCAAAACCGACGTGCTTATCGGCGGGCAGCCCGTTGAGGGCCACATTGGCCTCGGCCGCGGCGATCGCCTTGGCGGACACATCCACCGAATGCACCTCGGCGGCCCCGGCGCGCAGGGCATAGACCGAAAATCCGCCCGTGTAAGAAAAAGCGTTCAGCACCCTTTTGCCCGCCGCGTACCGGGCCAACAACTGCCGGTTTTCGCGCTGGTCGAGGAAGAAACCCGTTTTTTGTCCGCCCGCCCAGTCTATCTGAAAAAGCAGGCCGTTTTCCCTGGCCAAGCCTTCACTGGGTCCGCCCACCAGATATCCGTCCGCGGCCATGCCGGAAACGGGGCCTGGCAAGGTCGAACGGCTCTTGTCGTACACACTTTTCAGCGTGCCCCCAAAAACATCCATCAGCGCGGCGGCGATTTCTGCCCGTGCTTGGAACATGCCCACGGAATGGGCCTGCAGCACAGCTGCATCGCCGTAAACGTCCACAATCAGGCCGGGCAGCCCGTCGCCCTCGCCATGGACCAGCCGAAAAGCGTCCGTCGGTCCATCGGGCAAAAAACCCAGTGCGCGCCGCAACTGCAGGGCATTGCCGAGCCGTTCCCGCCAGAAAGCGTCGTCAATGGGCCGATCTTCGTGGCTGAGCACGCGCACGGCGATGCTGCCGCCCTTGTTGCAATGGCCGATCGCCAAAAATCCGCCCCGGCTATCGGCCACTCGGACCAACTCTCCGTCGGCAGGATCACCGTCGGTTCGCGCGATGGCCCCGGTGAACACCCAGGGATGGCGGCGGCGCAAGGCTTCGTCGCGGTCTTTTTTGAGAAAAAAAGTGGTCAAGGTCGAGGGATAAAAGAAAGTGAAAGCGAATTGATACAGTAGCGCACACCGGTGGGCGGCGGGCCGTCGTTGAACACATGCCCGAGATGCCCGCCGCAGTTCGGACAGAGCAATTCCACCCGGACCATGCCGTGGCTCTGGTCCAAGCGTTTTTCGATCCGCGCCGTGGCCAGTTCCGACCAAAAGCTCGGCCAACCGCAGCCCGAATGGTATTTTTGTTCGGAGGCGAACAGTTCGTGTCCGCAACCCCTGCAAGCGTAGGTGCCGAGCGCTTCATGGGCGTTGAACTCCCCGGTAAAAGGCCTTTCCGTGCCGGCTCGGCGCAGCACCTGGAAGGCGGCATCGCCCAATTGGGCCTTCCACTCGGCCTCGGTTTTTTCCACGGGATGTTCTGGCATGTCGTATCGGTTTGTCGGCGTCGAAAATCGCGAGCAAAGGTAAGCGGAAAAGATGCTTTTTGGGAGAAAAACACTACCTTTGCCAAGTTATGAACACAGACCAACAAACCCCCGAAACGACTCCCGAGGAAGTCCTGCGGCAGGACAATTACGGAGCTGATTCCATCACGGCCCTCGAAGGGCTGGAAGCCGTGCGCCTGCGGCCCGGCATGTACATCGGCAGCACCGACGTCAAAGGTCTGCACCACTTGGTGTACGAAGTGCTCGACAACTCCATAGACGAGCATTTGGCCGGCTACTGCGATTCCATCCGGATCACCATCCACCCCGACAACTCGGTCAGCGTCGGCGACAACGGCCGGGGCATCCCCACCGGCATCCACGAAAAGCTGGGCAAATCAGCCTTGGAAGTCGTGATGACGGTGCTGCACGCCGGCGGCAAGTTCGACAAGAAGACCTACCAGGTGTCCGGCGGTCTGCACGGCGTGGGCGTTTCCTGCGTGAACGCGCTTTCCGTGCACCTGCGCGCCGAGATCCACCGCGAGGGCAAGATCTTCGAACAGGAGTACAGCAAGGGCATCCCCCAGTACGCCACGCGGGTGATCGGCACCTCCGACCGCACCGGCACCACCGTGCACTTCCTGCCCGACCCCGAGATCTTCAAAGAAGACCGGGTGTACAGCTGGGAAATCCTTTCGCGCCGCCTGCGGGAACTGTCCTTCCTCAACAAGGGCCTACGCATGGTGCTCACCGATGAGCGCGAAACGGACGAAAACGGCGCCTTCAAGAGCGAGGAATTTTTGTCGCAGGGCGGCATCGTGGAATTCGTGCAGTTCCTCGACCGCGAAAAAGACAAGTTGCTCCCCGACCCCATTTACGTACAGACGGAGGACAAGGGCGTGCACGTAGAGATCGCCTTCATCTACAACACGGGCTTCCGCGAACACCTGCGCTCGTTCGTCAACAACATCAACACCGCCGAGGGCGGCACCCACGTGGCCGGTTTCAAAAGGGCCATCGGCTTGGCGTTCAAGAAATACGGCGACGAAAAGTTTTTCCAAAAACTCAAGTTCGCCGTGGCCGCGGAGGATTTCCGGGAGGGCCTCACGGCGGTCGTTTCCGTCAAGGTGCCCAATCCGGAATTCAAAGGACAGACCAAGGGCGAGCTCGGCAACTCCGAGGTGGGCACGATCGTATCGGCTGCCGTCCGCGAACGGGTCGAGCGGTTTTTGGAGGAAAACCCCAACGATGCCAAGCGCATCTTCGAAAAAATTATCCTGGCCGCCACCGCCCGCAACGCCGCCGAAAAGGCCCGCGAAATGGTGCAGCGCAAGAGCGTGCTCACCGGCAGCGGCCTGCCCGGCAAACTGGCCGACTGCGCCTCCAAGGACCCGGCCAAATCCGAGATTTTCCTCGTCGAGGGCGACTCGGCCGGCGGTACCGCCAAACAGGGCCGCAACCGCGAGTTCCAGGCCATCATGCCCCTGCGCGGTAAAATCCTCAACGTGGAAAAAGCCCTCGAGCACAAGATCTACGAAAACGAGGAGATCAAAAACATCTTCACGGCCCTCGGGGTCAGCATCTCCGAAAAGGACGGCGAACGCTACCTCAACATCGAAAAGCTCCGCTACCACAAGATCGTGATCATGTGCGACGCCGACGTGGACGGCAGCCACATCACCACGCTCATCCTCACTTTCTTTTTCCGCTACATGCGCCCCCTGGTCGAAAACGGCAACATTTTCGTCGCCGCGCCTCCGCTCTACCAAGTGCGCAAGGGCAAAAAAGCCATCTACGCCTGGACCGAAGAAGACCGCATGGCCGCGGCTCGAGAACTGGGCGGCGACGGCGGCGAATCGTCGGTCAATGTGCAACGCTACAAGGGTCTCGGTGAAATGAACGCCGAACAGCTTTGGGAAACCACCATGGATCCCGAACGCCGTACGCTGCGCCGAGTGACCATCTCCGACGCCATCGCCGCCGACGAGATCTTCTCCATGCTCATGGGCGACGAGGTGCCCCCGCGCCGCGCCTTTATCGAGGCCAACGCGCATTACGCCAATGTGGACGCTTGAGCACCGACCCGCTTGGACAAGTCAAAACGGGCGCCCGATTGTCGGGCGCCCGTTTGTTTTTTTGATAAACCCAAAATTGTCATTAGACTTCTTTGATCTGCCCAATTTGGGACTTTATTAGACTTTTTCAGCGGTAGAGTTTGGGCAATTCGCAAGGTGATTTGTTCCTTGTTGGGCTTTCTTTTTCTTCTTCCCAAAAAGAAAAAGTAACCAAAGTAAATCCCGATTAAATCCGGCGCCAGCGCGGGTCTTTTGTTAGCGGGCGCGAAAAAAAACTCTATTTGCGGG
>JBEIJQ010000218.1:0-4138 GCA_040380145.1 Lewinellaceae bacterium | reverse complement strand
TGGCCGCACGCCGAGCGCGAACAATGGACGGACGGCTGCAATCTCGTCGCCATCCGCCCCGGAGTGGCCATTGCCTACGAACGCAACGAAAAGACCGCCGAGGCGCTGCAAAAATGCGGCTACCGAATCCTCGCCGCCGAAGACTTCATCGCCCAGTGCCGCTCGGGCAAGCTCAATCCGGCCAAAGTGGAAAACACGATCATCACCATCCCCTCCGGCGAACTCTCCCGCGCCCGCGGCGGCAGCCACTGCATGACCTGCCCGATTTGGCGGGAGTGAGCGTTTGATCCGGTTTGTTGGATCAAACGGCTCCATTGCCAACACTTTTCCTCAAAAACTCGCCCTGATTTGCATCCGGCCCACGTGCACCATCCGCGCCGGGCCGGTCTTTCTTCCCTCGTAACCGATGTTGAGCTCCAAAAAGGAGTTCAAGAAACGCCGCCAGTTGAGCGACCACACGAAATTGTTGCCGCCCTGCAAGCCCTCCAACATCGCAAACCCCGTGGGCGTGCCCGCTTCGCCCTCAAAATCCAATCGGGCATAGGTCAGTTTGGCCCGCAAATCGTTCTTGCCGGACTTGTTCCACCCGCCCTCCACGGAAAATTCTTGTGCCCGAAGCAGCTCGGGCCCCAATCGGTTGCGGGACTGCCTCAACCGGTATACGACCGATAAGCGCAGGTTTTTGTTGGGCACGTACACCCACTGCGGCTCGATCCGCCAACTTTCCAAGCGAAAATTCCGATCGGGGAAAATCTGTGCGGCGTTCTCGTTGCCGCCCCAAAACGCGGCGCAGTTGAGGGAAGTCAACGGCGTCAGGTTCCATCGCGTGCGAAAAGCCCACTCCCAACGGCGGCGCACTTCAAAGCCAGACAAGGGAGTGGTGCGGTTTTCGGCCAGGGTGTACGAAAGTTCAAGACCATATTTGGGATGGGTCCGGTTGAAAAACAAGGTATTGCGCAGATCCAGCTGCTGACTCAGCAACAGGCTATCGGGCAACGCGCCCCCAAAAGGGTCGAACGCCCTTTCTTTGGCCAAGGCCCGGCGCTCCATACGATAGAGGCCGATGGCAGAAAAACGGCCCAAAAATTCCCGCCAACTCCCCTTGGCCGCTTTGGGCCACGCCTGCTTGGGCGTCAAGTGCAGGCTCTGGGTGAACAACAGATCGGCCGTGCGCACAAAGCGATCGGTGAACTGGGTGACCCGAACATAAGAGGCCTGGTCTTGAAAAGGACTGATCTCGAACTCGTTGAGCTGCGGAATGCTGTCCAAGTTGCGATCGAGCCAAGCATAAGAGCCCTCGCCTGGATTGACGCGCAGATACACATAATCGGTCTGCCGTTGCTGCCCGGTGCCCAATTGGTACAGGGTATTGAGTCGGACGGCTCCTTTGGCGAAGGTTTGTCCGTATTCCAAGCGCCCCAGCCAAGTATCCTGCGACCGTTCGTCGAGCAGCAGAGTGTCCGTTACGCGCAGATCGCGCCAGACCAAACTGCCCTGCAAACGGATTTTTCGGCGCGGATCGGCCCAAGCGCCCGACAGGGAAGCCTCCCGAGCTTCGCTGTTGAGCGACAGGTCCAGGCTGTCGGCGCTGTAATCGCGTCTGTATTGGGCGGCCAACCGGACGAACAGGCTGCTGTCGGCGCTCGGCAGTTCGGCCCAGGCGCGAAGGATGTCCCAACGGAACGAACCGGCCAGCAAGGTGTCTGCCAATCGTTCGCGGCGGCGGTTGTCCTCTCGTTCGGCGTACGCGCCGAGGGTGAACTGCGCCCACTTGGGCACGGAATAGGACAGGGACAGATTGGGCCGCCAAAAAACGGTTTTTTCGGACGGACCGTCGGTCTGCACGAGACTGCCGTTGAAAACCGTCCGCAAACCGCCGAAACGGAGGTCCCAATGGGCCTCTTGGCGCAGGCCGCGGTACAGGCTGTCTTTGAGCAGCCCGGAAATTTCGTAGCGCACCTGTCCGTGGCGGGTATCGCGAAGCGTGGCGCCGAAAGTCCCGAGGTGCTCGGCTGTTCGCTGCGCGATCGCATCGGTGTTCCAATCACGGGCAAATTCGCGACGGCGGTACGGCTCCGCCCATTGGAAATTTCTTTGCAGGCCTTCGTAGCGGGCGTCCAGCAGGAGTTCGACGGTTCGGCCGGCGGTGTCTTTTTCGGGGCTGTTTTTTTGGGAAAAAAAGACGATCCGATCGCGGTAGCCGAACTGTACGGCCAGACCGTTGTCGTCGTCGCCGTCGCGGTCGGAAAGGGTGTTGAGGTCGTTGCGGCTGACGGCGATCTCGGCGTTGATCAGCCCGGACGGGCCGACCTGCGCTTCCCCGCCGAACGCGAAGACCTGCAGGCGCTTAGGGCTGACCAACCGCACGATCGGAGAATGGTCGCCCCGACGGCGACCGGTGGCCGGATCGGGCGCGACCCACTCATAGACCCGTCCGTTGGCTGAACTCTGGAGCAGGCGGTAATCGCCATTGCCCGGGCCGACCGACAAAAAACTGGCCACATATCGGGCGCGCACGGGATCGGTGGAATAGACGAGCACGCTGTCGTATTGGATTCCGTTCACCAGCGTGTCCACCAACCGATATTGGATGCGATTGGGATCGAAGCCCTGCGGAAGCGTGTCGATCGCGGGACGGATGGCCCGGTTGGGATCGTCGCCCGCCTCGGCCAAGATGCGGCGGTCGTCTTCGCCCGGGGAAAAAAGTGCCGTTTGGTTGCGCCCGTCCTGTTCGGAAAAAACATGCGCGTGCGCTCCCCAGCGACCCATCCGCCAAGCTGCGTTGGCTGCGTAGAGGGTCCGCACATAGTTCTGCACCGCGTACCCGAACTCCACCTGTATGCGGATATCTTTGGTGATCAGGCGGTTGGCCGTGAACACAATTTCTCCGGTGTTGTAGTCGATCACATAATCTTTGTCTTGGCCGCGCTGCACGGGCCGACCGTCCACGAACACCCGTTCGGTACCCGACAATACGATGATGAAGGTTTCCCCGTCGTTGCCGGTGAGGCGGTACGGGCCTTGGTTGCCTTCTTTTCCCTGAAAAACATTCCTGCCGAACTTTCCCCGCGAAATGGCCAGGCTGCCGTCCAAGCGCAAAACGCCCCGATCGGGAAGCGCGATTTCGGTCTGCAGGGTCGCGCCTTGGGCCTTTTTCAGATAATTCAAAAAATAACTTTCGCCCGGTTTTTTCAATTCGTAATCCCCGGCCGTGAGGATTGTTTTTTTTCTTTTTATCTGAATAAAAATACGGTCCAACTCCTGCAATTGAGCGGTATTTCCCGCTGCCTGCAAGGGAATGTTGGCGTCCGTCAGGGCCGCGTTGATCTCCAGATCCTGGCCCAGTTTGCCCGCCAGTTGGAGGTTGAAACTGGAATTGACCACAAGGCTCTGGTTGTTGCCGAACGAGATGCCCCGTTCGAAACTGCCGCTGTAGTCCAGTCCGCGAAACTCCATTTTGGCGAGGGCGGCCGCATTGGACGGACGGTAAAAACCGGAGGTGTCGGCCAGCAGGACCGATCCTTTTCCGGCGGCTCCAAAGAGCGGATCTGCCGGGCGACCGAGGCCGTACGGCATCACTCTGTATGAAATCCGCACAGAGTCGCCGGGCGGTTTCCGGGCCCAGACCAGCCGGTTGTCCGAAATCCGATAAGCATCGGCGGCCAGCGTGTCGCCAGTTGCCGAAACAATTTCCAGGCTTCTGGGAAAAACCGTCAGGGTATCCAGCAGGATCGTGTCTTTTTCCAGAGAAAAGGCATGCAGCCTCCGATTGCTGAGGCCGGGATCGCCCTGCCCCAACAACGGCAAGGCCCACAAGAGCGCCCAAAAAATGCCGATCGGCTTCAAATACATTCCGGAAGGTGGGGCAAAATAAGTTTCTTTTGTCTGAAGATGGATTTTTTGATCGGGGAATCGGTGTGATTTTTGGGGGCTCTGGCCAAACCTTGTGTTCTAAAATGATGTTTGTTGATTGGTTTTCGGCAATGCTACAGCATTGGGCTACCCGGATCGCATCGAGAACAAGATCAATTATTTTTTATTTTTTAAAAATAATTCTTTTTGTCACTAAATTTTTCGAAAACACAAACGAAAAAAGGCTAAATTAAAATAGCGGCGCGGGCACAAAACCTTTGGCGCC
>JBEIJQ010000217.1:0-4217 GCA_040380145.1 Lewinellaceae bacterium | reverse complement strand
CCCCAAAGGATTTTGCCAGAGATGTAGTGGAGGCGTTGATCTGTCCCGAACCGAACAAGAAGCTCTCCAAGGCTGATAGAATCGAGGATTTGTCCAAGAAAGTAGGGGCGAAAATGCTGTTGGATATCTCCAAAAAGGCTGCTAAAAGCTATACTAAGCACCCCCAAAAGTAGATTTTTCCCGAAAACAAACTCCTTGATATTCAATAAAAAACGCCCCAGGTTTTGGGGCGTTTTTGGGCTGCGGAGAGAGTGGGATTCGAACCCACGATACCCTTGTGGGGTATACACACTTTCCAGGCGTGCTCCTTCGACCACTCGGACATCTCTCCTGGGAGGCTTTGGTCAAAGCGTGCGCAAAGATACGGGCATAATCGGAACTAACAAGTTTTGGGGTGCAAATTTTTGTTCGGGCCAAAAGAAAAAATTCTATTTTTGCGCATAGGTGTCGGGGCGCTTGCAGAGCGATCTCGACTTGTTTTTTCAAATAACCCGTTGATATTCATTTTTCAATCCATTGAACATGCGTTCCATTTTGTTTTTGGTGCTGCTGCTTCCCTTGGGGGTCTTCGCGCAGGACACTCTTACGCACGAGCGGCGTTGGGTGGTCAACTTCCCTTACGGCGGCATCGAAATCCCGCCCGCCAACATCCCCACATTGGATTCCGTGGCGGACTATCTGTCGAAACAGGATTCGTTCGTCGTGCGGATCGAGGGCCACACCGACAATGTGGGTTCCGCGTCTTCCAACGAGAGTTTTTCGCTCAAGCGCGCCCTGTCGGTCAACCTGGCCCTGGAAAAGCGCCGCGTGGCGGTCAACCGGATGTACATGGTGGCGTACGGCTTCAGCAAGCCCCTTTTGCCCAACACCACAGAGGCCAACCGCGCCAAAAATCGCCGCGCAGAGATCAAGGCTACCTGCTTTGATTTCATTCCGCCGCCCCCGCCGCCGCCGCCGGTAGCCAAAGAAACGGCTCCCCCGCCGCCTCCCCCGCCGCCGCCGCCGTTGTCGTTGACTTCCGAGGACAACGAGTTTTCGATCCCCTGCGGCAAGCGCCGGGTCATCGTGAAAGCCCTCAACGGCACCGAAATACGCTTCCCGGCAGAGTGTTTCGCCGATTGTTCCAACGAGGTAAAGTTCGTCGTTTCCGAATTTTTCACTCCCGATCAGTGGGTACGCAGCGAAATGTCCACCTACGGCGAGAGCCAGTTTTTCTATGGCTCGGAATCCGGCGTTTGCTTCCACGCCACCACGCCTTCGGGCGAACCGGCCGCGCTCAAGCCGGGCGCTGAAATCGAGGTGCTGGTTCCCGGACGCAAAATAGAGGGCGTGTTGGTCCACGAAGAGGACTTCGCCGACACGCGCATCAAGCGCCGGAAATTCGATTGGACCCTGATCACCAACGATCCCTTGACCTATGTGGATTCGGCCCAAGCCTATCTGATCCGCACCGATACCGCTTCGATCTGCTTGGCCTATCAAAAACCGCTGCGCACGGTGCTGATGTTCAAACCCAAAGGAACGATGCCCGACCAGTCCTACTTCTACACGGTCACCGGCGAAGAACTGGTCTGCGCCTCGATGCCGTACACCGGCAAGGAGAAAAAATACGCCGGCTACTACCTCTTGGGCGTGGAAAATCTCGAAGGAACGGTGACGATCAAGTCCAAGACCTTCAAAAAAGGCAAAAAGAACTACCAAGCCACCGTTACCCTCGCGCCGGGCAAATTCAAGACCGAAAAGGTCAAGTTCGGCGACAACGAATACTTCGTGCTCACGCAGCCCAAGGTCAAGTACAAAGCGGTCAAAGACGCCAAAAAGGCCAAAGAAAAGCCGCTCAAAGAAAAGAAGTGATCGCCCCTTGCGCGACCTGTGTTTCCGATCCGCCGCCCATGGAACCATGGGCGGCGGATTTTTTTGGGCGATTTCTCAACATAATCCCAAAATTGTCATTGGGAACGTCTTGCCCGCCTATTTTGTCTGAATCAGGATTTTCAGGATTGTTTTCGGCACCTCCGGTTCCGTGGGGACATATGGGCATTGGATGCGTTGGGGCGGAATGATGGGGGGCTCTTTTTGTCTGACCCGGTCTGGTTGTGGGCAATCAGCATCAGGACCGAGCAAAGGTCAAGAGCGGCCCCATGGCGCCCCTGTCGGCAGCCCTGACTGCCTCGATGTAGGCATTTCTGGCATCGCCGCCTTGGACAAGGTCGGTTACGCCCCAGCTGAATACTGGTCGGCGATACAACTTTTCGATGATAAGATCGGCCATGAGGCGACTGTGTCTTCCGTTGCCGTTGGGGAAACAGTGAATGCTGACCAGCCGATGTTTGAAACGAAGCGCCAACTCATCCGGCGGATAGGTTTGGTGGGCGTGCCAAAACAGGGCATCATCGAGCAGGCATTTCAATTGGGTAGATATTTGCCACTTGTCCGCTCCGATGTTTTTGTTGGTCTTGCGAAATTTCCCGGCCCAGTTCCAAACTTCGGCATACATGCGCCTATGCAGCGCGCAAATGAATTTTTCCGTAAAAACCACATCTGGGCGGAAAGACCTCACCAATACCCATTGCACGGCCTGCTCGATGTTTTGCTGCTCGAACTCGTCCAACTCGCCACGGGTGGCGATCGTAAGGATCTTCAGTCCTTCTTTTTCTTCTTCATACAATGGAGTTTGACCATGGATGTACGACCAATCTAATCCCATAGCGCTGACGGTTTTTCTTTTTTTATCGCTTCGGCCCTTTCCCGGATGGCCGAAGCCAAGCGTTCGGGGGAGTTGGCCTGTTCTTCGAGTTGCATGGTGCGGTCGGTGCGGCCTACGATCTTGGCCGCCAGTTCGATGGCCCGTTTTTCGATCAGCGCCTCCAACGATCCGTCGTTGGGCACGAAGCCGTACACCAGCTGCATGTCCATGGCACGCGCCACCTCTTGAAGCGTTTTGAGGGTGACGGCCCCTTGGCTTTCCCGCTTTTCAAGGGCCTGCACTGCTTGTTTGGACATGGAAAGCCTGTGTGCCAGTTGCTGCAGGGTCATCCCAAGGGCCGTCCGAAGCGCCTTGACCCATCCGGTCGGCGGCACGGCCACCTGTTTCAGGGGTTCCAAAACCCGGATTTTTTGTTCCAAGTGCTGGAACTGCAAAGAGTTTACGCCCATAAAGTAAAATGATGCATTGACAATATATACACAAAAGTAAATTTTAAAATTGACAAAACGGATAAAAAGTCAATTTTTAGCTGTACTCATTTTTTGTCGGAAACGGGGTTTTCAGGATTTTTTGGGGGTGGTGGGGGGATTGACGGAGTGGGGGCAATGGAAGTGGGGGCATGGGAAAAATTGTGGGGCTTTTGGGGGCTCCTCTATTTGTCAGAATCAGGATTTTCAGGATTAACCCCAAAATTGTCATTAGGGGGGTTCTAAAAATTGACTTTTCAGCTTCGTTGCAGAACGGCTCTCTTTGGCCCGCTCTGTGTTCGGGATTTTTCAGTGGCTTTTGGGGAAAAAATTCGCCGGGCCTAGTCGACTATCGGGGAAATTCATCCGAAGAAGATGGATTTTTGGGGGTTTTGCTATAAAAATAAATTTTTTTATTGTGAATGTTAGTGGGCGGTCGGTTGGCTCACATCAGATTCAATCTGACAACCTGCTCATACCGGAACAAATTGTAAGTCAGGTTCATAAGTCCGATAGTCGCGCTTGCCCTCGCTATGCCCACGCACTTCACGACCAGCCCCTTCATGCTTTGTTCCATATACCCGTACACATGCTCGACCATCACCCGCTTCTTTGATTTTTCACGGTTTCTCATTTTTTGCTCATCGCTCAACGGCCTGTTCCGATAAGCCTGTTCTTGGACCTTGTTGACCATCCCGTAACGGTGGATCGTCTTTTCCTGCTCCTCTCCCGTGTAGGCGTATAGCTCTTGGCCCCGGTCCTCTTCCGTCAACAAATCCCCCAGCACTTACGAGTCGTGCACGGAGGTGTCCGTAACTACATATTTATCAATGGATTTGCTTTTTTCGTCCACTTTCGTATGGTTTTTGTAACCATAGAACGTCTCGTTGTACTTCTTTGTCCAACGCGCGTCCGTGTCCTTGTGGCTGTTCTTTTGGGGCTGGTCGTTCCACAGCTCATCCCCTTTGCCCTCCTTTATCTTTTCGTTCTCCTCACGGCTGTTCCTTTGCTTGGGGGGCGACCGTAAAACTCGCGTTTATGAT
>JBEIJQ010000216.1:0-4240 GCA_040380145.1 Lewinellaceae bacterium | reverse complement strand
GAGGTACGCGCCAGATCAACATCCGGGTTGAGAGCGAAAAATACGGGCGAAAAGCCCATCAAGATCACCAGCATGAGCCCCACCCCTTTTTGCCCGTCGTTGGAACCGTGGGCGAAACTGACCCCTGTACAAGTGCCGATCAGGACGGCCCGGATCCAGAAGGGCGGTTCCTTGCCTTCTTCGGGGGCCTTGAAAATGGACTTGTTCTTGATCATCCAGCGCATCAAGAGCATCATCAGAATGGCGGTGGCGAAACCGAGGGCAGGGGCCAACAAAAGCCCCTCTCCCACTTCGAGGGCCTTGTCCCAGGGTACATCTTTGGCCGCTTGGTGCCAGGGCTTTTGCGGATCCTTGGTCAGGATGGCGAAAAAGAAGCCTCCACCAACCAAGGCGCCGATCATGGTGTGCGAACTGGAGCACGGGATTCCGTAATACCAAGTGAAAAGATTCCAAAAAATCGCGGAAAGCAGAACGGCCAGCACCATGGCGATGCTCTCGCCCAGGTGTTCGTCGGCCATGGCTCCGAGGGGCAGCAACTTGATGATCTTCATCGCCACGCCGATGCCGACGAATACGCCCACGAAATTCCAGATACCCGACCAGACGACGGCAAAGCGTGGTTTGAGCGACCGGGTGTAGATCACCGTGGCCACGGCGTTGGCCGTGTCGTGGAAGCCGTTGATGAATTCGAACAGGCAAACTGCGGCGAGGCAGACCAGAAGAAAAATGGCGTGGGTGCTGTCCAGTCCAAAAATAAAATTGACCAGCATCGGACGGGTTTTGCTGAGAAATGCTTGGGGGGACAAAAGTAAGCCGCATTTTCTCCCGTCCTATATTAAGAAATTGTAAACTCGCGTAGTTGCAAAAAAAAAATGGGCGCCCCTGAGACAGAGACGCCCATTTCAATAAACCAATGATCGATCAAGGTTCGAACTCCACAGTGAATTTCTGGGTGGAAGTCAATCCTTTGGCATCGGTGGCAATGACGGTGATTTCGTTGTCGCCCTCGTCGATGGCCAGTTCGGCGGTGAAATAGCCGTCGTCGTCGATCTGCACCTTCACGCCGTTCAATGTGACGCGCATGCCTTGGAGGCCGGCAGGGCTTTTGACGACACCCGACACCCGTACCGTGTTCATGTGGGTCGTGGCTCGGTTGGCCGTGATCTTGGGTTGTTTGATGGTGATGCTCGGAGCATTCGGGTTGGCGGCAGGCGTTTCTTTGGCGGGAGGAGCCGCGACCTCTTCGTCTTCCACTTGGATGTCGTCCAAGTTGGGAATGCCGAGATAGACAGACCTGATGGCATCGATTTCGACCGTACTGTAGCCGCCCACTGCCACGCCGATCCGAGGGCCGACAAACGGGCGGTACGGAGTGGTGAACACCAGCTCTTCGTTTATATAGAACATATAATTGTCGAGCACTTTGCGAACGGTGAGCTTGTTCCATCCTTCTTTGTCGATGGCCGAACTTTCGGTGTAAGACTGATAAGCCAAGTAGCCCTCTCCATCGCCTTTGTAGAATTCCACTGCATATTTGCCTCCGGCATTGAAGGCAAAGGAATAACCTTTGCCCGTCTCGCTGTCTTCACCGAACCAAAGCTGGTGACCTGTGGTGGTTTTACCGCTGATCCAGCGCATCCGTACATCCAATTGCCAATCGCGGGTATCGTCAACCGTACAATCGGAGCACCACGCGACGCGGGCATTGTCGTTGAGCGACTTGATGGTATAGACGCCGTCCCGCACTTTCATGTCGTACTGACCGGCTTTGTAGCCGTCGGCCCAAGAGTTGGAATTGTCTTCGAAGTCATCGAAGAAAACTTCCTCCATCTGTTCACCGTCGTAGGCATCGTATTCTTCGGCGATCGCCATGATGGCCCGTCCGACGAATGCCATACCGTCGGAGGGCAGGTAGGAGATTTTGAGATCGTCGAAGGCCAAGGTAGCGCCAGTTCCGCAATGGAAACCAAAGACACTGCCCCGGAAGGGTTCGTAGGGCATTTCGTGCACCAGCTCCTCGTTCAGGAAAAAGTAATAGGTGCCGTCCACCTTGCGCACGGTGATCTTGTTGAACTTGTTCATGTCCGCGGAAGTGGGCGTCCACGAAAGAAAATCGCGGAAACCGGCGCCGTCGTACAAATCGATGGAGTATGAACCCTTTTTGGTCAGAAAAAAGCGATATTTCTCCTCGGTTTCGGAATCGGCGCCCCAAAAAATAGCGTGGCCGTCAGTCGGATCAGGAGAAGAAACAATCCGCATGCGCACCTCGATCTCGAAGTTCAGGGCCGGATCCAATTCGTCGAATTTTTTCCAAGAACGGGTGGAACCGCCTCCGGTCTGCAAGTCCTGTACGATATAGGAACCTTTTTCAAACCGTACATTGTGCTTTTCATTAACACCTGTGGGCCAATCGTTTACATTGGAGGAAAAATTGTCGGTGAACACCGTTTCCCGGTCGGAAGCGGAATAGTCCGAATAGTTGGATTGGCCGAACAGTGCCAGGGGCAAAACGGCCCAAGTGAACAAAGCAAGGAAGGATCTCATAAAAAATGGGGTTGGGTAAAAATGAAACTTTTCCGGAGCGGTTTGCAAATAACGGGCCAATTGGCTCAAAGCCCCAATTGTAGGCTAAAAAACGCAAATTTAGTATTTTGGAAACAAAAAAAAAGTCGGGATTCGATCCTCTCAAACTATTGGTCAAAAAAAATGTGCATAGCATCGCCGCGCATTTTTTCCAAGAGAAAAACCGTCCAAAAGAGAGGGGGTAACGAGCGATTGCCCATTACCCCCTTCAAGTATGATCGGAATGCCGTGACTGCCTCGGCAATCTATCGGCTTTGGTTCAGACCATCGAGGCGAGGTCGGCCAAGCGGGCGGAGTAGCCTGCTTCGTTGTCGTACCAGCCCACGATGCGGCAGGTGTTGCCGTTGACCTGAGTGAGTCCAGAGTCGAAGATGACCGAGTGCGTGTTGCGCACGATGTCGCTCGACACGATCGGCTCGTCGGTATACTCCAGCACGCCTTTGAGATGGGCATCGGCAGCGGATTTGAAAGCCTCGTTGATCTGTTCGACGGTGGCCGATTTTTTCAGGGTGCAGGTCAGGTCGGTCAGAGAGCCGGTGGCCACGGGCACGCGCAGGGCGTGGGCGGCGATTTTTCCCTTGAGGTGCGGGGCCACCATCACCACTGCTTTGGCCGCTCCGGTGGAGGTGGGAACGATGTTCTCGGCAGCGGCGCGGGCGCGGCGCAGGTCTTTGTGGGGACCGTCCTGGATGTTCTGGTCGGAAGTGTAGGCGTGGATCGTGGACATGAAGAGCTGTTCCACGCCGAAATGGGCGTCGAGCACCATCACCATCGGCACTAGGCAGTTGGTGGTGCAGGAAGCGTTGGAAATCACCGTGTCGGAGTCCTTGATCTGTTTTTCGTTGGCACCGATCACGAAGGTCGGCACATCGTCGGCCTTGGGCGGCGCGGAGAGCACCACGCGGCGGCAGCCGGCCTGCAGGTGGAGGGAAGCCTTGTCGCGGTCGAGGAAGATGCCGGTGCATTCGAGCACCACTTCCACACCGAGTTCTTTCCAAGGGAGATTGGCCGGATTGCGCTCGGACAGACCGCGGATTTTCTTGCCATTGATGACGATGAACTCGTCGTTGGCTTCCACGGTGCCATCAAACTTCCCGTGCATCGTGTCGTACTTGAACAAGTGCGCGAGGGTCTGATTGTCCGTGAGGTCGTTGATCGCAACTACCTCCACGTTGGGGTTTTTCAGCAGGTTGCGGAGGGTGAGCCGCCCGATGCGTCCAAAGCCGTTGATGGCGATTTTTTTGGCCATGATCTGGGTTTTTGATGGTTTAGGTGATGGGATTGAACAAATCGGCGCAAAGATAGTTACTTATTGCGTTTAAAGGCCCCTATGATGAAATTTCTTTCGTACGCACTTTGTTTGCAGGCTTGTTTTGCGATTATTTTGGGTTGCGCGCCCAAAACAGACACCACTGCCCCCATTTCTGCCACCCAACCCTCCCCTACCGTTATGCCGAATGATCCGAATATGGAAACCATCACTTTGGGCGCCGGTTGTTTCTGGTGCGTCGAGGCCATGTTCCAGCGCATAGAGGGCGTCAAAAGCGTCGTTTCGGGATACAGTGGAGGCCCCAAGCCCAACCCCACTTACAAAGAAGTGTGCAGCGGAACGACCGGTCACGCCGAGGTCTGCCAAGTCACCTTCGATCCGGCCGTG
>JBEIJQ010000215.1:0-4265 GCA_040380145.1 Lewinellaceae bacterium | reverse complement strand
GTAAGAAATTCTAACTCGTCGCTATTCGATTTTTGATGATCAGAATCGTTTTTTATGGACTGTTTTTCAGTTTTTTGCAAATAAAAATTCCTAATGGCGACCATTAGGAATTTTTTTTCATGACAATTTTGGGTTCAATACCATATCACCGTTTCAGGGACGCCCGGCGTTATCCTGCTTGTATTTGCCCTCATTTCCAACACGAAGGGCAATTTTACTTTCGCCCCCAAGCAAGAGTTCCCACAAAAAATCCTGTAATCCCGCCGATCATTCCCATCAGCGGTCCCCTGCCCTCACATCCTGCCCGGCGGAACGAATCGGTCGCCGACGGGCTTGTAATAGACGATGAGTTTGGCGCTGTCGTTGAGGTAGTCAATGGTTTCGACCTGGACTTTTTCGATCTGGAAGCCGGTCCTCTTTTCCAGATCCTCTCGGAGTTCGTTCCAGCGGCCTTCGTTGATCAGGGCAATGTTTTCGTAGTTGACCAAAACCATCGAGAGGGCGTCCCGGAAACAGAAGCGTTCCAGAACGAAAAGGGCGCCCACAATGAGCAAGTCCACCACGATGATCGGAAATTCGCCGTCCGTTTTCATCGCGTTGAAGATCCCGAGGCAGATCACCGAGAAAAGATAGGTCATGTCCTTGGTACTGATCGCGCTGGTGCGCAGACGCATGATCGAAAACAAGGCGAACAGACCGAAGGCGAAACCCGCGCCCAGGTCGAAACGGACCATCAGAGAGCAGAGGAAAAAGATCAGCAGGTTGAACACGAAGAACGTGAACACGTAATCGGCATGCTGGCGCGTGGGTCGATAGATCAGCAGCACGATGGCGGCAGTGGAAACCAGGTCGGCCATCAGGCCGATGCCCAGTTCATCGAACAGCAGGGTGTCCATCCAGAGGAGCAGCGTGGGCAAGTTGGCGTAGGGTATCATCGTTGACGAGTTTGCTCAGTCGCAAAAGTTTGGTCTTGAAAAGGTTGTATTTCACGGGAAAACCGAGTCCCATCGCGGCAAAACAGTATTTGCTGACCGAAAGGGGCCGGATATGGGCGTTGCGGAGGGAGTCCGCCACTGGAGATTGGCGGGTGGCCCGCCCCTGCTTGAGCTCCAAAATGGCCAGGCCAGGCAATTCGAAAATCTTTTCGCGATCGGGACTCCAAAACCGCAGTTCGGTGTCGAGCGTGAGGCGCTCCGACAGATCCTTGCGCACCAGCGTCGTGCGGTTGTATTCGACCCAGAGAGCCGCTTGGAGCTTGGTGCCGTCCAGTCCGGTCTTTTCGGCCAAAAACCGCAGTTCGGGGCCGCGAAGGGCCATGGCGGGGGATTCTACCTGAATGCGGGATTTCTCGGTGCGGCGACGGTTGTTTTTTTGTTTGATCTCAAAAAAACAAAGCCCGCTGTCGGCGTACAACCGGTAGCGGACCTTCACGCGGTTGAGGGCTTTGTTGTGGTGCGCCCTGAAAAAAGAATATTCCGGCGTATCGAAATAAAGCGACCGATAGTGGTTGCTGCGCACACCCTGCACCTCGAGTACGCGGTAATCGTCCAGCAGCGTTTTGAGCAATTCTGGCAGAAAGACCTGGGGCAGCGCAAATTTCGTGTCCTGCCGTTCCATGAGGCCGGCGCGCTCCATTTCTTGGAGCAGGATGGGCGGAAATCTCTGAATGGTCTGCTGCATCGCAGGAAAGGTCGGGTTTTCCGGGGACTAAAAAATGTAGGATGCGTTCAAGCGAAGACCGGCGGAAAAGTTCGCCGAGGAGCCGTAGTTGCCCGATCGGTTGGGCACCCGCCAAGCGTCTTCGTTGATGTCGAGCAGCCCCAGATAGGCGCGAAGCTCCACACTGAGCAGCAATCTTTCGTTGAAAAAATGCTGTACGCCGAAACCGCCCGCAGCGCCGAGATCAAAAGATTTGTACTGCTTGCTGCCGCTGCTGGGCGCTTGCAGGATGCTGGAATATCCGTAGCTGGGGTCGGAAAAACGCGCATAGACTTCTTCCCAGGTTTTGTCCTCGCCCTCTACTTTCCAATCGATGCCCTGTCCGATCAAAAAACCGGGCTGTATGCCCGCTGTGAAAAAGAAAGTGGTGACATCGGTGTAAAACATCGCGTCCTTGGCACGCTTCATCCCAAAGCGGTACATCAAGGGCATCTGCACATAAGAAAGATCGATGTCTTTTCGGATCGGGATGGAGCCCCCGAAGATATCGTCCTCGTAGGTCTGGCCGAGCAGCGCGTACGAAACCTCGAGTTGGATCTGATGCTGGGAGGTGATGCTGACTCCCGCCACCAAGCCACCGGAAAATCCCGGAGAAGGCTTGTACCGCAATTCGGGCAGGCCGTAGTTGTTTTGGTTCAATATCCAAGGAAAACTGCCGGCCAAGTGGCCGCCGAGATAAAAACGGGTGGCTTCATAGGATTGCGCCCGGGCGGCTCCAACGATCAAAAGGGCAATGAGGAGTGTATATGTTTTTTTCATCGGGCGGTCGGTTCGGGTTTTCGATGCTTTTTGGAAAAATTGTCGAAAAAAAATGGCCATGTAAATCCTGTGTAAAGCAGAGAGCCGCAATATTAAGCAAATATTTGGTCGAAAAAGGCCGCTCACCAAAAATTGACTTCACATTCCAGCCGGATGTCGAACCGTTCGGCCACGTCGCGGCGGATTTCGTCCGACAGAGCCTCGATTTCCCTTCCATCGGCGCCGCCGAGATTGACCAGCACGAGGGCCTGCCTTTCGTGACAGCCGGCACGGCCTATTTGCCGTCCTTTCCAACCGCAGCGTTCGATGAGCCAGCCGGCGGGCACTTTGACGCCATTCGGGCCGGGATAGCCGGGCAGGTCGGGGAAGCGCTCCTGCAACTCTGCGTAGCGCTCTGAAGGGACGGTGGGGTTTTTGAAAAAACTGCCCGCGTTGCCCAGCACCGAGGGATCGGGCAACTTGCTGCGGCGGATGCGACAAACGGCCTCGCCGATGTCTTTGGCCATGGGGCGCTCCACGCCCATTGACGCCAGCTCGCGGCGGATGTCGCCGTAATCGAGGCGCAGTTCGGGCTCGCGGCGAAGGGCCAAGGTGACGGAAACAATGGCGTACTGCCCCTTCAATGAATTTTTGAAAACACTGTCGCGGTACCCAAAGGCACAATCGGACGCCCCGAAAAGACGGATTTCCCCGCTTTCGAGGTGCAGGGCTTCCAATTCGTGGAAAACATCGCAGAGCTCCACTCCGTACGCGCCGATGTTCTGGATGGGGGCCGCGCCCACGGTGCCGGGGATCAGCGACAGATTTTCGATCCCAGAAAGGCCCCTGTCCAGCGACCATTGCACCAAGCCGTGCCAAGGCTCGCCGGCCGCAGAGCGCACCAATTCCGTGCCACCTGGTCCGGGGCCGAGCTCCTGGAATCCCCGCAGCGCCATCTGTACGACGGTTCCCGAAATCGCCCCCCTCAAGAGGACGTTGCTGCCGCCGCCGAGCAGGCGTACCGGGCCGGGCAGGCGGACGGCCGCGCGCAATTCCTCCAAGGTGGAAACGGCGACAAACCGCTCCGCGACCGCGGCGATCCCAAAGGTGTTGTGCCCCTGCAAAGGGAAATTTTCGTACACTTGCATACCAGAGGACAAATTTATCTGAAAATCCCGTTCCATGGCTTTGTTCAGACTCGCGCCCACCCCCAGCGGATTTCTGCACGTCGGCAACGCGATCTCTTTCGTGCGCACTTGGCGCTTGGCGCGCCAAGAAGGCGCGCGGTTACTGCTCCGCATAGACGACCTCGATGCCGACCGCAAGCGGCCCGCTTATGTGGAAGACATCTTCGAGAGCCTCCGTTGGTTGGGCATCGAATGGCAGGAAGGGCCCCGCGATGCGGCCGATTTCGAGGCCAACTGGTCGCAACGGCACCGCTTGGGACTTTACGAAAAACTGTTGGCCCGATTGCGGGAAGGCGGACACCTTTTCGCCTGCGAATGTTCGCGCGCACAGTTGCAGCAGACCGCAGCGGGCGGCCTATATCCCGGCACCTGCGCACGCAAAGAGCTTCCTTTCGATCGCGAAGGCCTGTCGTGGCGGCTGCACGTGCCGGCGGGCAAAGTCGTTTCGTTTCACGATGCCGGCTCCGGCCCTTGTTCCCTCGACCTTTCAGAGGTCATCGGCTCCTTTGTGGTCAGGCGCCGCGACGAGGTTCCCGCCTACCAGGTGGCCTCCTTGGCCGATGACCTGCATTTCGGGGTGGACCGCATCGTCCGCGGCGAAGACCTGCTGCCCTCCACCGC
>JBEIJQ010000214.1:0-4294 GCA_040380145.1 Lewinellaceae bacterium | reverse complement strand
GATTTAATCGGGATTTACTTTGGTTTCTTTTTCTTTTTGGGAAGAAGAAAAAGAAAGTCCATCCAGGTACAAATCACCTTGCGAACCGTCCAAACGCTACCGCTGAAAAAGTCCGATAAAGACCCAAATTGAGCAGATCAAAAAGAGCCTAATGACAATTTTGGGTTGAATTCTTCGGCTGATGCCTTGGGGTGTTAGCATAAGCGGGCTAAATCACCCTATGAATATTGCAGTGAGGTTTAAAATAAATTTTCTCTTTTTTCTGGAAAGAATCAAGAGAAAAAAATAATTTTGCGATTTGCAAGTGCTTTCCTGCTTTTCAAGTTTTGATTCGGCCTTATCATAGAAAAAGAAAATCGGCCCGTGCGGATTGGGTCAGAGCAATCGGATAGTGTAAACGGGCCTCAGAGACGATCACATCAAGGATTACTGTTTTTTATATTCAACGAATTTTTTTACATCCAACCTTTTCACATGAAAAGAATTACTTTACTTATTTTGACGATGGCCGCAACTGTCGCCCCTGTTTGGGCGCAGATCAGCCAAGGCGGTACTCCTTTCACGCTGCGGCCCGAAAGTGGCCTGACTTTGGAAGGCGTCCAAAAATTTTCCGTTCCGGCTCCTGATTGGGACAAAGTGCGTCAACAGGAACTGGCCAACGAAAAAGACGGCCATCCCCCATTGGTCGGAACGATCTTGTCCGTCGGATTGGACGCGGGCAACTCCGGCCAATGGACCGACCTGCCCGGTGGCGACCGCTTGTGGCGCTTGCGCCTCGATGCTCCCGGCGCATTGGGCACCGTCCTGTATTGGGAAAAATTCAATTTGCCCGCGGGCGGCAAACTTTGGGTGTATGCTGCCGACGGCAAGGAAGTGTACGGCGCTTTCACTTCGGAGAACAATCCCGCCGACGGATTTTTCGCCACTGAAATGGTGCACTACGACCAAGTGGTGGTGGAATATCTCGAGCCGAAGGGCGCGAATGTCCGCTATGCCCGTCCTTTCGTGCTGGCCGATCTGGGCTGGGCCTATCAAAATGTGCCCTACACCCGTACTACGCGCACGGCGATGGATTTCGGCAGTTCCGAACCTTGTGAGGTGAACATCAACTGTGTGCCCGAGGGCAACAACTGGCAGGATGAAAAGCGCGGAGTGGCCAGGATTCTGATCAGAAACGCAAACCAATTTTTCTGGTGCACGGGCAGTTTGGTGAACAACCTGCGCCAAAACTGTACCCCATTTTTCCTGACTGCGCTACACTGCGGTGAGGGAGCTACAGCCAACGACCGCAGCCAATGGGTTTTCTACTTCAACTTTGAAGCGGCGGGTTGTCCGAATCCAGGTTCGCAACCCGGTTCCAATACCATCACGGGCTGTACGCTCAATTCCGACAGCAACGACGGGGGCGGAAACTCCGGTTCCGATTTGCTCTTGGTCACCCTGAGCGGGCAAATTCCTGCCAACTTCAATGCCTATTACAACGGATGGAACGCTCAAAACACTCCCACCACCGGAGGCGTGGGTATCCACCATCCGGCGGGCGATATCAAAAAAATCTCCACCTTCGGAGCGGCCACCCAATCCGCCTCATGGGGCGGTGTCGTCCCCAATACCCACTGGATCATGTCCTGGGTGGCCACCGCCAATGGCCACGGGGTGACAGAGGGCGGCTCTTCGGGTTCACCTTTGTTCAACAACAACGGCCAGATCGTGGGCACCTTGACCGGAGGCTCTTCTTTCTGCAACTCGCCGAACGATCCTGACTTGTACGGCAAATTTTCGTACCACTGGCAGTCGAACGGCCCCACGGCATCTACCCAGTTGAAGCCGTGGCTCGATCCCGACAATGCCGGTGCATTGACGCTTGGCGGCCGGGAAAACAACTGTATCGTCGGCTGTGACCACAGCGTGGCGGTAAGCGCTTTTTTGGACAACTATTGCTATCAAGCGTGCAACGGGTCAACAACGGCCAACGTTTCGGGGGGCAGCGGTCAGTTTGCTTTTGCTTGGAACAACGGCCAGACCGGTCAAACGGCCACAGGCCTTTGCGGTCCCAACACCTACCAAGTGACGGTCACCGATCTGTCCAATGGCTGTACAGTTTCGGCTTCTGGAACGATTCCGGGTGTCTTCGATTCTCCCTTGATCGCTATTACGGGCGTCACAGAAATCTGTGAAGCGCTGACCACAACCTTGACGGCAACGGGCTATACGAGTTATGTATGGAGCGACGGGCAAACCGATGCCTCCGTTACCGTCGGAGCCGGTACCTACACGGTGACCGGAACGACCGACAATGGATGTACGGCCACCGCTACCGCTACCGTACAGGAGGTTTCCGTTCCGACTCCCACGGTTGCCGCGCAGGGGAATATTTGTATCGACGGCACTGTTTTCCTGACCGCCTCGAACGGAGGCTTCCCTACCGGTGCGATTTATGTATGGTCGAACGGAGCTTCCGGAGACGTCATAGTCGCCGGCGCCGGTTTTTACGGCGTCACCGCCTTCTTCGACAATGGATGCTCGTCATCTGCGAGCTATACCGTTGAACCTTGCAATCAGAATCCGCTGCAGGTTTCGATCGTTTCCGTGAATGCCACTTGCAATGTGGCCACCGGTCTGGCGATCGCCAACGCTTTGGGTGGAACGGCTCCGTATCAATATGCTTGGGACAACGGGGAAACCACTAGTTCCATCATAGCCTTGCCCGGAAGTTATAGTTTGACTGTTACTGACGCCAACGGTTCGACAGTTTCAGTCACTGGAACGATCTTCTCCTGGGTTGCTCCCCAGGTGTCTATTTCGGCTGATACGACCTGCGTGGGCCCACAACCGGTCAATCTATCGGTCAATGGTGTGACGGGACCCGGAGCGTACTACCTGCGTTCCTCTTTTGCCGGTGAGCCTTGGGGCAGTGCCGACAATACCAATGCAATGGATGCGGTGTTTGCCGGTCTTTGGGCTGCAGATTTCTTCGAGACGGCCGATGCCAATGCCATTTTCAATTCGAACAATGGATTTGTGTTCTTGGAAGGTTCGGATGCCAGTGGAGCGGAATTGCAGTCTTTCCTGTCCGCTAACCAAACTGCTATCGAAACATGGGTTTCCAACGGCGGACGCTTGTTCGTCAACGCTGGCAGCAATGAGGGAGATGTGACGTTTGGTGGTTTTGGTGGTTTCTCCATTGTAGGAACAGGGTTTGATTTCCAATCCAACGGCACGGCTACCAATCCTGGCCACCCGATCTTCAACGGTCCCAACTTGCCGATGACCACGACGTTCTCGGGCAGCTATTTTGCCCATGGAACGGTGACGGGAGCTGGTTTCTCCGGCGTCATTTCCGGAACTACCGGCAATGTGCTGGCCTCCACAACTTTTGGATCTGGCTCGGTGTATGTTGGTTCGATGACGGTTCCGATGTGGCAGTCGCCGACTACGGAAGCCAATAACCTGCGCCGCAACATTTTGCACCACCTTGGAATTGCCGGTCAGTATGTTTACGGTTGGTCCACGGGTGAGACTTCGCAAACGATCGCCGTTTCGACTCCTGGAACGTACGAAGTGACTGTTTCTGACTTGACCAACGGCTGTACGGTCACGGCTTCTTATGTCGTAAGTGCTTGTGATACCAACTGCGGCAATTTCACTGCTGCAGCTTCGGCAACGACGGATAATCTGTGCTATTTTGATTGCAACTCCACGGTCACAGCCGCCGCAACGGGCGGTGTGGAGCCTTATTCGTTTGTTTGGTCGAACGGTTTGGGAGGCGATGTGCTGACGGGTGTCTGCGGCAGCATCAACGGCCCGTTGGATCTGATCGTGACGGCAACGGATGCCAACGGTTGTACTGCCACTGCGGTTGCCACGATCGATTTGTTCAACATCGCGCCGCAGATCGAATTCTCGGGCAACCTGGAGTTGTGCAACGATACGTTAACGGTGGTGACCGCCAATGCGGTCGGAGCCATCGGAGCGGTGGATTACACTTGGTCGGACGGTCAATTCGGTGCAACTGCTGCTTTGACGGCGGGCGTGTACCAAGTGACTGCCTCTACGAACAACGGCTGTACCTCCACTGCTGAAGTGACGATCACGACTTGCCCGAACATCTGCGGTAATTTCACTGCTGCAGCTTCGGCGACTGCGGATAATTTGTGCTACTTCCAATGCAGCGGCACTGCAACGGTTACGGTTACCGGCGGCACGGCCCCCTATTTCTACGCATGGCAGAACGGCCAAAGCGGCGAAACGGCGGTGGATCTTTGTGCGAATTTCGTTGGGCAGACCACTCCCT
>JBEIJQ010000213.1:0-4294 GCA_040380145.1 Lewinellaceae bacterium | reverse complement strand
CACTATTTTACAGTCTACTTTCCGAACCTTGCACCCGACAAAATAGAAGCCGCTTCTAGTTTCTCTCCGCTGGTCTATTTGCTGATTGTTGTGGTGTTTGTAGTGGTGTTTTTTGCCTTCAGTATGGGCATTATCATTCGTCAAAAAAGGTTATCGGAGGTCAAAAACGATTTCATCAACAACATGACCCACGAGTTCAAAACACCCATCGCCACTATTTCTCTGGCTGCCGATGCGCTCACCGCCCCGAGCGTAGTGTCGGATCCGGCCCGCATCGGGCGGTTCGCCAACATCATCCGCCAAGAAAACCGCCGCATGAACAGCCAAGTGGAAAAGGTGCTGCAAATGGCGTTGGTGGACAAAAAAGAGTTCCGGCTCAACTTGGTACCGGTAGATATGAACGCCTTGGTGGAAAGCGCGGTGGACAACATTTCCCTGCAAGTCGAGGCTTGCAACGGTAAGATCTTCCGAGAACTGAACGCCGCACACGCGGTGGTGAAAGGAGACGAAACCCACCTGACCAACATCGTCCACAACCTGCTCGACAACGCCAACAAGTATTCGCCCGAAAAACCGGCCATCACGGTGCGCACACGGGACGTTTCCGGGGGAGTGCAACTCGATGTCGAGGATCGGGGCATCGGGATCGGTGCGGAAGCACTGAAGTCCATTTTCGATCCGTTTTACCGGATACACACCGGCAACCGGCACGATGTCAAAGGTTTTGGACTGGGCCTGAGCTATGTGCAAGCAATGGTCGCCGCCCATGGCGGCCACATCGAAGTGCACAGCGAACCCGGCAAAGGCAGCCGCTTTTCCGTTTTTTTGCCGGCCCAAACCGAGCACTCCTGATCCATTCCTGCGGGCCTGGCAATCGGAGAACTCAAGTTTTCAAAGGTGGTCAAAATCTCCGGACCAACATTTTTTGGCAAAAATTCGCTGTTTAGACAGCGAATTTTTTCCCTGTGCGTTATCTATGAGTCTTTTGAAATGCCCATATCACCAAACCCCGAGGAGTCATAGATGGACGGCCCCAGAATTTTGCTGGTCGAGGACGATACCAACTTCCGAGAAGTGCTGTGCTCGTACCTCGAAATGCACGGATACTTGCTGACCACCGCACCCGACGGCGAAAAAGGCTCCGTGTCTTTTCGCAACGGACTTTTCGACCTGTGCATCCTCGATGTGATGATGCCGAAAAAAGACGGCTTTGCCTTGGCGCGGGAAATCCGCGAACAGAACGCCGATGTCCCGATCATTTTTTTGACGGCCAGAAGCATGAAAGAAGATGTTTTGCAGGGCTTCAAAATGGGCGCTGACGACTACATCGCCAAGCCCTTCAATTCCGAGGAACTGCTGTTCCGCATCCAGGCCGTTTTGAAGCGAGCGGTCAAAAGCCCTGCAACGGCCGTAGCAACGCAACCCGAAAGCAAGGAGTTTTCCATCGGAAGGTACCGGTTCCAATATCCCCTGCGCCGGCTGTCGCTCGATGGGCGAGAGGAACAATTGTCGCCCAAGGAAGCCGAATTGCTGAAGATGTTCTGCCAACACATCAACGAAATCCTGCCCCGGTCGGAGGCCCTCAAAAAAATATGGCTGGAAGACAACTACTTCACGGCGCGCAGCATGGATGTTTTCGTGACCAAACTCCGCAAATATCTGCGCGATGATCCGAATGTCGAGATCGTGAACATCCACGGCAACGGGTTCATGCTCAAGGTGGCCCATGGCAACTGACCGCCTTCGTGCTGCGAAGCCGGGCACAGTGCATACGGCATCGCGCATCGTGTCGCATCCCGTTTTGGGCGGTTTTCGGTTGGAGGCCCGACCGGAGGGTCTGTCGTCCGTTCGGTTCGTTTCGGCCGAAGAGGCTGCTCGGGGCGAAGGAGACGAGGGACCCCGCAATTCCGAAGCCTCGGATTGGCTGGAGCGCAGCGCTGCCCAGCTCATCGAATATCTGCTGGGCGACCGATCTGTTTTCGAACTGCCTTTGGTGCTCGAAGGAACTCCTTTCCAGCGAAAGGTATGGGAGACTTTGTTGGAAATCCCGCACGGACAAACCGTTTCGTACGGGCGCCTGTCCAAGGCCATCGGCATGCCCACGGCCATGCGGGCCGTGGCGGGCGCGTGCGGGCGCAATCCGGTCGTGCTCGTCGTCCCGTGCCATCGCGTGATCGCCGCCGATGGCGGCATCGGGGGATTCGGCGGTGGGGTATGGCGCAAAAAGTGGCTGCTCGAAAAAGAAAACCCGGCCGCCGGGCCGATGTTTTGACCGAAACAGTGCGTTTCTTTCCCAAAGATCGGATCGTGCGTTTCTTTCTACCATTGGGCAAATAGGGGCGCGATGATCCGAATGGCGATTTTGGTTTTATATTTGCCCCCGTTTTCTCTATTCCGCTCAGCGTCATAAACTCTTGAAATGGCCAAAATCCTTTTTTACTGCCCGGTAGATCTTCAGAATTCCCACAACAGCGGTGTGGCCAAAAAAGTCATGGCCCAGTGCAAAGCATTCAGGCGCTTGGGCCATGAAGTGGACTTGTTGAATTTTCATCAGGAGGGCGTCATGGTCAACGGGAAGATCGCCCATCGGTTCAGCGGCAGCAATTACCGATACAATTTTTATGTGGGCTTCAATCGAGAATCGGCCTTGACCATTGATGCCAAGCAATACAACTTGGTCTATATTCGAAACAACAGAGGGTGTTTTGCCTTGCCGTCGTTTCTCGGACACATGCAACGGGAAAACCCCGGTGCGCATCTTGTCGTGGAAATACCCACTTATCCGTTTGGTACCGAGGTCGTCAGTTGGCCGGTCCGGATCGTATCGATGTTGGACGAGATGTGGGCTTATCGCCGTTTCTCGCGCTATCTCCGGTTGATCGTCAATGTCAACGATTACAACGAGATTTTTGGGGTGGAGGCCTTGTCCATTGTCAATGGAGTGGATTTGGAAAACATCGCTCCGGCCGGATATTCCGCCTCCCGACCGGACGAATTGTCCCTTTTGGCGGTGGCCAATCTGACCACGGCGCACGGATACGACCGCGTTTTACAAGGCCTCGGCCAATATGTGGAAGCCGGTGGACGCACCAAGGTATCTTTTCACATCGCCGGCAGCGGAGAAGAGAGCGCCCGATTGGCACAGATGGCCCAAGACCTCGGAATCGCCGATTCCGTCGTTTTTCACGGCCATTGCGCGGGAAAGGCACTCGACGAACTGTATGAAACCTGCGATATGGCCGTAGCTTCTCTGGGCATCCACCGGTTGGCCCTGGAGCAGGCGTCCCCGCTCAAAACCCGCGAGTACTGCGCCAAGGGCATGCCGTTTGTGCTGGGATATCGCGACTCGGGTCTGCCCGAGGATTTCCCCTTTGCGTTCAAGGCGCCGGACGATGAGTCGCCCATCGATATCGCCGCTCTGGTAGGCTTCTACGAAAACCTGAAGACCCAACGGCCCGATTTTCGCCGAGAAATCAGGGCGTTTGCAGAGGACAACATGACCTGGGAGGCCCAACTGAAACGGGTCTTGGACCACCTGGGGATCGCTTGATGCCTTATGGCGCATCTTCCTCTTTTTTGAGGTTGACAAAGTATTTTTCCGGGTTCTGTCGGATCTTTTTCAACTGATCGTCTTTCCAATAATCCACGATCTCCTTGGCCAATGCCGCTTGGCCGTCGGACAGCATCTGGAGGAGGGCCTTGTTGTCGTTGACCTCCTTCTCAGCGATGTTCT
This sequence comes from Lewinellaceae bacterium, assembly GCA_040380145.1. Lineage (GTDB taxonomy): Bacteria > Bacteroidota > Bacteroidia > Chitinophagales > Saprospiraceae > JBEIJQ01. The sequence goes on along the minus strand of JBEIJQ010000213.1, from coordinate 561 downwards.
GGTTTTCTCCGGCCACGATTTTGATGTCCCGGTTGATCTCGCTGTTCAGCCTGGAAATCCGCGCGATTTCCCGTGACCGCACCTCCTCTTCCTGGGTTTGGATCTTGATGTCGTACGGACCGGCTTCCGTGAAGATCTTGAAAAGCAGCGGGGCCAGTTCGATGGTCAGGAACAGCAGGAAGAGCGCCGTGGTGGCATAGTACATGGCGTTGCTCTTGTACATCGGCCGTTCTGCTTTTTGGGGCGGCGCGGGCATTTGCCCGGCGGTGGAATCTGCCGCCAAAGAGGCGCTGTCCCGCGGCACGGGATTCACCGTCGCTGGCGGCGAGTACTCCTCCGTTTGGTATTCGCTCAGGTTGCCCAAAGCGGTGATCCGCGCCAAAAGTCCGTCGTATTGCACCCGCTTGAGATTGGCCAGCTCCTCGGTCTGTTTGTTGGACACATCGTTTCGTTCGGTCCGCAAACGGTCTATATCGGGTTGGTTTTTTTGGTACACTGCATCGTATTCGCTTTTGGCATTATCCTCCGCAGCTTTTTTGATAGCATAAATCGGCCCCAAAT
>JBEIJQ010000212.1:0-4308 GCA_040380145.1 Lewinellaceae bacterium | reverse complement strand
TCGACACCGACCGTGATGTAATCGTGCCCCTTGCGCTTGCTGGTCTCGTCTATGCCGACCGACGTGATCCCGCTGTCGTCCACCTCTGCCTTGGCTTTTTCAACATAGTGGCTGAATGTGTGCCAGATCCGCTGAGGATTCTCACCGACCAGCTTGGCAACCGATGAAACCGTCATCTCCAATTGGATGAGCATCATGATGTGCGACTCGAACAAGAGGGTGAATCCGCTGTTGCGGCGTCCCCAAGGGACTGCCACTTTCCTGATGTTTCCCTTGCTATCCGTTATTCTCGGTACGGGGGCGTGCAGAAAGCACTTGTACTGGAAAAAATTCAGATGACGCCATGTGTGCCGGGCTGTGTCATATGCCTTGCAGCTTTCACCATATTCGTCCACAAATGTCGATCCCGGCTCAAAGTTCAGGTGGATGTGCAGTTCTCTTTCCTGATCACCCACTTTTGGTAGGCTGATGTCCTCTATATACCAAGGACTGATTGCACCCAATGCCAATTCGAATATCTGCCTGTTATTCATGGAGCAATTTTTTTTACGCAAGTTACCCACTACTTTTCATATAGAGCCGAAATTTTTCCTAATGACAATTTTGGGATAATAAAAAAGGCGCTCGAGAAAACTCGGGCGCCTTTTTCGTGCCGGAAAGCGAAGCGATCAACGCTTCACCACCGTGCGGGTCACCGTGCCTTGGGCCGTGTGCACCACCACCACGTTGAGGCCGGAGGCCAAGCGGGCGGCTTCCACTTGGAGGGCCGTGGCGCCGTTGGTGGGTTGGGTGAACAGGCGTTGGCCGAGGGCGTCGAATACTTCCACGGTTTCGGCGGCGAGTTGGCCGAATTCCAGTGTGAGCAGGTCGCCGACGGGGTTGGGGAACAGGCGCAGACCGTTGTTTTCGTCTACTTGACCGACTCCACTGGCCACATCGAGCGTGATGGAAGTGGTGGAACCAGAGAGATCGACCAATTGGCCGGCCGCGTTGATGGCGCGGATGTCCACGATCTCGAAGGGCATCACCACGGGGCCGTTGCGCTCCACGAGGTCGTCGGAAACGATGAATTCGAGGCGGCCCACTTTGCCCTGACCGGTTTCGTTGGTCAGCGAGGTGCGCGTGAAGGCGATGTCCACGAGATCAAAGTCGCGGCGGTCTTGGTAGAAGCCGAAGCCGCTGCCGCCCGCGTGTTCCATCCAGGAATTCTGGTCGTAGGCCACGCTCAGCGAGCCGAGGGCCGCATTGGCGGCCGGGTAGCGGATCGCAAACGCCAGGCCGTGGAAAGAAGCGAGGTCTTGGGCGTTGCCCACATAGATGTCGGCACCGATGGTCGGCAGGTTGTTCTGCGAGACGGTGTACGTGTTCTGGTCGAACACCAGCGTCACAGCTGGCGCGTTGCCGCGGGGGTTGATGCCGTCGTGTTCGCGTTGATAGTTGGCGATCAGGGGCTGGATGTCGTTGAAGTGGATGGCGCCGTCGCCGTTGCAGTCGGCGTGCTTGGCGTTCACGCCCGCGATCTGGGTGTTCCAGTTGGGAGCCGCTTGGCCGACCCAGTCAGGAGTGGCGTTGGGGCGGGGCAGGCCGTTGGTGCCGAGGCCGAGGGCGATCTGCAACACGTCGAACATGTTGGCGAACTGGTCGTGGTTGGCGTCGCCGGGGAACACGCAGTCGGTGAAGTAGCAGGTGCTGTCCACTTGCGTGACCGTGATGGTGTCGCAGGTAAAGGATTGGCAGTTGGCCACGGAGTCCCAGATCGAGAGGCAGACCGGGAAGGTGCCCACCGAGGTGAACGCATGCACCGGGCTGAAGTCGGTCGAGGTGGTGCCGTCGCCGAACGACCACAGCAGGTTGGCAAAGAAGCCCGGAGAGGTGTTGTTGAACTCGAAAGTATTGACGCTCAGTTGGCTCGTTTGGAAACTGGCCGAGCAGGGCGGCATGTTGTTGACGGGGATATTCACGCAAGTAACGCCGCGACAGAGGCTATCGGTAGAAGAAGCCCAGACCGCGCACAGTTCGAAGAAGCCCATCGGATTGGGGGCGGGCGGAGCGAAGGTCACTTGGGAACCGGTGCCGATGATGGTGTTGCCGCCGTCGTAAGACCAAGCGATCAAGTCGGGCATGGGGCCCGTGACGGGCGAAATCCAAGCGTGGAAGTTGCCGCCGGGAACGGGTTGGAACTGGACGGACATCGCGCAGGTGCCGCCGCCACCGCCGCCGTTGCCGCCGCCGTTCACCACGACCGAGTCACAATAGGTGGCCGTGCAGGTGGAGCCGTTGGGCAGGGTGCCCGTTACGGTCAGGCAAACGCCGTACACGCCGGGGGCGGGATAGATATGGAGCAGGTTGGGGTTGGTGCCGGTGGTGCCGTCGCCGAAATCCCAAGACCAGCTGTTGATGGTGCCGCCGGGGAAATTGGAGTTATCGGCAAAACCCACGCGCAGCGGGTTGGGGTTGGGGAAGCCGGGCGGGTTGGGCATCGCGTTGAAGTCAGCCACGAGGTCGGCGCAGGTAGCTCCGCCGCCGCCGCCACCGCCGTTCACGACGATGGAATCACAGAAGGTGTCGGTGCAGGTGGTGCCGCCGGGCAGCGTGCCCGTGACGGTCAGACAAACACCGTACACGCCAGGAGCGGGGAACAGGTGCAACACGTTTGCGCCCGTGCCGGTGGTGCCGTCGCCGAAATTCCAGGCCCAGCTGTTGATGGTACCGCCGGGGAAGGTGGAGGTGCTGGAAAAGCCAAACTGCAAGGGGTTGGGGTTGGGCACATTGGGCGGGTTGGGGATCACGTTGTAGCCGGCCACGAGGTCGGCACAAGTAGCTCCGCCACCACCGCCGCCGTTTACGAGGATGGAATCACAGAATGTGTCGGTGCAGGTGGTACCGCCGGGAAGCGTGCCCGTGACGGTCAGACAAACGCCGTACACGCCGGGGGCGGGGAACAGGTGCAACACATTGGCGCCCGTGCCGGTGGTGCCATCGCCGAAGTTCCAGGCAAAACTGTTGATGGTGCCGCCGGGGAAAACGGAGTTGCTGGCGAACCCGAACTGCAAGGGGTTGGGATTGGGTACATTGGGCGGGTTTGGGATCGCGTTGTAGCCGGCCGAAAGGTCGGCACAAGTAGCTCCGCCGCCACCGCCGCCGTTCACGGCAACGGTCGCGCAGAAAGGCGTGGAGTTGCAGATCGCGCCGTTGTATTGGGCGGTGACCACGAGACACACGTTGTACACGCCCGGGGCGTTGTAGGCGTGCACGGGGTTCTGCTGGTTGGAGGTGGTGTTGTCGCCGAAATTCCAGTTCCACGCCGTAATGGTGCCGACGGGCGCTTGGATGAAGGACGAATCTACGAATTGGAACGCTCCGTTGGGGTTTGGGTAAAACATGAACGAAGCCACGGCCGGGCACTGGGCCCGGACGCTAGCCGCCAAGCCCCAAAAGGCCAGAGCGAAGAACAGGCTTCTGGTGAGTAAGTTTCTCATGGGATAAAAATTTTTGGTTGTGGACACAAATTTACGATACAAAAGTGCGGTTTGTATGTGGCCGTAAAAAGGACAAATTTGGGCGTTTGTCGGAATATTTTTTTTGATATTTTTTTAATAAAAAATTAATTTACAGTTTTTTATAAAAATAAAAGCTAATACATTCCATATTTTTTTCTTCAAGAAAAAGGAAAAGTGGGCTTTGCGGAGAGTCGAGAAAGATTCGGGTTTTGCGCTGGTTCCGTTTTTTTGGGGGTGAAAAAAATCGGGTCAGTGAGCTCGCTTGTCCATGGCAGACGTTTTTTCCGACTTTGTCGGGGAGCATTTTTCCCGAATTTTTTTTCGAAAAAAATTGAACGATCGTCCAATTTATCGTTATCTTTGGGAAAACTGCTCACCGCTTCAAATTCACGGATATGCTAGAAATCGGCGCCGCCAAAGTGGACATCACCATCTTCAAGGAGAATGTGGGGATGCTGGGATACGGCATCTACTACAATGTGGTCAAAGGAATCGCCACGCCCATTTATGTGCGGGCGTATGTACTGCGCCGCGATGGACGCAAGATCGCCTTTGTGAACGCCGAGATCTGTTTCAGCACCGTTTACCTCAAGACGGGCATCGTGCGCGCGTTGCAGGAGCGCTATCCCGAGCTGGGTTTCACCGATGCCAACGTGATGGTCACGGCCCAGCACACCCATTCCGCACCGGGGGGCTTCACCCAACATTTTTTGTACAACCTCATCCAGCCGGGCTTCCAGCAGGACATCTACGAAAAATACCGCGACGGCATCGTGGAGGCCATCGTGGAGGCCGATCGCAAGGCCCG
>JBEIJQ010000211.1:0-4357 GCA_040380145.1 Lewinellaceae bacterium | reverse complement strand
CAAAACGAAAAACAGATGCTCCGACAGTTCGCGATCAAAGGCATCTACAAAACCGGTCTGGAGGAGTTCGACCGCGTGTTCGCGCTGGTGGACCGCCGCCATTTGCAGAAACTGAACGGTTGGCGCCCCTTCGCGCAATGGTCGCAGATCGCCGTGCCGCAGGACTCCATCTACCGGCCCGGCCACAAACGGGCCTTTTCGCCGTACATGCACCTGCCCGGCGAAGACAATGTAATCCGCTTGCGGGCCGTTTCGGCCCAAGACTCGCAGCGGGTCGCGCCCCGATTGGCGTCCGGCGAGTTCATCCTGCCCGAGAACGCCGATTTTCAAGGCATCGTGCTTTCGGCCGTCCAGGTCCGCCGACTCGGCGCCGCCCTCGGCGATACGCTCGAACTGGTGTATCACGACGCCGAAAACGATGTGCAGGGCGCCCGAGGCTCCCGTTGGCAGACCCGTTTCGTGCTCCGAGGCATCCTGCCCGACAACGGTTTTTTCGAAGTGGACAACATCGGCTACGTGGACGCCCGCAAATTGCAGGAAATGAACGAGGTGCTGGACGAACAGGTCGGCGGCTTCGAGATTTTCGTGGAGGATATCCGCGACCTGGACGCACTGGGCCGCTACGTGGAAATAGAAATCGCCACTGCTTTTCAAAGAGCCTCGACGATCAAGGAAACCCAGAGCGGGATCTTCGATTGGCTCGGCCTGCTCGAAACCAACGAGACGATCGTGCGCATCCTGATGATCGTCATCGCGGTGCTCAACCTCACCACGGCCCTCCTGATCCTGATCTTGGAACGCACCAACATGATCGGCACCTTGCAGGCACTGGGCATGGACAACGGTTCGATCCGCAGGATTTTTCTGTACCACGCGGCGGCCATCGCGGGCGTGGGCATGCTGATCGGCAACATAGTGGGCTTGGCGCTTTGTTTCGCCCAAAAACAATGGGGCCTCATCCGCTTGCCCGAGGACGCGTACTATGTTTCTACGGCGCCGGTATCTGTCCATTTCGGCCCCTTGCTCTGGCTGAACGCCCTCACGCTCGGCATCACCTTGCTGGCCCTTCTGCTCCCCACCCTATTGGTGTCCGGGATCCGCCCCGTGACGGCCCTCCGTTTCCGGTGACACGCAAACAGACCGGGCTTTTTCCCCTTTTTTCCCTTTTTTCGAGAAAAAAAAGAGAAAAAAAGATCACTTCTCCATGGAATAAGTGCCCCATTCGGGGACTTTGCCCTTGACGCCCCTGAAAAAAGCCGCGACGGTTTCCATGTCTTTTTCCTCGTCGCCGGTGGGATAAAAAGGCTCCGAAAATGTTTCGCGCTTGTTGGCGTAATCCAGCGAGCACATGACGATGGGCACCTCGGCCAAGCGGGCGATGTGGTAGAAACCCGTGCGGAATTTGGGCACGAAAGTGCGGGTGCCTTCCGGTGCCACGGTCAGCTGGAATTTATCGTGGGCACGGATCAGGTCTGCGGATGCCTGTACCATGTTCTTGCCACCGCTGCGATCGATGGGGAAGCCGCCGATTGCTTTGAAGAGCCAAGCGGAAACGGGATTTTTGAAAAACTCCTGTTTGGCCACGAAATAGGCGGGAAAGCCGTGTTTCATGCGGGTGAAAACGCCCACGAACAGATCGAAGCCCGAGGTGTGGGGAGCGACGCAGATCACGCATTTGTCGGGCAGGTTTTCCACCCCGATCTCGCGCCATCCGATGATTTTCAGCAAAAGAGTACCCAGCAGACGTTTCATTTCGACGTATTTTTGCCCGAAAATTACGCCGAATTTCCGAAAAGGGGGGCATAACGCCACGATCTCCGCGCCACGGAAGTTCGAAAAAGCAAAATTCCTTTGCCACGGGCGGCTTTTGGAAAATATCGGTTATTTTTGTGCGCAGACCCTATGCCGTTTCGGCTCACTTTTCCAACCCTGTATGATCTTCGTCAATTCCGAAATCGCCCCCCTCCGCAAAGTAATGGTGCACCGTCCCGACGACGGCATCGACCGTATAGATCCCAAAAGCGCTTCCGACCTGCTCTTCGACGATCTGGTCTATCTGAAAAAAATGAAAGAAGAGCACGGCATTTTCACCGATGTGCTCAAACTTTTCCTCGGCGACGAGAATGTGATCGAAATGGAGGCACTGCTCCAAGAGGCCCTCGAAACTTCGGAAGAAAACCGCCACAAGCTCATCGATTACATCGTCAACTTCGAGGAAATGCCCAAGCGCGACAAGGATTTCCTGGAAAGCCTCGATGTGGCTTCGCTGCGCAAAATGCTCATCACGGGCTATTTCCCCGAGGAGGACATCGAGCTGTTCGACCCGATCCCGAACTTCATGTTCACCCGCGACATCGCCGCCGTGGTGAACGACCACCTGATAGTGACCAAGGCGGCCAAAACCGCCCGTTTCAGGGAAAACCTCCTCACGCGCTTCATATTCTGGGCCCATCCGTTGTTTGCCGATGTGCGCTCGGGCGACCGGCTGATCAACCTCAATGATGTGGACAAGTTCCCGTCCTCGCGCCAGGGCGACCCGGTGACGGTGGAAGGCGGCGATGTGATGACGATCCACCCCGATTACCTGCTGCTCGGTTGCAGCGAACGCACCTCCGCTTATGGAATCGAGGTGCTGCGCGACGAACTTTTCCGCCGCAAGGTCGTCAAGAACGTGGTGCAGATCAACATCCCCAAGACGCGTTCGTACATGCACATCGACACGCTGTTCACCCAGATCAATCAGCACCATATCGTGGCTTTCAAGCCGTTGATCTGCGAAATGGCGGGCGTGACCGTGCAGGTGTTCCGCTCCAACGGGGCCGTCAAAAATTACTTCACGGTGGAGGAGTTTTTCCACGGCGAACTGGACGCGCACATGGAGTTCATCTACAGCGGCAACGGCGAATGGCCGCACGCCGAGCGCGAACAATGGATGGACGGCTGCAATCTCGTCGCCATCCGCCCCGGAGTGGCCATTGCCTACGAACGCAACGAAAAGACCGCCGAGGCGCTGCAAAAATGCGGCTATCGGATCCTCGCCGCCGAGGATTTCATCGCCCAGTGCCGCTCGGGCAAGATCAATCCGGCCAAAGTGGAAAACACGATCATCTCCATTCCCTCCGGCGAGCTCTCCCGGGCCCGTGGCGGCAGCCACTGCATGACCTGCCCGATCTGGCGGGAGTGATGGGAGGGAAGTACTTTATTTCCCTCAAGGCTTTTTGGGTTGTTCAACGCCCAAAACCAACCCACTGTAGGGTGCCAAATGTAGCGTGAGGGTGTCGCCAACGACGACCGATGAGAGCATATCCCTCTCGACCTCTCTCCATTGCCCCCCTGTTTCCAGATAAAATATATTTTTACGGTTATTCATCAATAGGCGGGGGGCTGGCGACAGCCCTGAATATCTCCGATCGCTTTCGACAATATCCAAAACCGTTTCCTCTACTACGCTTTTTTTTGCTGTCATCCAATCCATGAGCAGGCGAAAGGTGATTCTGTTCAAATATATAAACAGAACAATTTCAATCAGCAGAAATACAATGGACAATGTTGCTAAAATACTAAATGCAATTGTCCATTTCACATTGCCGATCAAAAGACCCGTTACGATCATGCCCGGAATGATTCCAATCAAACTCATGCAAAATAAGATATATAAAAAACGAGAAAAAAAGGCAATCTGCAAATCCTTGAAGACTGATTTGCGCTCATGAGGCTCCATCGGGACAATTTGGACGGATTGACCCAATGAGTTCAATCGCAACGGGGCATTCGTCGTCGCTTCTTGCGGTTCAAGTGGTACGACTCTGATCAGGTATTGTATTTACGGAATACGATGTATCTCAGCTCGAGCCCCCATACGAAGACTGTCGAACGATCGACGGGAAACCTCCTCTGTTGTCTGATCATCAAACATTATTTGGTATTTTGCTGTATAATCCTTTCTGTTCTTGGAATAGCTGTAAACGATCTTTTTGGCCGTGACATTTGCAACGGAAACGGTATTTCTGGCCATTCGGACTCTTCTGATTGCAATTGGCAAGTCCCTACCAATCTGCCCAATAGCTACCATTGAAATGACGACGGCCATGACTCTAACAGGGATGGGCATTCCGTTTCCTTTTTTATCCTTTAACGGTAGAAGAAAACCACATAAGATTAATAGACTCGCAATCAAAAAAATGATTATCACCCCAATTTCCCAAAGAATTAATTTTATTCTCTCTCGGGGGCTGAGCGGAAATGTTTGGGCGTTGGGCTGCATGTGTCGAAGTGAATTTCAAAAAATTTCAACAAATTTAACCCAAAATTGTCATTAGAAACGTCGTGCCCGCCTCTTTTGTCAGAATCAGGATTT
>JBEIJQ010000210.1:0-4413 GCA_040380145.1 Lewinellaceae bacterium | reverse complement strand
CCCCACAAACAAGCACCGTGTCATATCCGTACAGATGCAGCTCGGATTTTTTTTGGTGGGGCGTGCGCGATCTTTTTTATAAAAAAGAAAAATAAATTTTTGACAATCAAGAAAAGCAGAACGTGTATTTTCTGGATGAGTTCGAAAAGGAACATTTGAACGGTCCTGAATCGAAAACGCCAAACCGACGCGTTCTTCCGAAAAACGGCGTGAAATTACAAAAATATTCGTCTTGCAAGCGCCGAAATTATTTTTTCGCCCTCATTCCCGACAGCGCCACCGCAGCCCGCCGGCCCACTTCGAAGCAAGCCATTTCCCGTAACGGCCTTCTTCAAGCAGGGAGCCTTGCTTTTCACACAAGGTCCATTTTTGATTTTATTTCTAAAATTCAAATATATTTTTGATTTTCAATATGATTACAGATTGCCATTCCACTTTTTGCAGGGTATGAGGGGGCATCGCATATTCCGGGCTTATATTTGTGCCCCGTCGAAAGACAAAATCCAGTTGTTCACCGCACGGGCGAACGCCCGACACAAATTTTTTTGTTCTATGACCCATCTGGCCCCCTACCTCGAATCCAACCGCCAACGCTTCTTGGACGAACTGTTCGAACTGCTCCGCATGCCCTCGATCAGCGCCGATCCGCAGTACGCCGAGCACACCAACCGTGCCGCCCGATTCATACACGACCGCCTGGTCGAGGCCGGCGCCGATCATGTGGAGATCTGCGCGCCGCCCACCGGCAAAGGCTATCCGATCGTTTACGGCGAAAAAATCGTGGATCCTTCCAAGCCCACCGTGCTGGTGTACGGCCACTACGATGTGCAGCCCGCCGACCCTCTCGATCTCTGGGACAGCGCGCCCTTTGAGCCGGTGATCCGCAAAACGGCCCTGCATCCCGACGGCGCGATCTTTGCCCGCGGTTCCTGCGACGACAAGGGACAGATGTACATGCACATCAAGGCCTTCGAGGCCATGATGAAAAACGGCGGACTGCCCTGCAATGTCAAGTTCATGATCGAAGGCGAAGAAGAAAGCGGATCGGTGAACCTGCCGCTCTTCGCAGAGCTCAATCGCGACCGCCTCAAAGCCGATGTGGTGCTCATCTCCGACACCTCGATGATCGCCAACGATGTGCCCTCCATTACTTCCGGTCTCCGCGGGTTGAGTTACCTGGAAGTCGAGGTGACCGGCCCCAACCGCGACCTGCACTCCGGCGTGTACGGGGGAGCCGTGGCCAACCCCATCAACATCCTGTGCGACATGATCTCGTCGCTGCACGACGAAAACCGCCGCATCACCATCCCCGGTTTTTACGACAAGGTGGCCGAACTTTCCGCAGATGAACGCCGTGCGATGAACGAAGCGCCGTTCAGCCTCGACCGCTACAAAAGCGACCTCGAGATCGGCGATGTGTTGGGCGAGGCCGGATACACGACGATCGAAAGGGCCTCCGTGCGTCCCACCTTGGATGTGAACGGCATCTGGGGCGGCTACATCGGCGAAGGCGCCAAAACGGTGCTGCCCTCCAAGGCGTACGCCAAGATCTCCATGCGCCTGGTGCCCGACCAAACATCCGCAGAAATCACCCAGCTGTTCTCCGACCACTTCCGGCGGATCGCGCCTGCCGGTGTACGCGTAGAGGTAAGGCCCCACCATGGGGGCGAAGCGGCCGTCACGCCGACTGATTCCGTAGAATATCGGGCCGCCGCCGCGGCTTACCGGGCCACTTTCGGAAAAGATCCCATCCCCGCCCGCGAAGGCGGCAGCATCCCCATCGTGGCGCTCTTCGAACGCGTGCTGGGCGTCAAATCCGTGCTGATGGGCTTCGGGCTCAATTCCGATGCCATCCACTCGCCCAACGAACATTATGGCCTGTTCAATTATTACAAAGGCATCGAAACTATCCCCTTCTTTTATCAGCACTACGCCGAAATGAAGGGAAAAAACTGATCTTCCAGCCCTCCGCCCCATGCACAAACGCCTTTCCCTTCTCATCGCCGCCATGATCGCCGGTTCGCTCCTTTTCGGACAGGAAAAGGGATCCGCCCGCCGGTTCGCCGCGGCGGCCACCTTGGGCATGAACTTGTCGCAAGTGGATGGCGACAACGAACTGGGCTTCAAAAAACCAGGCTTGGTGGTCGGTGCCAGCGTGGCGTATGTGCTGCACCCGCGCTGGCACGCCGGCTTCGAAATGCTGTTTTCCCAGCGCGGCAGCAACGATCCCACCGATCGGGACGGCAACGGCCAGACTTACCTGAGCAACTACAATTATGTGGAACTGCCTTTTTTCATCAAATTCCAAGATTGGAAGGTGACCGACAAAAAAGGCCGTACCTACATGAAGGTATTTGCTCAGGCCGGCCTGTCGTACTCCCGCTTGTTCGGGGGCAAACTGGTGAAAAACGGCGTGCCCGAGCCCGACAACTTCGAAGATTACTTCAAAAAAGACGACCTCAGCCTGTTTTTGGGCCTCGGCATCTGGTTCACCAAAAACTGGGGCGCCGACTTCCGCTGGACCAATTCCGTGGTGCCGTTCACCACGGATGTGACCAACAAGCAATGGCACCGCTTGATCGCCCTGCGGGCCATGTACAGTTTTTGAAGCGCAAAGAGCATTGACCGGCCCCCTCTTTTCGGCCGGTTTTTTGGATAAAAAATTTTGAAACCATCTTTTTATGAGTCTTTTTTGGCGCTGCCTGACCTTTGACGGGCTTTCTGGCAAGTTGTTGTACGAAATTCTCCGTCTGAGGCAGGAAGTGTTCGTGGCAGAACAAAACTGCCCGTACCTGGATTGCGACCGCAACGATTACCGGGCCCACCATGTGGTCGGCTTCAACGATGCGCACGAGGTGATGGCCTATGCCCGGATACTGCCCCTCGGACTGGCCTATCCCGATGCGGTTTCCATCGGCCGGGTGGTCACCAGCCCCTCGGTGCGCGGCAAAGGATATGGCCGCACCTTGATGGAGCAGAGCCTTCGACAGGCGGAAAACATTACGGGCAACGCGCCTTTGAAAATCTCGGCGCAAAGCCACCTGACCCGTTTCTATGAAAGTCTGGGGTTCGCGTCCACGGGCAAGGAATACCTCGAGGACGGGATCCCGCACACGGAAATGCTGCTGGTCAATCGCAGGTGAGTACTATGGGCGTCGTTTCTATTCGGTTGCTGAAATGGCCCGCCCGGTCACGGAGCTCGATGAAATACGTAAAAGTGTCCCTCGGTTCCGCCGGATTGGGATAGCAGGCCGTGTTGTTGCTGAAAATGCAGCAAGGGGCAGCCAGTTTGATGGAAATTTCCCCCGAAATGTCCTTGCCCAACTCAGCATCCGGAATGGGCGGCACCCGGAAATTTTGGGAAAGGTTCGGTTGCCGGGAGTCGTACACATAGATGTTCGAACTGTCTTGCCCGTCGGGCAGGGAAATGTCGCCGTCGCCGTCGGTGAACGAGAAGACGATCGTGAAACTGTCGATCGGATCCGGCCCCAAAATGCCCTGCGCCATGAAGTTGCGGGACAGGCTTTCGAAGCGGATGGTCGGCTCGATGGGGTAATCGGGCGACTTCATACAAGTCGTAAAGGCCAAAAGGCAAAGCGCGGCGGGGAAGAGAAGTCTCATCGAAAACGGGATTGGAGGGATCGGGAATGAGCCAAATTTACTCTTTAATGTTGAATTCCTTGATCTTCCGGTAAAGCGTGCGCTCGGAAATGCCCAGTTCGACGGCGGCGTCTTTTCGGCGCCCGCGGTGCTTGCGAAGGGCCTTGAGGATGAAATCCTTTTCCATGTCCTCCAGCGAGAGATGCTCGTCCACTTCTTGGGCCTCTTGGTAACGGGGCTGGGCATCCGTCTGCCGCTCGAAAAAGATCGGCGGATCGGCCACATCTTCCGAGGGGAAAGCGCCCTTCGGTTCGACGCCGATCGACGCCCCGTAAGCCGGCAAAATCGGCGGCGGAGCAGGTGCCGTGGGCAAACCGCCCGGCATCCGCAGGTTGTTGGTGCGCACGAGTTCGACCACCAGCGATTTCAGGTCGTTGAGGTCTTTTTTCATGTCGTACAAAAACTTGAACATGATCTCTCGCTCCTGGAAGCCCGGCGCCGGGCCCGCGTGCTCGCCATCGGCCAAGACCGGCAGATGCGACTGGGCAATGCTGGGGACGATGCGCCGCAGAACCGCTCCGGTGACCTCTTTGTCATCGGCCAACACGGACACCTGCTCGGCCATGTTCTTCAGCTCTCGGATGTTGCCCGGGAAAGGATAGTTTTCCAGCAGCCGCTGCGCCGAGCTTTCGCGCTCGACGGGGTTTAGGTGCGTACGTTATGGTGTACGTCCCGTCTGAGTTGTCGAGCACAGTCGTGGGCAGCACGTCCTGACCAAGCACCTGCGCAACGGCGACCGTGTCGTACCGCAGT
>JBEIJQ010000209.1:0-4460 GCA_040380145.1 Lewinellaceae bacterium | reverse complement strand
GATCGAAGGCTTCCGGCGGATGGTCCGCCTTTCGGGCGCGCCCATCTTGGTGGTGGAGGGCGACGAGTACCTCGCCTCGGCCCTCGATCCCGCGCCGAAGTTTTTGCGTTACCGTCCCCATTTGGCGGTGGTCACCGGCGTGGCCTGGGACCACATCAACGTCTTTCCGACGCTGGAGAGCTATTTGTCCTCCTTTGTCTCGCTGGCCGAGGCCCTGCCGCCCGACGGCGAGTTGTTCTGGTGCGCCGAGGATCCCGAACTGGCAGCCATTGCCGCCCGGGCGCGCTGTCGGAAGACGGCTTACAGCACCTTGCCGCACGGCACCGGTCCAGACGGACGCATTTGGGCGCACGGTCGTTGGCCGGTGGGCGTTTTCGGCGCGCACAATCTGCAGAACATGTCCGCGGCCCATGCCGTGTGCCGCGCCCTCGGCATGGGCGAGGAGGATTTTTTCAGCTCCATGGCCACTTTTCGCGGGGCTGCCAAGCGGTTGCAGCCGTTGGTGGAGCGTCCGGACGCGATGGCCTGGCTGGATTTCGCCCATGCGCCGTCCAAAGTACGGGCCACCGTGGAAGCCGTCCGGGACCGCTTTCCCGAACGCCCCTTGCGCGCGGTGCTGGAACTGCACACGTTCAGCAGCCTGAACCCCGATTTTTTGCCCCAATATCGGGGCGCATTGGATCCGGCCGGCACCGCCGCCGTCTTCCTCGACGACGCTGTTTTTGCCCTCAAGCGGATGGAGCCTTTGTCGGAGGCCCAGGTGCGGGCCGCCTTCGGCCGCGACGATCTCCTCGTGCTCCGCTCCCCGGATGCCCTGCGGGCCTTCGTGGGCGATTGGGATCCCGCGCCGGGCGAAAACCTTCTATTGATGAGCTCGGGCAAACTCGGCGGCTTGGACCTGCGCGGCTTTTCAGCAAATTTCGAATAAAATATGCGCGGTTTGATATTTCCGTTCCGTTTGGTTATCTTTGCCGCGCTTTACTATCTTTTTTTTCCAAAAAAGAATTGATTACCATTTTTTTATAAAAAGACGCTTTCGCGACATGGCACTAATCAGCAAGATCAGGGAAAGGATGTGGCTCGTATTCGCGCTGCTCATCCTCGGTGTTTTGGGCTTCGCCCTCCAAGATGCCACCGGATTCACGGGACTTCCCGCCCTCCTCGGCGGCAAAAACCGCGAGACCGTGGGAACGGTGAACGGCCAAAAGATCAACATCCGCGACTTCGAACAGGAGTTGCAGCGCAACCGCAACGCGCAGGACAATGGTCCGTACTTCGGGCAAGTCGAAAGAACTTGGCAGACCGCCGTCAACCGCATCCTGATGGAAGAGGAGGCCGCCAAGAACGGTATCACCGTCACCGACGAGGAGATCGACGTGCTCTTCAACGACCTTCAAGGCCAATACAGTAAGATCGGCAACGACCGTCTGCGGGGCGAGGCTCTCAATCCGGTGTTCACCTTCATCAACGCGTTTTTGAAACTGCGCGGCGCCACGGATGAGCAGATCAACTCGCAAGGCCTCGGCATGCAGATGATGCAGCAACTTCCGCAGGTGATCTCCAGCATCCAAAACGAAGGTGCGCCCGAGTTCAAACAGCTGCTGGAAGAGACCCGCAAGAACATCCGCTTCCATCTGTTGCAGTGGAAATATGTCACGATGATCAACAAGGCCGCGTATGTTCCCAAGTGGGCTGCGGAAATGGAGTCCAAGTTCGGCGAGACCATGTACGATGCCGCTTTTGTCACTGTGCCCTTCGGCGTGATCGGCGACGACAAAGTGAAAGTCGAGGATGCCGACATCCAAAACTACATCGCCGAGCACCCGGGCGAGTTCCGCAAAGAGGCCGCGGCTTCCATCGAATTCGTGATTTTCCCGGTGAAGCCCTCCGCCGCCGATACACTGGCGCTGCGCACCGAAATGCTCCAACTGCGCGACAAGTTCCGCGCCACCAAGGACGATTCTCTCTTCATGGCGGTCAACAACCCCTACCAGCAGGGCGGTCCCCAATACGACGACTTCTACAAGTCCCGCGACGAATTCAACGGTCAGGGCGGCGCTCCCGCTTCCATGATGGTGGATTCGTTCTTCTCCGCTCCGGTCGGATCCATTGTCGGGCCGTATTTCGAGAACAACCTTTTCAAAATGTCGAAAGTCGTGGCCCGGACGGCCATCCCCGACTCTGTGGAAGCCCGCCACATCTTGGTGCAGACGACCAGCAGCCCCCGTCCCGACACCATCATGCCGGTGTACAACGATGTGGACGGACGCCGCGTGGCCGACAGCATCTTCGCGCTGGTGCGCAATGGAGGCGACTTTGCCCAGTTGGCAGCGGCCAACAGCGCCGATGGCGGTTCGAAGACGAACGGAGGCTCGCTCGGCGTGCAATCTTTCTCGGCCCTCCGCGGATTCGTGAAAAACTTCCGCGACTACCTGCTCGTTTCCAACCAAGGCGACATGGCGGTGGTGAAAACCGAGTTCGGTTTCCACATCATCCAGATCGTGAAGCGTTTCTCCACGGGCAAAACCGGTGTACGCGTGGCCGAGGTGTTCCGCCCGCTGCGCCCCTCCGACGAGACCCGCTCGGGCGTGTTCGCCGTGGCCGACAAGTTCCTCGGCGAGGCCCGTACCCGCGACGCCTTCAAAAAAGCCGCCGATGCCGCCGCGCTGCGCATTCAAACGGCGGACGACCTCACGCCCTCCGAATACAACATCATGGGCCTCGACCGCCAAAACACCACGCGCGACATCGTGAAGTGGGCACACAACGAAGAGGTGAAGCCCGGCGATGTGCGCCGCGGCACTTTCGAGTACACCGATCCCCAGCTCAACACCATCACGGCTTACGTGGGCGTTTGCCTCGTGGCCCGCAAGGAAGAAGGTCTCCCGAGCGTGGATTATGCCCGCACCCGGGTAGAGCCCAAGGTGCGCATGCTCAAGAAAGCCGAGGAAATCCGCAAGCAGATCACTTCGGGCGACCTTTCGGCCGTGGCTGCGCAGTTCAGCATTCCGGTGGATACCGCGCGCGCCCTGAGCTTCCGTGGCCGCATGGGCAGCCTGCTCGGCCGCGACCCGGTGGTGTTCGGCGCATTGGCCTCGATGCAGCCCGGACAAACCTCCAAGCCGATCGAAGGCCGCAACGGCGTTTACCTCGTGCAGTTGATCAACCGCCAAGAAGCGCCCCAATCGGATCCGAAAATGCTCCAAGGACAGATGGCCAACGAATTCGGCGATCCGAGCAACATGCGCATCGTGCCGGCCCTGCAAAAGCAGGCCAAGATAAAAGACAACCGCATCGATTTTTATTGATCGCGTCCCGTCAAAAAGCCCAAGAGCCGCCGAGGTAAACCGCCCGGCGGCTCTTTTTTTGCCCCCCGGAGCCCGATTTCTTTTTTACCTTTGGCAGAGAAAGCATGGGGAACGGCATCATTTTTCTTTTTTCTTTATGAGATTCAAACTGGTCATCGAATACGACGGTTCGCGTTACCACGGCTGGCAGGTGCAGCAGGGCAATGTGCGCACGATACAGGGCGAACTGCTGCGCGCATGCGCGGAGGTTTTCAAATCGCCCGTACGCGAGGTGTACGGCGCCGGACGCACGGATTCCGGCGTACATGCCTTTGCGCAAGTGGCCCACCTCGATGTGGACACGCCGCTGATTCCCGAACACGTCCTGCTAAAGCTCAACGATGCCCTGCCCTCGGACATCAACCTGATGGAGGTGTCCAAAGCCCATCCCAAGTTCCACGCCCGCCACGATGCCACGGCCCGCAGCTATGTGTACCATATCTCGCGCCGCCGTTCAGCTTTCGGCAAACGCTATGTCTGGTGGGTAAAGGATCCGCTCGACCTCGATGCCATGCGCGATGCCGCGGGCCTGTTGGCCGGTTTCGGCGATTACCGCGCCTTGGCCGACGAAAGCCCCGAACAGCGCTCCTCCAAGGTGGACCTGCATTTCACCGACATCCACGAGCGCGGCGACCTGATCGTCATCCACACGGCAGCCTCGCATTTCCTGTGGAAAATGGTGCGACGCATGGTCGGCGTACTGGTAGAAGTGGGACGCAACAACCTCGATCCCGACGACCTTTCCTACCTCCTGCGCGCCGGTTCCAAAGCCGCCGCCCAGCATACGGCACCGCCCGCCGGCCTTTTTCTCGAAAAAATCTACTATCGGGGCGAAACCGTCCAGCGCGGGAAGTTCCGGCATTTCGGTTCGGTGTAAGGCGCCCTGACCGGCCCTTTTTCTTCGGTGACCGATTGCTTCCGCGGACTTTCCGAAATCAAAAATATTTGAGCAGGTCTGCCACTTGGTTTGGGGTGAAAAGGCGTTTTTCACGGTGGTATTTTTTTACCCCAAAATTGTCTATTAGATTTTTCTGACTCTCCCCAAGGGAATCTATTTCGATGATTTTCAGCGGTAGCCGAGAGACGGTTCGCAAGGTGTTTTGATCATTGTTT
>JBEIJQ010000208.1:0-4468 GCA_040380145.1 Lewinellaceae bacterium | reverse complement strand
GTTGGAAGGTATCGGTGAGCACGATGCCCTCGAAGGGCGTGTACTGGGCCTTGCCCACGCCATCGTGGGGGTCGGGGGTAGCGTCGTGGTAGGCGTTTTCGATGTTGACTGCGGCGATGTAGTAGGCCAGCAGCACGATCTCGTTGGCGTGCAGTTCGAGGCGGTATTTGCGTTCGAGGTCGTGGGGTTTGATCAGTCCGCTCTGGAGCAGGCGCACCATAAAGGTGCCCGTGCCGGTGAAGGGGTCCAGCACGTGGATGTTTTCGTCGGAGAGCGAGCGGCCAAATTCTTTTTGCAGCACATCGTTCACCGAGTGCACGATGAAGTCCACGACTTCCACGGGCGTATAGACGATGCCCAGTTTTTCCACCATTTTGGGAAAAGCCGTTTTGAAAAACTTGTCGTACAGCTCGATGATGATGCGCTGTTTGCCCTCGGCGTTGTCGATGCCTTCGGCGCGTTTGCGCACCGAGTCGTAGAATTTGAGCAGTGTTTCGTCGCGTTCGGCGAGGTTGGCGTCTTTTTCGAGCGCGTCCATCATGCCCTGCATGGCCACCGACACCGCGTTGGATTTGACGAAGGAGTACCCTTCGAAAAGGGCATCGAAGATCGGCTGGGTGATGATGTGTTGGGCGAGCATTTCCACGGCCCCTTCCTCGGAGATGGACGGGTTGATGTTTTTGCGCAGGCCCCCGAGGAAGCGTTCGAAGGCCTCGCGCTGGTCGCTTTTTTCGGCGATCAGCGACTGGATGCGCAGGATCTGCCGATCGGCGATTTGGGCCACATCTTGGGCCCACTGTTGCCAGAAACGGCGGTCGCCGACTTTTTGGACCATGCGCGCGAAGACCACCGACTGCAGTTCTTGGAACTGCAGGGAAAGTTGGGCCGCGATTTTTTGTTGGGCCCCATCGTGGGCGGCCTTGGATTTTTCGAAAGCCCGGCCCTCGTCGTCGAAGGCCACCGCGCTGCCCACCACGGCGATTTGGGCGGGGCGTTTTTTGTTGAGTTCGATCTTGTTGACCGTGGCGTTGAAGCGGTCGTCGTGGGCGCGCAGCGCGTTGAGGACGGTCCAGACCACCTTGTAGCGTTCGTTGTCGTCGAGTGCTTTTTCGGCCGGCACATCGAAGGGCACCACGATGGGGATGATGATGTAGCCGTATTGTTTGTTGGGTGCTTTGCGCATCACGCGGCCGACGGACTGCACCACATCCACTTGGGAGTTGCGGGCCGACAGGAAGAGCACCGCGTCGAGGGAGGGCACGTCCACGCCTTCGCTGAGGCAGCGCACGTTGGTGAGGATTCGGCATTCGTTTTCGGCCGGTTCCTCTTTGAGCCACGAGAGCAGATCGTCGCGTTGGGTGGCGTTCATGGTGCCGTCGATGTGGCGGGCATTGGTGAGCTGGGTCTGTTCGCGGTGCGTGTCGGGCAGTTCGCCGCGGTAAGTTTTGGCCGCCACGTTGAAAGTCTGGGAGATCTGCTGCGAAGTTTTGATGGTCGAGCAGAAGGCCACGGCCCGCCGCATCGGGTCGGGGTCGGATTCACGGATGAGGCCCTCGTCGCCGAGCACCTGTTTGGACAGCGCGTTGATGCAGCCGATGAGTTTGGACACATCGTCGGCCTGGATGCTGTGGTCTTCCTGATCGGTGAGCATTTTCTGGACCGCCGGGGGCACATCTTTATCGTTGAGCGTCAGGATGAGCACCTTGTAATCCGTGAGCAGGCCTTTTTCCACGGCCTCGCCGAAGCCGATGCGGTAGATTTCCTCGCCGTAGTGTTCGGGGTCGTCCATGGACCAGAGCGTGGCCTGGGCTTGGGCCGCTTTGGTCTGCGCGTTGTCGTCGTACAGACGGGGCGTGGCCGTCATGTACAGGCGTTTTTGGGCGCGCAGGAAGTCGTTGTTGTGCACCTTGGTGAAAGCGCTTTCGTCCTCGTCGGCGAGCGAGACGCCGGTGGTTCGGTGGGCCTCGTCGCACACGATCAGGTCGAACTCGGCGAACTGCGGCAGGGCTTCGGCCAGGGCCGCTTGGGCCTTGGCGACCACTTCGATGGACTGGTAGGTAGAGAACACCACCGTGAGCCCCGGGGCGGGGTGGGCGGCCAGTCCTTGGAACTGCCGCAGCACCGTATCCACGTCGGTGGAGGCCGGGAAGGCCAGATCCACGACCGAGGTGAGGTCGAGGTCTTCGGACTTGCGTTTTTTCTTGGTGATTTCCGGGTCGGAGCAGATGCAGATGGGTCGGATGGGTTCCGCGGCATCGGCGGACCATTCGTTGAGCGTTTGTCCGAGCAGCGCGATGGAGGGCACGAGAAAAAGCACGAGGCCGTTGCCGTTGGTTTCCTTTTCGGCGATGCGCAGCGAAGTAAAGGTTTTGCCCGTGCCGCAGGCCATGATCAGTTTGCCTCGGGGGTGTTGTTGGAAGTGTTCGTGGGCTTTTTGGAGGGCGGTTTCCTGGTGTGGGCGGAGGGATTTTTTGGGGTTTCGGGCGATTTCGCCGGAGATCCCTTTATCGAGCTGATGCCAATCGATGGGTGCCTGCACGAGGTCGTGGAGGTTGATGCGCGTGACCGGCGGGCTTTGGTTTTGGATGGCCAGTTGGGCGTTGGCGCCCCACTTGTTGGTGGTCGAGATCCAGAGCCGGTGTGCGAAGGTGGTGGTTTGGCCGTCGCCGCCCTTAAACGTGCGGCTGGAAGTGGACAGGAAGCTGTCCACCGCAGGTTTATCGATGTGGCTGTTTTCGGCGAAGCACTTGCACTGCACGGCCCAGTGGTCGCCGTCGTAGGTGACGGCCACGAGATCGATGCCCGTATCGGAGCCGCCGAAATCGTGGCGGCCCGGGAACTCGTTCCAGAGATAGACTTTTTGGAAAAGAAAAGCGTATTTCGGATCGGTCAGCAGGTAGGCCTGCATGAGGCGTTCGAAGCGGTGTCCTTTGTCTTTTTCCGAAAAAGCGAGCTTGCGGTATTTGTCGAGCAGGGCGAGAAATTCCATGGGGGCGTGTTTTGTTGTTTCGAGTCTGGCGCCGAGGGTTGCGGCGGACAAAAATAGCCAAATTTGGCGAAAAACGGTGTTTTTGGCGGTATCGGTTTAAACGGGATCGATCGCTGGGGGAAGGGTGATGTTGGTGGTTGTCTGAACGATGGTTTTGGTGTCGGGTGTGCTGAGCCCAGCATGGTCATTAAACCCAAAATTGTCATTAGGAAAAATTTCTAATGGCGGCCATTAGAAAATGCTGATTGCAAAAATTCAAAATACAAGTTGAAACATGCGCAAGATACCCTAAAAAAAGAACGACTTGTAAGAATTTCTTACTGCCCAGCCGGCCTTCGAGCAAATCCCGACCGCGCGGCTTTTGGTAGCGGGCCTGAGCGAAAAACCTGTTGGATGATTTGCGGCAAACGACGCTGATCCGAGGGCAAAAGGCAGCTCCGCAAATCGAGTTTTTTTTCGCGCCCGCGAACAAAAGACTCGCGCTGGCGCCGGATTTGATCGGCATTTACTTTGGTTTCTTTTTCTTTTTGGGAAAAGAAAAAGAAAAAGAAAGCCAAGCAAGGGACAAAACTCCTCGCGAACAGCCGATACACTACCGTTTGAAAGGTCTAAAAAATCCCAAAGTGGAGCAGATCGAGACATCCTAATGACAATTTTGGTATAAAAGAGTTCGGGGGGGCAAGTCCTGCCCGTACGGTGGGTTTGCCCCCGACCTCATGTGGATAAGATTATTTGAAAAAAAATCCCTGCCGGTGTTTCCCTTTTTTTTCGAAAAAGCGATGAATGGAAAAGACGTCCGTATACTGCGGTCGTGAACCATCAAAAAAATTGGGCGGCAGCCGAAAAGCCCAAAAAAAGAGTAGGCGATATTTTTTTTATCCCTTAATTTTTACACCTATGTATCGTTTTACCTTCCTTTTTGTGATGCTCTTTTGGAGCTTCTTTTGTTACCAACCACCGGCCGATGCGCAGGTGCCCTTCCAAAACCAGCTCGGCTCTCCCATGGCGGAAGAGCTTTGGGACGGTTTGTACGACCAGGACCTGCAACTGTTCGTGACCATCGGCAGCGGCGATATCATGCCCACCACGGCGGACATTTGGATGTCGAAGCACACGCCGGCGGGCACCTTGGTTTCGTCCAGCAGGATCCAGTTCGGTCCCGGTGTCGCTCCGGGTTATTTTGCGGCCCGCGACATGTGCAAGGCGCCGGATGACGCGGCCAGCGGATTGCCCACCTATTATATCACGGGCATCCACATCGGCCAGGGCAATGTGAACCCCGACGGAACGGGTGGAGCGGCGCAAAAATTTGTGGCGCGGGTGGACAACAACGGCTTCGTGCTCTGGTTTCGCCTCGGCTTTGCGCCGTTCGGTCCTTCGGTCGTTTCCGAGGGCATCGCGGTGGACCGGATGCCCAACGGCGACGTAATTGCTGTCGGCAACGCCACCGATCCCCAGGGTTGGCGCAATGTGGTGGCC
>JBEIJQ010000207.1:0-4525 GCA_040380145.1 Lewinellaceae bacterium | reverse complement strand
GGCTCCCTCGAACTGTTCGTGGCCGCCGGCGGCACCTTCAACGCCTCCTATACCTGGTACAACGCCAACACCAACCTTCCCTTCGACACCACCCTCGCCGCCAACGGCCTGACGACGCTGAACGGTCTGCCCATCGGCGAATATGGTTATTACGTGGTGGCCACCTCCCCCGCCGGCTGCGTTTCGGCTCCCTCCAATGTCACGGAGGCCTTCGTGAACGCCACGGTGGACATCGCCGCGCTGGCCGGCACCGACGGGTACGCCTGCGAATTCCAGACCGCCAACCTGTCGGCCACCCTCCAGGCCGGGGCCAGCGGCACTTGGCTGTCGCTCGGGGCAGCCGACGTGGTTTCGCCCAACGATCCCCAAACGGCGGTGACCGACCTGCAGCTCGGCGCCAACGTGTTCGTATGGACCGTGACCATCGGCACCTGCGTGGGCAGCGATTCCGACACGGCCATCATCTGGCGCGAAGGCTTGCCCGTGGCCAATGCCGACAGTTTCTACACCAACCTCAACCAGACGCTGGCCTTCGCCGATGTGTTCGCCAACGACGACCTCGCCGATCTGGCCTCGCCCAACTTGGTGACGATCGTAGCCAACCCCGCCCACGGCAACGTGGTATACAACAACGACGGTACCTTCACCTATCAGCCAGACCAAGGCTACTACGGACCGGATTCGCTGGTGTACGAGGTGTGCAGCCGCTTCTGCGCCGGTCTGTGCGACACGGCGCTGGTGGCCCTGCAAGTGGGCGCCTTCACCGATTGCGATGTCCCGAACATCATCACGCCCAACAACGACGGCACCAACGACGCCCTGTTCATCCCCTGCTTGGACGTGTTCGCCAACAATTCCATCGTCATCTTCAACCGCTGGGGCGACGAGGTTTTCTCCGCCGCGCCCTACCTGAACGATTGGCAGGGAACCAACTCGGGCAAAGACCTCCCCGAAGGCACCTACTTCTATGTTCTCCGCTACACCGATCTGGACGGCACCTCCGTGGACCTCAACGGCTATGTGATGATCCACCGCTGATCCGATCTTTTTTTTCTTTTTTTTCCAAAAAAAATTGGCCCCGACCGCCCTCCCTTGAAAACCCATTTTCCGCTATCCGTTATGCGCAGCATTCTACTTTTCGCCCTGATCTTCTGCAGCCTCCAAACGGCACAAGCCCAGCAGGACGCGCACTACACCAATTTCATGTTCAACAAGTTGGCCCTCAACCCGGCCTACGCGGGCAGCTTGGAAATGGCCTCCATCTACGCGATCTACCGCAACCAATGGACAGGGATGCCGGGCGCGCCCAACTCGCAGGTGCTGGCCTTCCACACACCGGTCGCGGGCGATCGCATGGGCGTGGGACTGTTGTTCGAACGCGACGCGATCGGGTTCACCGAATCGTGGAAAGGCTCGGCCAACTACGCCTACCGGATCCCCATCGGGCAGGGCAAACTCGCCCTCGGCCTTTCCGCCACGGTCAAATACCTGGGCATCGACTGGTCGGAAGCCGATCCAGCCGAGATCAACGACAACCAACTGCCGGTCGGCAACCAGGGCAAGTATCTGCCCAACTTCGGCTTCGGGGCCTTTTACAACACCGACCGCTGGTATGTAGGCGCCTCGATGCCACACCTGCTCAACGGCAGCATGGACTTCACCACAGACAACCAAGCGGTGGCCACCTTCGCCCGCGAACGCCGCCACTGCTACGTGATGGGCGGCATGACCCTGCCCCTGAGCGACCAGGTGACCTTTGCCCCCAACCTGTTGCTCAAGTATGTCCAGAACGCCCCGTTCGATGCCGACATCAACGCCAGCTTCATCTTCGCCAAGATGTTCATGATCGGCGCCACCTACCGCGTGGGCGATGGGGTGAACGCCCTGATCAATTTCAACATCAAGGGCCGCTACCGCATCGGCGTGGGCTACGATTACGCCCTGACAGCCCTCCAAAACTACCAGAACGGTTCCTTCGAGGCTTTCCTCGGCTACGATTTCAACTACAAAACCAACGGGAACGTCCTCAATCCCCGCTTTTTCTGGTAACCTTTTCCCCCATCAGATTCTACCCTTTTCCCGCCCGCAATTCCTTTTTTTATTTTTTTCTCATGAAAAAAAATCCGCTTCTCTGGTTGGTCGCCCTTTTGGTCTTTTCGAACACGCTTTCGGGACAAAAAAGGCCCGCTGAAGTCCTGTACGACCGAAAAGGCTACCAAGCCTCGCTCGACGCCAACAAGCGCCTGCTGGAAACCCAGCGCGACAAAGACGGCCAGACCGAGGACGTGCCGCTCCCCCCAGGCGATCGAACTGGCCGAGAGCTACCGCCTTTCGGGCGATTACGCCAGCGCCGCGCAATGGTACGCCGCCGTGGTGGACCGCTCCGACAAGCCCGAATTTTTGCTCCGCTACGCCGAGTGCCTGCAATCCATCGGCGACTGCACCAAGGCCAGCCGCCTGTTTCTCCGCTACGACGCGCTGATGTTGGCCGACACCACCCAGCCCGAAGGACGGGTGGACCGCCGCGGACTGTACCAGGCCCAGGCCTGCGCCAACGGCATCCCCGCGCAGACCAACGTGGTGCTGACCAACGCCTCCTTCAACTCCGATCGGCTGGATTTCAGCCCGATCCCCGTGGAAGGCGGCCTCCTGTTCGTCTCCAACCGGCCCAACGAACAAAAAACCTACCGCAAGCGCGTGGACGCCTGGACCAACGAAGATTTCAACGACCTGTGGTTCGTGCCCATTGACAACAGCGGCGGATGGGGCGAGCCCGAGCCGTTCAGCGGCCGACTGAACTCCCGCCTCCACGAAGGGCCGGCCACCTTCAACGGCGGCAAAGACGTGATCTACTTCACCCGCAACCTGATCTACAAAGGCAAACAGGCCAAGGACAAAAACGGCACCACCAGCCTCGGCATCTTCACCGCCCGCCTCGTGGACGGTACCTGGACCAACCTGCAGCCCTTCCCGTTCAACAACGAAAACAAGATCTACTGCCACCCCACGCTCAGCGCCGACGGCCGCTATCTGTACTTCGCCTCGGATCGTCCGGGCGGTTTCGGCGGTTTGGACATTTGGGTTTCCGAGTTCAAAAACGGCCGTTGGGCCAAGCCCACCAACCTCGGGGCCGAGGTCAACACCGCCGGCAACGAGAATTTCCCCTTCGTGCATTCCGACGGCACGCTCTACTTCGCCTCCAACGGTTGGGGCGGGGCCGGCGGCATCGACATCTTCCGTTCGCAGGCCGTCCTTTTCCCCGACAGCATCGCTTGGACGGCCGCCCAAAACCTCGGCAAGCCCTTCAACTCCTCCGCCGACGACTTCTCGTTTTCCGCCAACGCCGACTACACCGCCGGCTATTTCACCTCCAACCGCGAGGGCGGCCGCGGACAGGACGACATCTACCTGTTCAAGACCCCCGAAGGCCTCAAGCCCCTGCCGCCGCCGGTGATCATCGAAAGCAACCTGTTCGTGTTCGACCAGGCCACCAACGACCGGATCCCGGGCGCCGTGGTCACCGTTTCCACCACCAAGCCCGGACAGGCCGGCAACGGCCAAGACCAGGTCGTGGCGCTGCGCCCCGTCGAAGGCAGTCCCAACATGTACTACCTGACCACCACGAGCCTCGGCGGCGGCACCGACAACGGCGGACAGGGCAACTCCTTCACCACCGACGAAAACGGACAGGTCGGATTCCAGATGTTGCCCAACCAGACCTATTATTTCACGGCCAAAAAAGACGGCTACCAAATCGCCGAATCGCAGTTTTCGACCCTCGGCATGATGCAGTCGCAAAAAGTGGAGCACGGCATCCCGATGACGGCCCTGCCCAAGCCCAACTGCACGGCCATCAAGGCCACGGTGGTCAACGGCACCTACAACAAACAGCCGATGCCGGGCGCCAAAGTGGCCGTTTTCAACCGCTGCACCGGCGAAAGGCTCGAACTGCTGACCGACGCCTTTGGCCGTGTGGACCTCTGCGTGAGCTGCAAGTGCGACTATGATGTGATGGCCGAAAAAGACGGTTTCGCGCCCGCCACGCGCTTCCTGGCCTACGCCAAAGACTGTCCGAAGGAAAACGAAAACGTGGAACTCTCGCTCACCATCAGCGACAAGACCGCCCCATCCGGCCTCACCCCCGGAAAATTCCGCGACGAGACCATCAAGGAAGGCGCCGTGGTCGAACTCGTCAACGTCTTCTACGACTACGACCAGTCCACCATCCGCCCCGACGCCAGCCTCGACCTCGACCGCTTGGCCGCGCTGATGCAGCGCTACCCGGATATGGAGATCGAAATGTTCTCGCACACCGATTGCCGCGGTTCCAACACCTACAACCAAACCCTTTCACAGGCCCGCGCCCAGTCCGTGGTGAACTACCTCGTTTCCAAGGGCGTCTCCCCCAACCGCCTGACCGCCCGCGGCTACGGCGAAACCCGCCTCCGCAACGGCTGCCGCGACAACGTCAACTGCAGCGAGGCCGACCACCAGTTCAACCGCCGCACCGAGTTCTTGGTCAAGC
>JBEIJQ010000206.1:0-4558 GCA_040380145.1 Lewinellaceae bacterium | reverse complement strand
TGGTGGCCCGCCTCCACTTGGCCAAGATCGGCGTGGAACTCGAAGAGCTCAACACCAAACAGGCCGATTATATCGGTGTCGAAGCCAAAGGGCCCTTCCAGCCGGAATACTATCGCTATTGATCCCCTTGCGCATGCGCGCATGGTTTGTGATCTAATCAGCAGGGCATCGGATGATTCCGATGCCCTGTTTTTTTTGACTGCTTTATCCCTCCTCCGAGGTTACAGCCTGCTCCGAAACCATCTCTCGGTAGTAGGAGCTGCGTTGCAGCAGTTCGGCCGGGGTGCCGAAATCCACTAGGCGGCCGTGCTCGAGCACCAGGATCTTGTCGAACCGCAGCGCCGGATAAAGCCGGTGGGTGATCACGATGGTGGTTTTGCCGGCGCACTGTTCGCGGAGCGTCGCGGCGATGTGGTTTTCGGTGCGGGCGTCCACTGCCGAGAGGCAATCGTCCAAGAGGATGATGTCGGGTCGTTTGATCAGGGCGCGGGCAATGGAGATGCGCTGTTTTTGTCCTCCCGAGAGCGTGACGCCCCTTTCGCCGATCACCGTTTCGAAACCGTTGGGCAGGCCCGCGATGTCGTCGTACACGGAGGCGTGACGGGCAAATTCCTCGATCGTACGGTCGTCGGCGGAGCGGTGGCCGAAACGGATGTTGTTGCGCACGGAATCCGAGAAAAGGAACACATCTTGGGGCACATAGCCGATGGCGCGGCGCAGTTGGGAAAGGCTTCGTTGGGGCAGTTCGACACCGTCCACCAAGATGCGTCCTTCGGAGGCGTCGTACATGCGCATCAGCAGGTCGGCGATGGTGGATTTGCCCGAGCCGGTACGGCCTATGATGGCCACCGATTCGCCGGGAGCGATGCGGAAACTCACATCCTCCAGTGCCCGGATGCCCGAATCCGGGTAAGTGAAGGAAACGTGGTCGAACACGATCTCGCCGGACAGCGGTGCCGGATCGTCGAAATTGTACCGTATCTCGGGCTCGAGGGCCATGTATTCGTTGATGCGGCGCTGGGAAACAGAGGCCGTCTGCACGATCGATGCGATCCAGCCGATCGAAGTGAAGGGCCAAGTGAGCATGTTGATGTAGATCATGAAGGCGGTGATGTCGCCATAAGTCGCTTGCCCGTTGATCACCAGCGTGCCCCCCACGAGCAGCGTGAGGATGTTGCTGGCCCCGATGATGGAGAGCATCACTGGGTAGAAAAAAGAATCCGCGACGGCCAGATCCATGCTTTTTTTGCGGTAATCCGCCGATTCCCGCGCAAAATGTTCGCCCATAGCTTTTTCCTGTGCATAAGCCTTCACGACCCGTACGCCGGAAAAAACTTCCTGCGCGATGTTGTTGAGCCTCGACAGTTGCTGCTGCACCCGTTCGCTGCGCTTGTTGATGGTGCGGCTGACCCGATAGATCAAAAACGACAGCAACGGGAGCGGCACGAGCGCGCACACCGTGAGCAACTTGCTGATTCCGAGCATCGCGTACAGGGTGAGCAGGAAAGTGCCCACGAGGTTGACGGTGTAGAGCACGGCCGGGCCGATGTACATCCGCACTTTGTTGACGTCCTCGGAAATACGGGCCATCAGGTCGCCCGTGTTGTGCTTTTTGTAAAAAGAAAGGTTCAGCCGCTCGTACTGACGGAATATCTCGCTCCGCAGATCGAATTCGATCAGGCGCGACATCACGATCAGGGATTGGCGCATGAAAAACATGAAAACGCCCATCAGCAGCGCAAAGCCGAGGATCGTCAGCCCAAAACGCAGCATCACCGATCCCAATTCGGCGGCCGCTTCGGAAGCGCCGAGCTGCTTCCATTCGGGCAGGCGGTTCTTCAAGGTGTCCAAGGCCTCGCCGATGAGCTTGGGCTGTGCCACCCGAAACCAACTGGAAACCAGCACGAACAAAATGCCCAGTCCGAACCGCCAGCGGTATATCCAAAAATAGCGGTTGAGGGCGGCGAGTTCTTTCATAAAAAGTCCTTTACATCAAAAATCGCCGCGGAGAAGGGCCAAACCCTCCTTCGCGGCGACCGGCAAGGGGAAAAAGACGGCGGTCCGGGATCAACAGTATTGATCGAACGCCATTTTCAAATTGGAGGCGATCATTTGGGCCATGCGCCCCTCGATGTTGTGCCGCTCGAGGAAATGGACCAGTTTGCCGTCCTTGAACAGGGCGATGGCGGGCGATGAGGGCGGATAGGGCAGGAAAAATTCCCGGGCCTTCTGCGTGGCTTCGCCGTCTACACCGGCAAAAACGGTCAGCAGACGGTCCGGCGTTTTGCCGTTCTGCAGCGACAGTACGGCACCCGGGCGGGCACCGGCGGCCGCGCAGCCGCAAACGGAATTGACGACCACCAGCGTGGTGCCGGTATTTTCTTGAAGAGCGCTTTCCACTTCGGCAGCTGTTCCGAGCGAAAGGAATCCGGCTTCTACCAGTTCTTGGGCCATCGGGGCGGTGAGTTCTTTGGGATACATACGGATGTTTCTGGATGGGTTGAAAAAATGTTGCTGTGTTCGGTTTAGTCCATTAAACAACACAAACGCGGTTTGGGTTGTTGAAAGGTAGCCGCGGAAAATCGGGGATCATTTTTTTCTCCATACGCTGGCCGACCGTAAACCCGCCAATATCGCACGCACATGCTCGGCAGAATCGTACTCTCTGTTTTCTTCTTCGGATTTTTTCTGGGTCTCGACCTCTATGCGTTTTCGGCTTTTCGAACGGCCTTTGGTGAGCGTTCTGCGCTGAAATGGGGCTACTGGATCTTTCACGGATTGTTTTATCTATCCATTTTTGCTTGGATCGTCGCCATTGCCGTGGACATGACCCCGAGGGTGTGGATCTATTGGTACATCAGTGCCGTGCTCATTTTGTACGTCCCCAAGTTGGTCATTTGTTCGGTCATGCTGACCGAAGACTTGACCCGTGGTCTGCGCTGGGGTTGGCACAAATTCGCGTCTTCTCCAACTACTGCCGGAGAAGGGGCGACCGTGCGCATCGACCGTGCCGAGTTCATCAGCCAAGCGGCTCTTTTGTTGGCCGCCGTTCCTTTTGGCGGTCTTTTCTATGGGGCCGTCAAAGGAAAATACCGCTACACCGTCCGAAAAATCACCGTGCGCGCGCCCAATCTCCCCGAGGCTTTTCACGGCACCACCATCACTCAGATCTCCGACATCCACGCGGGTTCTTTCGACAGCGTTGATTCCCTTCGGCGCGGCGTGGAAATGATCAACGCGCAGAATTCCGATTACATCGTTTTCACGGGTGATCTGGTCAACAACCACGTGCACGAAATGGATCCCTACCGTGAACTCTTCGCATCCCTCCGCGCTCGGAACGGGGTGTATTCGATCTTGGGCAACCACGACTACGGCACCTATGCTCCTTATCCAACCCCCGAAGAGGGGGCTTCCCACCGAGAGCGCATGCTGGCCCTCCACAAAGAACTCGGTTGGGATCTGCTGCTCAACGAGCACCGGGTACTGGAAAAAGACGGCCAACAGATCGCGCTCGTGGGCGTGGAAAATTGGGGCACTTCCTTCAGCAAGTACGGGCGCCTCGATGTGGCCATGCAGGGCACCGAGCCGTATCCTTTCAAGATCCTGCTCTCGCACGATCCTACGCACTGGGACGCCCAGGTCAGGCCGCAATGCCCTGATGTGGACCTGACCCTGAGCGGACACACCCACGGATTGCAGATGGGCTTCGAAATCCCCGGTTTCCGTTGGAGCCCCGCCCAATGGCGCTACGACCAATGGGCCGGTCTTTACAGCGAAGGAAACCAGCACTTGTACGTCAACCGTGGTTTCGGCTTCTTGGGCTATTCCGGTCGGGCCGGCATTTGGCCCGAAATAGCCGTCATCACCCTGGAAAAGGCCTGAGCGGATTTTACCGTACCTTCGCGGGGTACCAAAAAGAGACCGCATGTACGTCCAATCATCCGGATCCCTGGATCCCTCCGACTACCTCGACCTGAACCGCAGGCATTGGAACGAAAAAGTCCGTTTCCATCTCGGCAGCGACTTTTACCGCCTCGAAGCCTTCAAAGCGGGAGAGGATGTGCTCAACGACATCGAGATCCAAGGAGTCGGATCGGTAGAGGGCAAAAGCCTGCTGCACCTGCAATGCCATTTCGGTCAAGACACTCTCTGCTGGGCCCGGCGCGGCGCCCGGGTCACGGGCGTGGACTTTTCGCCGGTGGCCCTCGATACGGCCAAGGCCCTCGCCGAAGAACTGGGGCTGGAGGCCCGTTTTGTGCTCTCCGACCTCTATTCGCTGCCCGAAGTGCTGGACGATCGATTCGACGTGGTTTTTGCTTCGTACGGAGCTGTGTGCTGGTTGCCCGATCTGGAACGCTGGGCCGCCGTGGTTCGGCGCTTCCTGAAACCGGGCGGTCTTTTTTTTCTGGCAGAATTCCACCCCGCGCTGATGATGCTCGACGACGGCTTCGAGCAGATCGGCTATCCCTACTTCAATCGCGGACCGTTGTTTTTCGATGTCCAGGGCACTTATGCCCAGCCCGATGCGCCCATCCGGAGCAGTGCCTGCGTCTGG
>JBEIJQ010000205.1:0-4581 GCA_040380145.1 Lewinellaceae bacterium | reverse complement strand
CGGCCCGGGCTTCGTGGGATGGGCCGGGGGGGGCGGGGGGGGATTGGGCGGGGGCGAGCTTTGAAAATGGGGGGGGGCGAGCCCCGCCCGTACGGGGCTTGCCCCCGCCCTTGCTGGCCATGCGGATGAAATGGGGGAAAATTCCGGCCCGGGCATCGGGAATGGGCCCGGCGCGGCGTGGAAATTGCCCGGCGCCGCGTGGGGGAATGGGCGGGGGCAAGCCCCGCCCTTGCTGGCCATGCGGGTGAAATGGGGGAAAATTCCTGCCCGGGCATCGGGAATGGGCCCGGCGCGGCGTGGAAATTGCCCGGCGCGGCGTGGGGGAATGGGCGGGGGCGGCGCATGGAAATTGCCCGGCGCCGCGTGGGGGAATGGGCGGGGGCAAGCCCCGCCCCTACGATGGGCGCATATACTTACCGAAAACGCTCGGCGATCGCTTGGGCCAGGGCCGCCATTTCTTGTTGGGACATGTCCACTTTTTGCCTGAAATCAATGATTCCTCGGCTGTCGAGCGGCACGAGGTGCACGTGTGCGTGGGGCACTTCGAGGCCGAGCACGGACACGCCGACGCGGGCACAGGGAACCTCTTGGCCTATGGCCAATGCGACCCGTTTGGCAAAGAGGTGCAGAGCCGACAAATCCTCGTCGGGCAGATCAAAAATGTAATCCACTTCCTTTTTGGGCACCACCAACGTATGCCCCTTGGCGATCGGCCGTATGTCGAGAAACGCCAAGTGGCGTTCGTCTTCGGCGATCTTGTGGCAGGGGATTTCCCCTTGCGCGATTTTGGTGAAAATGCTGGGCATAGGGCCGGACGTGCGGATCAAATGCCGATGTCGAGGATCTCGAACGTGGCCAGTCCACCGGGCGTCTGAATGGTGGCCACTTCGCCCACGGCCTTACCGAGCAATCCCTTGCCGATGGGCGATGTGACGGAAATTTTGCCGATGCGGGGATCGGCCTCGGTTTCGGACACCAATTGGTACACCAGTTCCTTGCCGTTGCCGGTGTGTTTGATTTTCACTCTGGACAACACGACCACCTTGGACATGTCCAGATCTGCCGCATCGATCACGCGGGCATTGATCATGATCTTGTCCATTTCGGAAATTTTCAGTTCCAGCAGGCCTTGGGCCTCGCGTGCGGCGTCGTATTCGGCGTTTTCGGACAAATCTCCTTTTTCGCGGGCCTCCGCGATGGCGCGGGCCGCTTCTTTGCGTCCATTTGATTTGAGGTCTTCCAGTTCCGATTTGAACTTTTCGTAGCTTTCCTTGGTGAAATAAGAAATTTTGTTGCTCATATCGAATTTTTTTTGGCGCGCCTTCGGTAGCGCGATGAAAAAGGTAACTTGAATATAGATTTGGAAAAAAATCGCCCTACCAAGGGCGAAAAAAGAACGTTTCCCACGCGGGTGGGAAACGTCCTTTGCCAAATTAAACGGATAAACCGTCCGTAATGTTTCGATTGGCGGCTTGGGTGGGACTATTGCCGTCAAAAAAAACTTTTATTCGAAAACCGTCCCTGAAAAAGGGATCAAAGATCCACGCGGAGGCCGATGTTGTGCGTGCCGCCGAAAGGATTGGTGGTACGGTACGCGTAATCGAAGCCGAAGAACTTGTCGCCGCCTTTTTTGAAGGGCACATAGATCGAGGCTCCGCAGCTCAGACCGGTTTCCGCATTGGTGCGGCGCTGTTCATCGAAGATCGTCGGTTCGATGCGATAGGCGGCACGGAGCATGAACTGGTTTTTGTAGCCGTATTCCAAACCGACGCCGTATTGGTCGCGGGTGTAGGAATTGGCCGTAAAGCTGGCCACGGTGGTCAAGCGGTGTTGGTCGCCGCCCATGTAGAAGTCATAGGCACCGCCGATGTTGAGCTGAGAGGGCAGGTCGAAGCCGGAAGCGCGCACATCCACCGTGATGGGGTAATCGTTGTTGGGTTCATTGGCCACATAGGAGAGCCCGTCGCCGCGGAAGCGCATCTTGGTGCCCACGTTGCGGATCGCGATGCCGAAATGCACGTTTTCTTTGGGGCCCGTGGTGTATTGGATGCCCGCGTCGAAAGCGACGCCCGCAGCCGTGACGTTGGCGATCTGCTCGGTCACGATGCGCGCGGTGAGGGCGCAGGAGATCTTTTTGTTGAAAGTGTGTGCATACGACACGCCGATGTTCAAGAATAGCGGCGAAAAGTCAACGCCCACGCCCTCGGGCTGGTCGGTGGTGGTAAGCGGGATATCGCCGAAGTCCACCTGCATGACCGTGACGCCGATAACGCCCTGTTCGCTCACGCGCTGACCGAAGCCGATGGCATTGAAATTGATGCCCGTGCCCACGAGATAACGGGTATGGGCGGCCACGATCTGGGTTTTGTTGATGCGGTGCAGGCCGGCGGGGTTGAACTGCATCGCTTCGATGCCGGACACATTGGCCGCGACCAATCCGTGGAGACCGGCGCTGCGGGCCCAGGGATTGAGCAAAAGCTCATAGGCTCCGGCCTCGCCCTGACGGTCGGGGTTGCCCGCGAACAGAGACAGTTGTCCGAGCGTCGTAAAGGCCAAGATTAGGGTGAATATTTTTTTCATGAGAAGGAAAATTGTCCTGATATCAGAGAAAAGGTTTCCAAAAAGGTTTTGGGTGGCTTTTCCCGGTTTGCCCCGCCCGTTGAAGAGCGGGGCAAATGGGAAGGGGCCTTGGAAAAGGCATTAGAATCGCTGCGAATCGAAGGCGCGGGTGACGATGAAGGCTTTGACCGTCTTTTCGCCGACCCCGGGCACGGCCACGTGGACGATATAGACGCCGCCGGCAACGGGCACCCCGAATTCGTTTTTGAGGTCCCAGATCTGGGCTGTCTCGATCTGTCTTTCGACTTGGAGATCGTTGATGTAGGGCGCATCGTCCACACCGTCGCCGGTGGGTTCGTAGCGGACGACCGGCTGGTCCATCAGCGCGCGCTTGAAGGTGCGCACCTTGCGTCCGTCCAGCGAATAGATGTTGATGTCGCAGCGCGCGGGCAGATTGGTGATCTTGATGTACTGCTGGGTCTCGTTGTTCTCGTAATCCGAGTACGCATAATAGGGGTTGGGCACGATGTTGATGAGATCCAGCGCACTGGTGGCCACCTCTTGCTGTTCGTACTGCGTACCGAGGCCGGAGAGGTCGAACTCGTACATCGGATAGGCATCGTTTTGGTTGGTGCCCACGGCGCGGTCGAAACGATTGTTCACGCGGAGCTTGAACACGGCCTCAGAGGGCGGTACACCCGTAGTGGACATGTCGAATCCTTCCGCGGTCAAACCCATGGAAACCCAGGTAACGCGGTCGAGAGCCTTGCGCTTGCGGGCCGCGGCGGGCGTGCTCTGCTTGTAGAGGAAGTAGGTGCTGTCGCCCTGGGTATAGGGGATGTCGGTCACATAGATGTAGTGACAGCCGCCGACCACCATTTCCGTGAAGGAAGAGGGGCCGTCGAATTGGTCGATGTTTTCGAAAAGGACATCGCTAGGGTTGTAGCGCATGTCGTTTCCGTTGTTGGGGGCGGTGGCCCAGATCGAGGTACCGTCGGAGAACACGGAGTTTTCGCCGAAGAAGAGCTCGTAGCGCTGACCGGTTTCTACATCGTAGGCATAGCCGGGGAACCAGCTGTAGCCGTTGGGCAGAGCGGGATCCACGTTGCCGTCGGCATCGAGGGCGGGCAGGTTTTTCACATCGAGCATCTGGACGGTG
Organism: Lewinellaceae bacterium; assembly: GCA_040380145.1. Taxonomy (GTDB): domain Bacteria; phylum Bacteroidota; class Bacteroidia; order Chitinophagales; family Saprospiraceae; genus JBEIJQ01. Next base: position 863 of record JBEIJQ010000205.1, on the reverse strand, counting down.
GCGCCGTTGGGGTTGCCGAGGCCGAGGCCCACGCCGCCACCGGTGGCCACGGTATAGTAGGGACTGGCCGTTTCGACCACGACGCAGCGGCTCCATTTGGTCTTGTCGGGCGTCAGCACGACATTGACGTTGCGCAGGCGGCCATAAGATCCGGGGAAGTTGGTGCTGTCGTTGCCAGTAAAGCCGGCCGTTCCGCGGATAAAGCGGCAGGTGGCGTTGGGCTCTTCCGAACCGCCGACGATTTCGACGTAGTTGGGGGTCAGGTAAGCAGCGCGGCCTGTTTGGGGATCCTGTTGGTAGAAGCGGCAATCGCAAGCGGTCATCGGATAGAAGCCGTTGACGCTGGACTCCGAGAAACGCTCCCTGGGGTCCATGTTGCGGTCGGCTTCCCCGGTGGCGGTGGACAGGAAGTTGAAAGAGTTGGAAAATTCGCCGATGAAGGGGAACGATAAGTCGTTGAGGCCCAAGTACCAGTTGGCTGCGGAGGCATCGCGGTATTCCACTTCGGAGCCCAAGAAGAACCCGGTCGGATCGCTGCGGTCGGAACCCGGGGTACCCTGCTGGACTGCCTTGACCGTGATGCCCATTTCGAGGATGGGTTGGTCGATATCGGTGGTGAGGCGGTTGGTCGAGACCACATCGGGCAGGTTGCCGCTGAGGTCTTGGATGCGCCAGTAGATGGAATCGCTGTTGAGCAGCTGTCCGTTGCCCATGTTCTCGTCGAAGATGGTCATCCGGAAGCGGCTGGAAGGAACGCGCAAGGGGTTGTGCACGGAGATGCTCACCGGACCGCGGCCGGCCACATAGGTGATCTCACCCGCGCGGTTGGTGGCGAGGACTTCGGCCTCGACCTGTTGGAAGTT
>JBEIJQ010000204.1:0-4600 GCA_040380145.1 Lewinellaceae bacterium | reverse complement strand
GTGTGGGACACGCTGTTCGTCGAAGTCGTTGATTTCACGGTGCTGGTGGATGCCGGTGCCGATGTGGAGGCTTGCGTTTCCGCGCCTCCGTTCAACCTGACGGGCGGCTTCCCCCTCACTGGAACTTGGAGCGGTCCCGGCGTTGTGAATTCGCAAACGGGCCTTTTCGATCCGGCTATTTCCGGTGTGGGGGCACGCACCATCACCTATACTTTTGTTGACCAAGTTTCCGGATGCTCGTTTTCAGATACCCGAACGGTGAACGTGCGGCCCCTTCCCATACCGTCTTTCGACACCACACTGGTCGGTTGCGCGAACACAGCGGTCACGTTTGTGAACACCTCGCCGAACATCGTTTCCTCGCAGTGGCAATTCGGCGACAATTCCACGTCCAACCAGAACAGTCCCACGTACACCTACCTGAACAGCGGCACCTACAGCGTGACGCTCACGGTTCAGAACGTGTTCGGCTGCTCCAATTCGATCACCGACGATATTTATGTTTCTCCCCCGCCCGTGGCAGACTTTGTGCTGGCCAATTACGAGGGCTGCGAAGCCTTGTACGTGGATTTCACCGACCTGTCGGCCAATGCCACTTCTTGGAACTGGTCGTTCGGAGATGGAGCCTCGTCCACTGAGGCTTCGCCCGGACACCTGTACCAGACCGATGGCCAATACGACGTGCGCCTGATCGCGAGTTTCGAGAACGTCTGTTTCGACACCTTGGTCTGGAACGCCGCCGTCAACGTGTTCAACACGCCGGAAGCCGATTTCACGTGGACCCAACAAACATCGCCCACGCTCACCGGCACGGTACAGTTCATCGACAATACCGTCAATACCTCGGGCAATCCCGTTTCCTATTTTTGGGATTTCGGCGACGGGGCCACATCCACCGAGCAGAATCCGGAGCACAACTACGATTCTGCAGGCACCAAAACCGTCACCTTGATCACCGTCAACGCCTTTGGATGCACCGATACGGTGGTCAGGACCGTGGACCTGGACTTTTTCGGCGCCCTGTACGTGCCCAACGCGTTTTCGCCCGACAGAGGTACTGGCGAAGCCCTTATCTTCTTGCCCAAAGGCATACTGCTCAAAGAGTACAAGGTGGAAGTATTCTCGCCGTGGGGCGAAAGGGTTTGGTCTTCGGAACTCTTGATCGATGGCCAACCCGGCGAAGGTTGGGACGGCACCTACCAAGGACAGCAGCTGCCACAGGACGTGTACATCTGGAAAATAAGGGCCATCTTCCTCGACGGCTCCGATTGGCGGGGCATGCGCAACCGCGACGGCAATTGGTACACGTTCGGCAGCGTGACGCTTTTGCGGTAGGTCCGTTTTTGTCCGAACGGTTTGGTTCGTTGCGGATTTTGGTGAACTTTGCAGCGTTTTTCGGTATTTTCTTTTCTTTTTTAGAAAAAAAATTTTTGTAAAAAATGCAGGTTTCCCCGTACGTTCCCGTCAACAAGATCCGTCTCGTGACAGCCGCTTCGCTGTTCGACGGCCACGATGCGGCCATCAATATCATGCGCCGCATCTTGCAGAGCAGCGGGGCCGAGATCATCCATCTCGGCCACAACCGTTCGGCAAGGGAAATCGTGAACACGGCCATCCAAGAAGATGTGCAGGGAATCGCCATCACCTCTTATCAAGGTGGGCATGTGGAGTTTTTCAAATACATCCACGACCTGCTCCACGAACGCGGCTGCGGGCACATCAAAATTTTCGGCGGCGGCGGCGGCACCATCCTGCCCACCGAGATCGCCGAACTCCACGCCTACGGCATCGCCCGCATCTACTCGCCCGACGACGGTCGAGCCATGGGCCTCCAGGGAATGATCAACGACCTGCTCGGGCAATGCGATTTTCCGACCGGCGAAAATCTGAACGGCGCGGTGAAGCATCTCGAAAAGGCCGACCACCCAGCCATCGCCCGCTTGATCTCGGCAGCGGAAAACCGCCCGGACGACAGCCGTTCTTGGCTGGCCGAACTGGCCGCGGCCACGCCCAAAACCTCCGCGCCGCCCGTTCTGGGCATCACCGGCACGGGCGGCGCCGGCAAATCCTCGCTGGTGGACGAGGTCATCCGACGCTTTTTGTTGGATTTCCCAGAAAAACACCTCGCCATCGTTTCGGTGGACCCCTCCAAGCGCAAAACGGGCGGCGCCCTGCTCGGCGACCGCATCCGCATGAACGCCGTCAACAACCAACGGGTGTACATGCGCTCCCTCGCCACCCGCCAGAGCAACCTCGCCCTGTCGCGCTACGTGGCCGATACCGTCTCGATCCTCAAAGCGGCCCGATTCGACCTCATCATCCTCGAAACCAGCGGCATCGGACAAAGCGACACCGAAATCATCGACCACTCCGATGTGTCGCTGTATGTGATGACGCCCGAATACGGCGCGGCCACTCAGCTCGAGAAAATCGACATGCTGGATTTTGCCGATCTCATCGCCCTCAACAAGTTCGACAAGCGCGGTGCGCTCGATGCCCTGCGCGACGTGCGCAAACAGTACCAGCGCAACCACCAGCTATGGGACGCACCGCTCGACTCCATGCCGGTTTTCGGCACCATCGCCTCGCAGTTCAACGACCCCGGCACCAACCAGTTGTATGTCCGCCTGATGAACCGCATCGCCGAAAAAACGGGCGCCGACCTGCGTTCTTCTTTTCGCGCCAGCGGGGAAATGTCGGAAAAAGTATGGATCATCCCGCCGCAGCGCACCCGCTACCTGTCGGAAATATCCGAGACCATCCGCCACTACAACAAGTGGGCGGAGGCCCAGGCCGATCTGGCCCAGACCCTGCAGGGCCTGAAACTGGCCTCTGAACCGCTGCGCCAAAAAAAGCGCGAAGACCTGGCCGCGGCCCTCGACGGCGAGTACCAGGACCGCGAGCGCGACCTCTCGGGCGATGCCAAGCGCGTGCTCGACGGCTGGTCGGCCAAGCTCGACAATTACCGAGGAGAGGAGTTCGTCTATCAAGTACGCGGCAAGGACATCCGCGTGAAGACCCGCACCGAATCGCTCTCGCATACGCAAATTCCCAAAGTGGCTGTGCCGCGTTTCCGCGGCTGGGGCGACATCGTGCGCTGGAGTTTGCAGGAAAACTTCCCCGGAGAATTTCCCTACACGGCGGGCGTTTATCCCTTCAAGCGCAGCGGCGAAGATCCCACGCGGATGTTTGCCGGCGAAGGTCACCCCGAGCGCACCAACCGCCGTTTCCACTACGTGTCGCTGGGCATGCCCGCCACGCGCTTGTCCACGGCTTTCGACTCGGTGACGCTCTACGGCGAAGACCCCGATCACCGTCCCGATATCTACGGAAAAATAGGCAACTCCGGTGTGTCGGTCTGCTGCTTGGACGACGCCAAAAAACTCTACTCCGGTTTCGATCTCTGCGATCCCAAAACCTCGGTCTCGATGACGATCAACGGTCCGGCGGCCACGATGTGCGCGTTTTTCATGAACGCGGCCATTGACCAGCAGTGCGAAAAACACATCCGCGCCAACGGCCTCGAGCCCTTGGTCGAGGCCAAGCTCAAGGCCAAGTACGACGACCGCGGACTGCCCCGGCCGACCTACGATGGGCCCCTGCCCGAAGGCAACGATGGCCTCGGACTGCTCCTGTTGGGCATCACGGGCGACGAGGTGCTGGAAAAAGAGGTCTATGAAAAAATCAAGGCCGGAGCTCTTTCCTCCGTGCGCGGAACCGTGCAGGCCGACATCCTGAAAGAAGACCAGGCGCAGAACACCTGCATCTTCAGCACCGAGTTCTCGCTGCGCTTGATGGGCGACGTACAGGATTATTTCATCCGCCAAAATGTCCGGAATTTTTACTCGGTCTCCATTTCCGGCTACCACATCGCCGAGGCCGGCGCCAACCCCATTTCCCAGCTCGCCTTCACGCTGGCCAATGGCTTCACCTTCGTGGAATACTACGTGAGCCGGGGCATGCACATCGACCATTTCGCCCCCAACCTCTCGTTTTTCTTTTCCAACGGTGTGGATCCAGAGTATGCCGTGATCGGTCGTGTGGCGCGCCGCATCTGGGCCAAGGCCATGAAAATGAAGTACGGGGCGGACGAGCGCTCCCAGATGCTCAAGTACCACATCCAGACATCGGGGCGCTCGCTGCACGCTCAGGAAATCGCCTTCAACGATATCCGAACCACCCTGCAGGCGCTGTACGCGATCTACGACAACTGCAACTCCCTGCACACCAATGCCTACGACGAGGCCATCACCACGCCGACCGAGGAATCCGTGCGCCGGGCCATGGCCATCCAGCTCATCATCAACCATGAACTGGGACTGGCCAAAAACGAAAATCCTCTCCAAGGCTCCTTCATCATCGAAGAACTGACCGATCTCGTCGAGGAGGCCGTGCTGATGGAGTTCGACCGCATCACCGAGCGCGGCGGCGTGCTCGGCGCCATGGAAACCATGTACCAGCGCGGCAAGATCCAGGAGGAAAGTTTGCACTACGAAATGCTCAAACATACGGGGGAATACCCGATCATCGGAGTCAATACCTTTCTATCCAGCGCCGGATCTCCAACGGTGATTCCAGGTGAGGTGATTCGTGCGACGCT
>JBEIJQ010000203.1:0-4616 GCA_040380145.1 Lewinellaceae bacterium | reverse complement strand
TCGATCTTCGATTTTTGACGAATTCAATGTGTTTTTTAAACTGTATTTCAGCTTTTTGCAATAGGCAATTTCTAATAGCGGCCATTAGAAATTTTTTCCAATGACAATTTTGGGTTTATCTTCCTTTTTTATAAAATTTTTTTCCTAAAAAAAGGAAACACTTCACAGGGATTTTATCCCACCAAAAACGACTTGGTCGCAGCGCACAAGAATTCCTTTTTCCTGAAATGAAAATTCGAAAAAAGTCTAGCCCAATTTTTCAATCGATCGATCGGTTTGCCCCAAAACCGGTGCTCAACAGATCGGCTTCGGCACCAGATAGGCCCGCGCAAGTTCTAGCCCGCGCACCTGTCCGGCAATGAAATCCCGCAGCTCTTCGTACTCACCGCGTGCGTGGCGCAGGAAGGCAGATGCCTGTCCGTACACGGCGGGCACTTGGAGTGAACTGATTAGGTAGTAGCCGTCGAGGTAATTTTGGATCCCCCCCGACACGATGATCTGACGGCACAGCGCCTTGGGGCCGAGTTCTTCGAAAATCCGGTTGGCCGTGCGCACCATTTCCCCTGCCCCATGCCCGACATTGGCCAAGGGGGCATCTCGGTCCTGTTTGGCCGGATCGCTGCGCAACAATTCCAATTTTGCGAAATTGGTCCCTCCTCCCGCCGCGAAATCCACCGCGGCGAGCGGCAGTTGGAACAGGGCCTTGAGGCTTTCGGGCCCCATCCCCTGCCCTACTTCTTTGACGATGATCGGCAGTCCTCCGGTGCCGTTCAGCACTTGGCGGATCGTTTCCAACGGCGGACGCGAAAAGCGGTCGCCCTCCGGTTGCAGCCATTCTTGCAGGGGATTGACATGCACGATCAGTCCGTCGGCGCGCAGGCGTTCGACCAGGCGCACCACCTCGGCGAGGCGCCCTTCGGCGATCAGTTTTTCGAGCTGTGCGATGCCGAGATTGGCGAACAGGGGCACATCGTCGCTCATCAGATCCCGCACATCGAAATCCGGCAGGGTTTCGTCTCCCTCCAGCAAGGACCGACAGGAGCCCAATCCCATCCCGAAACCGAATTCGCCGCAGGCCCTGGCCAGATTCCGGTTGATCGTGCGCGCCCAATCGGTGCCGCCGGTCATGCTGCTCACCCAAAGCGGCACGCGGAATTTTTTTCCCAAAAATTCCATCTCGGGCCAACTGCCCGGCAGCGGATGGGCCGACAACAAAGGCTCGTAGGAAAATCTGCCGTCGAGTTCCACCACCTGAGAGCGGAAAGCAAGCTCGATGTGGTCGCGCTTTCGGGCAGCTGCATGTGGGTCGGAAGGGGTCACGGCTGGAACTCGGTTTTTTTTGAAAAAAAGATTAACGAGGAAAAGGGGCCGTTGGTTCATGCCCAGGACCATCTTCCGGTGGCGCGCCGTCGCTTTCAGGCTCCGTTCCGCCCGATGGCGAAAACATCAGCCCGAGCATCATCAGCGTGCAGGACTGCAGTACCAGCCACATCACCCCCGAAGCCCCGAAGCCCGGCACCGCGCTGCCCACCGGCACGCTCAAAAACAACAGCACCGTGATCAGTCCCCTAGGCAACACGAACACCAAAGGCAGCAGTTTTCGGCCGTCGAACAGCCACAGATAGGCCGCCCGCACCGACAGAACCACGGCCAGCACCGCCAGCGAGGACAAAAAAGGCCCGCGGTCCATCAGCAGCGCGACCTCCACGCTGAAACCGAACACGATGAAAAACAGGGCCCTCGCCAAAAAGGTCCCCTCCGCGACCAGATCCTTGAAACGTCCCAACTCCCTCCCCATCTGTCCGTGCCGGAACAACCGTTCCAAAGGCCCCCGCGTCCACAGCGACAGGTTGTTGACCATCAGTCCGAACAACAGCACGAAGATCAGCGGCGACAGGTGCAGCATCTTGGCGCCGGAATAGATCAGCAACAGCAGGGCGATAGCCGGCGCATACTTGACCCGATGCTCGATTTTTTCCATCATCACCGCCAGCAGCAGGCAGCCCACAGCGGAAATGGCCAGTACCGCCACGATTTCCAACGGGACCGTCACCAGCAGCAACGGGTCGAAGAACGCGTTGTTGGCCAAGGCCGTGAACAGCACGATGCCGAGGATGTCGGAAAAAACGCTTTCATAAACCACGAATTCCCGGACCGCCGCCGGGTGCGCCCGCACGCTGGAAATCGCCACCGCGCTGCTGATCATCGAGAGCGGCACCGCGTTGAGCAGGGCCGAGTGCCAGCCAGCTCCGAAACAGGCCACGAAGAAAAAACCGATGCCCGCGGCGTACAACACCAACAGAACCAGGGCGGCGAAAAAGGCGCGCCTCACCAGCGGCACCTTTTCGCGCGAGAGTTCCACGTCCAGACTGCCCTCCAGCACGATCAGCACCAGCCCCAAAGTACCCAGCAGGGGCAGGATCGTGCCGATGCCCGGCACCGCGAATCCGACCGCATCTGCCAATGCCCGCAGGGCCATCCCGAAAAACAACAGGAGCAGCACCGAGGGCACGCGCCATTTCCGCCCGATCATGTCGAGCAGATAGGCCGTGAGTACCAGGGCACAGGCGCCAAAAATCAGCGGATAGGGCTGCATGCTGTCCGTCGGACAAAACTTTTGCGGAAAAAGGTGGGCGACTTGCCGCCCCAAAAGGGTAAATTTGCCGCTCGACCGCGAAAATACACCGCCCGAGCGGGTTTTCCGCCATCGTTTTTTTCCGAATCCACCGCGCCTCCCTTTGTTTCGCTTCGAACATCCCCTTTGGCTCCTCGCCCTGCTGCTCGTGCCCCTGATCTGGTGGCTCGGCATGCGTTTGGACAAGTGGCGTCGCGAACTCTGGTCCGGCCTCGGCGGCGAACTTGCCCGCCAACGGCTCAGCACGGACCTGAGCGGCGGCGGCGCCCGTTTTGTCCGCTGGTCCCATCTGCTGGCCCCGGCGTTCTTCGTCCTCGCGCTGGCCAACCCCCAGATCGCCGGAAAAACGGAGGCCCTCCAAGGCGAACGCTTGGACGTGATCGTCGCGCTCGACATATCGCGCAGCATGAACTGTGCCGACGTGTCGCCCAGTCGTCTTTCGCAGGCCCGGGAATTTGCCCGGAAATTGCTGGACGGCCTGCCGGGCAACCGCGTCGGAATCATCGCCGTGGCCGGACAGGCCGAAACCCTATCGCCGTTGACCGACGATTTCGGCGCCCTCCGCCTCGTGCTCGACAACCTTTCTACCGAACAGGCCGCCCAACAGGGCACCGCCCTCGGTGAAGCCCTACGGACGGCCGCCAACCTGACCGATCTGACCGACGAAACCCTCCCCACCGTTGTGCTCGTCACGGACGGCGAAAACCACGAGCCGGGCGCCGAACGGGCCGCCGAACAAGCCCAAAAGGCCGGTATCCAGATCCTGACGGTGGGCGTGGGCTCCGCTCAGGGCGCGCCCGTGCCCGATCCGGCGGGCGGTTACAAAAAAACGCCGGACGGCGACGGCCCGGTGATCTCCCGCATGGATCCCCAAATGCTGTCCGATCTGGCCAAGGCGGGCGGAGGCGTTTATTTTCCGCTGGAAAATGTCTCCCAAGCCTCCGAGGCGGTGCTCGAGCATCTCTCCGGTCTCGCCCGTCACCGCTTCTCCTCGATCGCCTTCCGGCAATACGCCAGTTATTTCCAATGGCCTCTTTTGCTGGGATTGCTGGCCCTCGTATTGCCCTATCTGGCACCCCTGATCCAACAGAAGTTCCGACGCCGGACATGATCCTCTGCCTCGAAACCACCACCAATGTCTGCTCCGTCGCCCTCGGCGACCGTGGCCGCACGGCCCATCTGCGCGAAGTCAACGACCCCGGCGCCCATTCCGGTCGGCTCACCTTGTTTGTGCAGGAACTTCTCGCGGAGGCCGGTCTGCGCCCCGACCAACTCGAGGCCGTTGCCGTGAGCGCCGGCCCGGGATCCTACACCGGGCTGCGGATCGGAGTGGCCACCGCCAAGGCGCTTTGCTACGCGCTCGACCGGCCGCTGATCGCCGTGCCCACCCTCGAAAGCCTCGCTTGGGCCAGCCGCGCCGCCCATCGCGGCCCCAAAAATCTGCATTGGCCCCTGCTCGATGCCCGGCGGATGGAGGTTTATCAAGCCCTGTACGCACCCGACGGAACCGCGCTGACCGAGATGGCCCCGCTCGTGCTCCATGCGGACGCCATGGCCCAATGGCTGTCGGACCCCGAAACGGTGCTCTGTCTCTGCGGCGACGGGGCGGCCAAAACAGCTCCCTTTTTCCCGTCCGATCGGATCGTTTCCACCGACATCCTTTGTTCTGCCGCCCACCTGACCGCACTGGCCGAGGAAAGGTTCCGGCAGGGACTGTTCGAATCCATCGCCCATTTCGAGCCCGACTACCTCAAGCCCCCCAATATCAATCTGCCGGCGAAGTGAGGGCGAGAGGAAGAGGCGAATACTTAAATAATTGAATATGTTTTTTTTATGAAAAGTCGGAAAATTCGGTACGAAACGAATTTTTCCGAAAACCCTGTGCCTCACCATACCGTTGGGGACAGAACTCTCGTCCAGTTCTCCAGGCCTATTTTTCCGAAAACCCACATTTTCTCCTCTTATCCCAAAATTGTCATTA
>JBEIJQ010000202.1:0-4650 GCA_040380145.1 Lewinellaceae bacterium | reverse complement strand
TGGCGGTATAGACGTGACTGTCACGGGGGGAACTGGTGCTTATACTTTCGAATGGTCAAATGGCGCCTTCTCCGAAGATCTATCGGCGGTCTCTGCCGGAAATTATGGACTGACGGTGACGGACGCGAATGGCTGTACGGCTGCTTATAGCGAAACAATCTCGGATCAGCTGGACGTTACCCCTCCAACGATCATTTGTCTTCCTGCTCAAGCCCTTTCAGGTCTTGATCAATTAGCCCTTCCTGCTTTTGCGCCGCAAAGCGTCACGGACAACTGTACGGTAGCCTCCACGGTTCAATCTCCTGCAGCCGGAACTGTATTTAATTCCAGCCAAGTGGTGAACGTGACACTGACGGCCACCGACTTGGCCGGCAACACAGCAACATGCTCTTTTGCGGTCACGTTGGACATCCAACCCAGTTGCGGACCTTCCGGCGTCATTTACGTGAACGATAATGCCACGGGGGCCAACAACGGCACCACTTGGGCAAATGCCTTTGTCAGTCTTCAAAGCGCTTTGGCCATTGCCCTTCCCGGTCAGCAGATCTGGGTGGCCGAAGGCACATATCGTCCGACCACCGGCCTTACTCGTACTGCAACGTTCAATATGCGTCCAGGCGTTGCGATCTACGGCGGATTCTCCGATCAGTTGAACATCTGCAGTGTCGCCGACCGCGACTGGATTCTGTATCCCACGATCCTCTCCGGAGACTTGGGCACGCCGGGCTCCAACACGGACAATTCCAACCGCGTTGTGACCGCCAGCAACGTCGGATCCTCTGCTCGTTTGGATGGTTTCACGGTGCGCGACGGAAGCGGCAACGGCAATACCAATGGCGCTGGCATCGGTATCTTGGCCAACACATCGGGAACGGTATCCAGTCCAGCGATCGCCAACTGTCGCTTCACGAACAATTTTACACCGTTCAAAGGCGGTGCAGCTTATATCTATGCCAATGGAACCAATGCGGTGGCAAATCCCCACTGGGAAAACGTGGTGTTCGAACAAAACAGCGCCACCAGCGACGGCGGTGCGATCGTTGCCATTGCCCAGCTCGGCGGTTCGGTCAACTTTACCGCTGACTCCTGCTTGTTCCAAAACAATACTGCCGGACAGCGTGCCGGTGCCGTAGTGGTCTGGACCAACGGCGGCGGTTCGATTACCGCTGGCTTCTCATCGACCACGTTCTTGGGCAACACCGCGGCGCTCAACGGCGGGGCCTATTGGAACTATTGCCGCCAGGGCGCACCAGCCACTTCGAACTTCACCGATTGTGTTTTTGCGACCAATTCCGCATTGAGTGCCGGTGCGATACTGAACCAACCATTGGCCAGTACCGGGACGATCAATCTCCAAGGTTGTTCGTTTGCGGCCAACTCGGCAACCAATGGTCGCGGTGGGGCGATCCTGCAGTTGTTCAACAATGCGGTCGGAACGATCGGAACTGTCCAAGCGGCTCAATGTACTTTCGAGGGCAACTCGGCCTCTTCCGGCGGCGGTGCTTTTGCCCAGTGGAGTTCTATGAGTACGGCCGGCAACAACATGACGGCCAACAGCAACTTCTCGCGCTGCAACTTTGCCGGGAACCTTTCCGGTACCGACGGAGGGGCGATCAGCAGTTATGCATCGGGCGGAACCACCACGATCAACAACAGTTTCGTAAACTGTATTTTCCAAGAAAATGCTGCATCCCGTTTTGGCGGGGTGATTTATGCGCACAGTGTGAACGGGACTTCCCAGAACACCAATTCGTTCCATTCTTCCAGCACCTATCGCAACTACGCCACCTATCGCGCCGGTTTCGGCTATCTCGATGCGTTTACCGCTTCCAACAACGTGACCCTGCGTGCGCGCAACTGCATCTTCTTTGGCGACAATGCCGCTAACAATGTGACGGCTCCCTTCAACCTTGTCGGTGCGTTCACCGGGGTGGTGCTGACAAACTGCTTGGTGCCGAATGCGGGTTGCGCTGCCAATTTCACCGGTGTGGCCAACTATTCTTGTACTGGTGTGCTGTCGGGCAATCCCCAGTATGTCGATGCTGCCGCAGGAGATTTCTCTCTTGCCGCTGGTTCGCCGGCCATTGACGCGGGCACGGCCTTCCAAGCCCCGAGCGTTGACTTTGCCGGAAATGCCCGCCCGGTCGGCGCCGGGTACGACATGGGCGCTTTCGAACGACAAGCGATCGGCCCACGGTTGGCGCGTGCCTCTGTTGCGGATGTTTTCGAAGCGAACGCTTATCCCAATCCCTCGACGGGCGAGTTCTCATTGACCTTCGACCGTACGCTGACCGGTTTCGTCCAGGTGTTCGATGTGCAGGGCCGCATGGTCGGTCAGACCGTTCCGCTCAACGGGACGGACCGCTGCCAATTGTCGCTGGACGGCCTGGCATCGGGTGCTTATCTGCTGCGCATCGTTTCCGGCGAAACGGTACAGACGCTCACGGTGATGGTGAAAAAACCCTGATTTTTGGTCCTTTCACCAAAGATGGCCCTTGCCCGTTCGGTGCAGAGGGCCATCTTTTTTTGGGGAGTATTTTTGTTGCGTCTGGATTCAACTTGCAAAAGCAACACTTACCGATTGGATAAAGGAGCTCTAGTAACTTTTAGTCCTCCCGAAATCAGTAGTTTTCGATTAGGAAATTTCGGCCCCCATTGAAAGTTTTGAGCCTGCCTATTTTTCTTGAAAAAGCATTTGTTTTCAGTATTTTATCAACCCAAAATTGAGCAGACCAAAAAAATCTAATGACAATTTTGGGTTTAACGCTAGGTTTGCAATGGTCTGATCTTTTCCACAAAATCAAAAAGTCTCTCCCGACAAACTTCCCGACCTGTTTTTCGTTTCCCATTTTTTCCTAAATTCGCATCCCGAATCGCCCGCACCCGGATGTCCAATTTCATCGTTTCCGCCCGCAAGTACCGCCCCATCACCTTCGACAGCGTGGTCGGGCAGAAGCATGTCACGGACACGCTGAAAAACGCCATCCGCAACGATCACCTCGCCCACGCGTTCCTGTTCACCGGCCCGCGCGGCGTGGGCAAGACCACTTGCGCACGGATCCTCGCCAAGGTGCTCAACTGCCAGTCGCCGACCGCCGAGACGGAGCCCTGCGACCGGTGCGATTCCTGCCTCGCTTTCAACAAGAATGCCTCGCTCAACATCCACGAACTGGACGCGGCGTCCAACAACAGCGTCGAGCACATCCGGGCGTTGATCGAACAGGTTCGCTTCGCCCCGCAGAACGGCCGCTACAAGATCTACATCATCGACGAGGTGCACATGCTCTCGCAGGCGGCCTTCAACGCTTTTCTGAAAACCTTGGAAGAACCGCCCGGCTACGCGCTGTTCATCCTCGCGACCACGGAAAAGCACAAGATCATACCCACCATCCTTTCGCGCTGCCAGATCTTCGATTTCAAGCGCATTCAAGTTGTAGATATGGCGGCGCACCTGCGCCATATCTGCGGACAAGAAGACATCACCGCCGAGGACGAGGCCCTGCAGGTGATCGCCCAAAAAGCCGACGGGGGCCTGCGCGACGCGCTTTCCATTTTCGACCGCATCGTGAGCATCGCGGGCCGCCATGTCCGCTACGCCGATGTGGTGGGCAACCTCAACATCCTCGATTACGACTATTATTTCCGCCTCGCCGAAGCGATGCTCGAAGAAAACGCCGCTTCGGCCCTTTCGCTGTTCGACAAAGTGCTGCAAAACGGTTTCGAAGGCGATATTTTCCTCAACGGTTTCGCCGAGCACCTGCGCAACCTGCTGGTCTGCCAAGATCCCAGCACGCTCGAACTCCTCGAGGCCACCGGCTCGCTCCGCGAACGGTACGCCCAACAGGCGGCCCTGGCACCTACCTCGCTGCTGCTCAGCGGACTGGCCATCGCAAACGATTGCGATGTGAATTACAAAATGGCCCGCAACAAGCGCCTCCATGTGGAAATGGCCCTCCTCCGCATGTGCTATGTCCTGCGCCGGATCAACGAGCCCGCCACGACACCCGCGCAGCCCGCCTCCCCGGAAAAAAAAACTCCTGATGTGAGCGCCCCCCCCTCCGCACCGGCCCCCAAAGCCGCTCCGGAGGCCGTTTCCCTGCCCAAACTGCCGAGCCTCGCTTCCCTGTCGAAAATCGCGGAAGCGGTCCAATCCGAACAAAACAGCGACGCCGCGCCCAAGCTCGAGCCCACCGCCGAAAATCTCCGATCGGTCCTGGCAGAATACGCGCGCAGTCTGCCCCAGCATCTGTCGCTGCCCGCGGTCATCGAAGGCGCCGAAGTGCGCCCCGTGCCAGAGGAGATGAAAATCTTACTGATGGTCGAAACCACCATCGCCAAACAACAGGTGCAGGGCGAGGGAAAACTCTTCGATCTCCTCCGCGCCAAGGTAGCCCTCGACGGCATCGCCCTGCTGGTCGAAATCGACGCGGAAAAACAAAAAGCGATCCTCGAAGCCGGAGACGATCGCCCCAAACCCCTCGGCCCCAAAGAAGTGTTCGCCAAAATGTCCGAGGTGAACCCCCTCGTGAGCGAACTGCAAAAAAGATTCGATCTCCGCCTGGACCGTTGAACCCAAAATTGTCATTAGACTCTTTTTGATCTGCTCAATTTGGGTCTTTATCGGGCTTTTTCAGCGGTAGCGCTTGGACG
>JBEIJQ010000201.1:0-4666 GCA_040380145.1 Lewinellaceae bacterium | reverse complement strand
CAACGCCGGTCCGAGGCCGTGAATTCCAATTTATTGCGGTAATGCAGCGGGGAAGGGGCTCCGAGGATGGGCAGAAATTCCCCCACCTCTACCTTGGCGATGCGACGAAAAGCCTCCTCCACGGCCTGTTGCTTGTGGCGCAACTGCGCCTGATAGTCCAAATGCTGCCATTTGCAGCCGCCGCACACGCCGAAGTGTTCGCACACCGGCTTTCGGCGGTCGGGCGAGGGAACGAGCAGTTTGTCCACTTTGCCCTGCAACTGCCCCGCCTTGCGCGATTGCACCAGTACATCGGCCACGTCGCCCGGCACAGCGCCTTCCACAAACACCACCTGCCCTTCGTGGCGCCCCACGGCTTTTCCCCGGTCGGCGATGCCGGTGATCGCGACACCGGGATAGATTTTGATCGTTTTTTTTCCCATAAAAAAAGAAAGGGAGGATCCCTTGATTCCGAACGAAATTCGATTGAAAAGATTTTTTTATAAAAAACTGATGGACAGTATTTTGTTTTTGAAAAAAAACAAATCGTCCCATTGCGCCGCTCTTGGCCCCCCAAATATAGCGAATGCGCGGGTGGTCACGGGCGGCGGAGTTTTTTGGGACGCTACTGGGCGGAAGCGATCGCGCAAAGCGGATGCCTCGGCATCGATCGTTTTCCGTTCCACATCGGGATATTTTTTTGCCCGATTTTTTTTGGAAAAAAATTTGATGCGCCAAAAAAAAATGGAGAAATCGGACCGCCCAACGCCGCTTCCCCGCGCCTCCGGCGGCACAATTCCCGCCCGGCGATCAGTTTTTGACCAATTTGGCCACACGCCGAAAGCCGCCCTCGTCCACCGACAGCAGATAAAAACCCGCCGGAAGTCCCGACAGGTCCAATTGGACGGTCGGTTCGGCGCTCAAAATGCTTTTCAGCAACACGCCAGTACCGGAAAACAACGAAATCCGCCGCGGCCGCCCCTCCAGTGAAGCCCCGCCGAAACGCAGGAGCACGTCCGATATGGCCGGATTGGGGAGCACCTCGAAGGCAGGGCCGTTTTCCGTCGGTATCGCCCCGAGCAGGTTTACTTGGCAAAGATTGGAATAAGAAATCCCCCCGTCCGCAGATGGCCCCAAAACGGCGCCGGCATCGAAGCAGGTACAGCGGCCGTTCGCGGCATCGTGGGTCATGTACGGCGCATCGGTCTCGAAAGCCTTGAAGGCGCACTGCTCAAAGGGCAGGGAATCGCCCACGAGGGCCTGCGCCACCGGATCCCAGTTGTTGAAGAGTTCGTTGCCGCCCGTCCATTGCTGGCCGATCGGTTGTTGTTCGAACGGACAGGGGTTGAAAAAAAGCAGGTACAACGTGCCCGTGCCGCCGGCGCCGCCGCCGTAGTTGACGGCCAGCGTGCCGTCGCCGCGCAGGTCGCCCACAAAAGAAATCGACCGCGAGAAGCGCTCGATGGGATCCAGCACCAGCCCGAAACCGCCGCTTTGGTTGTTGATCCGCGTAAAGGTTTTCACCGTTTTGTCGGCGTTCAGGTAGAGGATGTAGCCCCAGCCCTCGTTTTGTTGGTTGGCCCCGGTCATGAGTTCGTGCACGCCGTCGCCGTTCAGGTCTATCGAGCGGCAGAGCGCGTGCCCGAAATTGGCGCCTTCGGTACCGTTGGGGTTGGGGCCGGCCGTAAGGGTGTCGGTGAAACCGTTGAGGCCCTCGGCGATTTTGACCTTGTCCACCACTTGGTGGGTAACGGTGTCGAGCGATAGGACCCAGATCGCCCCTTTGCCGCCGTCCGTCATAAATGCGCCCACGGCCATTTCGGGGGTACCGTCCTGGTCCATGTCGCCCAACATGGCCACTTCGCGGCCGCCGAACTGGTCGCCCGGGGAAAGCCCGGTGCCGAAACCACCGTTTTGGGGGTTGATCAGCACGGTCCGGTTGGGCATGATCTGTCCGCTGGGGTTCAAAAACAAGATCCGGATGGCGCCGATGTCCGTTCCGCCGAGATCGGAACCGGGATCGCAGGCCACGAGGTCTATGCGGCCATCGTGGTTGAGATCGCCGATGGCGGTGAGGCCCATGGCGGTGATGTTGGCGTTTTTGACCATGCTTTTCACCGTCCCGTCGGCGTGGAGGTGGATGACATAGATGGCCCTGTTGGGCGGAACGGGCGCAGAGGCGGCGATGTCGGGGATCCCGTCGCCGTCGTAATCGCCGATGCCGGCCACGCCGTAGCCGAAGAAATTGCCGGCGTTGAGCGTGTCGGCGAAACCGCCTTGCAGCATCGATATTTTCTGGTTGCCCTGCACGGTCCCGTCGGGGTTCATGAACAGGATGTACACCGCCCCGGCGTCGGTGGCGCCGTCGTCGTCGGAGCGGGCGCCCACCACAAGGTCCAAGACCCCGTCGCCGTTCACGTCGCCGATGACGTCGTGGTCGCGGCTGAAGCGGTCGCCGGGGTCGAGGTCGGCGTAAAAGCCGCCCGAGCCTTCTTCGATTTTCACGAATCCGTCCGGGCCCCATTGCGTGGCCGTTTGGCCGCAGAGGGTTCCGATGGACAGGATCAGTAGAGCGAGCGGGCGAAGGAGGTTTTTCATGACAGGCGAGGTGGGGGTTGGTCTAAGGCATTTGACCGCCGATTCGCCGCCGAGTTTAACCGAAAGGCCGCTTGTTGGCAGCTCGACGGTTGGTTTTTCTTTTTTTTCGAAAAAAAATCCCTCACACCAACGGGTACAGCATGGGCCTCGAAGGACTGGCATCCAAGGCAAAAGGGGCCACTTGCAGGTGCAGGAGGTAAAAGCCGTCCTGGATCGGCGGAGCCACGAAGATCAGCTCGGTCACCGTGCAGTGGCGGCGGATGTCGTGCGGGTAGCGCCAAAAAGCGCGGTGGGCCAGCAACTCCCCGCCGTCTTCCTCCCGGTCGAGGGAGGGCAGGTCCAAGAGCAGATGCTCCACGCCTTTTTCGACCAAAAATTCCGCCGCTTCGTGGTGCAGATAGGGCGGGTTACCGCCGGAGTAGCGGGCGGTGCGCTTCAGATCGTCGTTGGGCAGGGTGCGCAGCACAAAGGCCGTGGGCACGGGACCTTCCGGCGTGGGCCAAAGAGCCTCGAGCTGGTCGCGGTACACCACCCGATCGCCGTTTTCGGCCGCGCGCGGGTACAGGGTGACCAGCTGCGCGAGGTGCCAGGTTTCCGTGAGGCAATCGTTGACATTTTGCTGGGCGGGATCCAAGTGGCCGTAGCACTCGGTGTGGGTGCCGTTGCCGTGCGGATTGAAGCGCACATTGAAAAAATTCACGGGACCGCCCTCCGCCACGCGCCCCACGAAATCGCCGGCGCGCACCGGCTCGGCCTCCACCCAGGGGGCCCAAAAGCAGTTGGGGGTACGGCCCTCGCCGGGCACGAGGGGCAGCGAAAGGTCGTGGCCATGGCCGAGGTCGGCCCGAAAGGCGCGCCCGCCGAAAGTAAACTGTGCGATCATCGGTGGATTGGGGTCGGTGAACCGGAACGGCGCAATCGATTTTGTGGCCGCCAAATTACGGACAAGCCGTGGCCGGGCGGCTTTTTTCCGAAAAAACAAATGCGATCCGTTGATTCCGCCCATCAAAAAAGTGGGCCATCAAAAAACCCCCGAGCCCGTTAGGGATTTCAGGCTGTTGACGCTTCTTCGTACCCATCAACCGGGATAAATTCCCGAAGGGCCACGGGGCCGGCCCCGTGCAGCGCCCCAAAAAAAGCCCGTGCAGGACACAAGGGCATGAAAACCCTCGCGGCCGGCACGGACCAAAGCGGCACCTCTCTTTCGATCGTGCGGATTAGAACTTGAAACTGACGCCGGTCTTCAGCCAGACATAGTCGTAGCCGGATTCGAGGAAAACCCCGAACTTGGGCTTGAAGAAGTATTGGCCGCCCACCACGAAACCGTAGTAGAAATCCGAGCCGGTGGTGGTGGTTTCGCCAAAGAAAGGCAAATCGGTGGTCACGGAAGCCATTTCATAGCCCAATTGGGTCGCGGCATAAAGGTTCAGCCTGCCGTTCGGCAACAGGCCGCCAAGGTGGTAGGAAAGACGGGGGCCCACAACGAGGTAATTGGAACTAAAACCATCGCTGAAAGCGTACTGCCAACCCAGCATGCCGCCTCCTGCCAACACGCCGGGACCCAACTGCACGATGCCGTAATCGGCCGACACCGCCAAGGCGGGCATGGTGTTCACTCCGGAAACCCCTTCGCGGGACACAAAACCCAAGCCGACGTTCAGCCCGAGGTCGCCGGCGTTGAAAGCGCTGCCCTCCTGGGCAAAAACGGTTTGGAATGCCGTTGAGGCAAACAAAAACAGACCAAGTGCGAGTTTTTTCATGGAAAAGAACTGTTTGTGTGTGTAAAAAAAAATGGTTTGGGTGTCGAAATCGGAAAGAGGCTTTTTCTTTTGAACAGGTACCGCCAAGCCTCCGATCCGTTTTCGGGCGCAAAGGTATGCAATTCCCCAACCATGGATTTGCAATATTTTTTTTTAAAAAAAACTAATTTTATGAAAAATAGATTTTTATATAAAAAAAAGAATATTAGTCCGCCGGCATCGACCGCAGGTGAGGACGAAGTGAAAAGTTATTTTCCCCTCGGGAATCCCGTCAAACCGATTCGGGCCGGCCGATCGGAAATGCCCCGATCTCCGTCCGTTTTTGGCCT
>JBEIJQ010000200.1:0-4696 GCA_040380145.1 Lewinellaceae bacterium | reverse complement strand
TCCTTTTCCAACCCCACTCCACCGAATCGCTCACTGCTTGATCAGCATGGCGCTTCCCACGGAGGGTATTTCCAAGAGATACAGACCGTTTTCGGCCTCGAACAGAGGAATCTCCACCCGGTTTTCGCCGGGCACCACAGCGATCGACCTTCTCAACACCGCCCGGCCCAGCGCATCGTACAGCGTCAGTGCGGTTTCCATCGCTCGGGAAGCCTTGAAAGACAAATAGACGAGCCCGTTCGTGGGATTGGGGAAAAGACGCAAGGGCGAATCGGCCACTGCGTCCGGCTGGCTGTTGAGCGTGGTGTCCGGCTGGCAGGGGAAAAAGTAAAACTGCCCGGGCGAGCCTTGCGGACAGCCGGCAAACCAGTTGTCGCCGCTGTTGAGGCGGCCGTCCGGATCGAGCAGTTCGAGGGTTTGACCGCCGCCATTGGGGGCGAGGGGCCAAGGTGCATCGGAGCGGTAGTCCACCGAAAAGCGCAATCGGCCCTGGGCATCGTACAAGCGGAGGCGTTCGCCTGAGCCGCTCAGCCCAAAACCCAGCGGACCGAGGGCGTTGGCCACGCCGGGGTGGATCAGTTGAAAGGCAGTCGCCGATTCGTACATCACCAAATGCTCAGAGGGGCCGATGAGTGTGCCAAGGGGCAGCACAAAAGCGTGCGCGTCGTCGGAATCTTTGAAGGTCCACCCCGATAAATCGAGGCTTTGCTGGGAGCGGTTGTGCAGTTCGAGCCAATCGCCGGAATCCATCGTCGGATCCGAACGGTAGTTGATTTCCCCGATCAACAGGCTGTCAAAACAGGCCGAATACGCCTCGCCCGGAGAACCGCCCACGCAGCCGTCGAACCAGTTGGCCGGAGAGTCTTGGGGGCCGTTCGTGGACAACAATTCCAGGGTTCGTCCTCCCCCGTCGGCGCCGGTGGGCCAAGGCAGGCTGTCTTGGTAGGCGAGTTGTCGGTACAGCACGCCCGGAGGCGCATACAGCCGGACCTCATCGGTCGCATTGGAAAGTCCGAAACCGAAGGGCCCCCAAAATGGAACGCCGGGATGCTCGGAAGCGAACTTGGCCGTATCGGCCACCACCGTCAAGTACCCGCCCGCCGGCAAAACCGTTCCCGGAGGAAAATCGAAGCGGTGGGTCGGATCGTTGTCGGTAAAATACCAACCGTCCATCGGGATGGGCTCGATGCCGTGGTTGTGCAGTTCGATCCAATCCCCGTCGTCGCGCGTGGGATCCGAGTGGTAGTTTATCTCGTCCACCACGACCTGCGGGGCCTGCGCCGGCACGAAGTGCGCCCGGAAAACTGCAGCGGCCGAAACATTCGCGGTGAAAGCGGGAGCCAGGGTATCGGCGATGAACAGACTGCTTTCCCAGTGGGAAAACGCCTGTCCGGGATAAGGGACCGCGGTGACGGTCACGGGCACGCCGTCGAAGTAAATGCCCTCCCAGGGATAGGGGCCCGGTTGGATGGTGTTGATGCGCACCACGCCGGCTCCGCCAGGGAAAACATCGAGGGTCACCTCTTTTTGCCCGGCCAGCCCGAAATAACTTTGGATGTGGTTGCGCACCTGGGCGTTGCGGGCAGAGGTCTGCGCCACCGTGATGGACTGGTACTGGGCAAACTGGTTTTGGTAATCGGCCAATCCGTTGTAGAAACCCGCAATGGCTCCCCAACGGGAATAGTTGCGCGGCAAGAGCGGAACAAACTCGTCGTAGGCCTTTTGAAGCAGGGTCTGGGTCCGCAGCGGTTGGAATTCGGTATTCATCATGTCCGCAAAACGGTTGATGAAGTATTTCCTGAAAGTGGGGTTACGGATGATCTGGCGGTACATGGAGGCATAGTGGTGCTGCGCCCCGACCCCGTCCAAGTAGTTGAACATGTTGTGGTACTGGTCTGCCCATCCGTGCGCGCCGATGCCGGCTTCGAGATCCATCACCACAAAGCGCCAGCGGTCGTTGGGGGCCGTGGAACGCCAGATCTTGAGGTTGTTGTGCGGCCAATCGGTGTTGGCGGCCCAGTGTTCGGCGATGGAATAGTCGGCAAAATTGTGCAGGTCGAGCTGCTGATCGACCATGGCGTAAAACCCGCCGCCCAACGGATCGGCCTGCACGATCTGCGCATGCAGGGCCAAAAAATCGTCGTCGTCGCCCTCCATCACCCGGAGCCCCCCACCGTACAGCAGGCTCACGCCGAGCAGGTCCGTGTGGTCGGGATCGGCTCCCCGATTGGCGGCAAAGGCGTTTTCGTCCTGTTTTTCGCGCAGCTCGGCGATCCCGTAAAAGGAACCGTTCACGAACACCGCGATGGGCCGATAGGCCGAGTATTCCACGTCGAGATTTTTCATCAGGCGGGCCATGATGGCCTCTTTGTACGTTTGGCGCATCCACCAAAGGCCGCCGTTGCGGATGTACATGCTCGAAAAATCGCTCCTCGTGGGCTTGTCGGGCAGCAGGACGGCATCCACATCGCCCTCGCCGTATATCCGGTGGTCGGGTTCGAGGCGGAAAGGCTTCTGCGGTTTCCAGCGCCCCGCACCGCCGTCGATGCGTATGTTCGAACGGGTGGCGAACATCGGCGCACCCGAGGTGTCGAACAACTCGGCATAGCACGGCCGATCCCACTCTTGGTTGTAGTTGTCGAAAATACCCGTGGGTCCGTACAAATTGGTGCTGTCGGTGACGATCGAAAGCACGGGCACGGAAAATTGCTCGTTGACCAGATACGTGCGGCTCACGGTACGGCCGGGCAGATAATTGTTCTGATTGGAAAAAACGCGCGCCCGAAACACCGCGCTCTGGGACAGCGTGAGAGGGCCGTTGTACATCGGCGAGGCGAGCGTGGGCGTGGCCCCGTTCACCGTGTAGTACAGCTTTTGACCGGCGGGAAGCGGCTGCACGGTGACCGTAACCGATCCTTGGTACAGGCCACTGGCCGGCGAGACCACCGGCTCGGGCATGAACCCGTCGAAAGAAGGTGCACCATTGTTGGTCGCCCCCGGCGTGGGCGCGGAAAAAACCGCTTGGACGGCTCCGCCATCGGTGGCGCGGCCCATCGAATAATCCGGCTCCTGCACGTCCACGCGCATCGAATCCAGCCAGTTGCCCTGCGGATCGCTCAGAAAAACGGTCTCGCCCGTGGTCCGCAGCGTGAAATTGGTGTGCAGGGCGAGGATTCCAACGGCAAACCAAGGTGCCGGCGGATCAAAATAGACGTTCGCACTGCGGATGCCGAGGTGCAAAAAAGGCTGCGCCGACAAATCGGACGACTGGGCATTGCGGTTGTGCACCTGCACGGCCAATACGTTGTCGCCCGGCAAGAGGGCCGCGGACAGCACCGCTTCCGAAACCACGAACGCCTCCGGATCCAAGCCTTGATATAGGAGAGCCTCGTGATCGGAAACCGCGCCGGTGTTGTAAGCGGGCGGATTGCCGGTCAATCCGGCGCGGGCGATTTCTTGGCCGTTGAGATAGGCCACGAACCCATCGTCGTAGTCCATGTGGAGGATGGCCGAAGAAATGTCGGACGCTTGGGCCACGTTGAAAACAAACCGCATATAGACCGACATCGTGCCCGTGGGCAGCACGGTGGCATCGTCGTTGTCGCCGTACCCGAAACCGGCCGGCCCGGTCGCCCATCCCGCGGGCTGAAAGGCCAGCGTGTTCCAGTTGGCCGCTGGCTGTGCAACGGGCACCGAGTATTCCCAAACGGCACCGTCGCCGATCGCCTGTTCCCAGTGATCGACCGCCGTGCGCCGGTCCTTGCCCGAGGCATACACCAACAGGTGGGCCTGTGGGGCCAATGTGACCGCCGGAAACGCCCATTTGTCGGGCCGGGCGGCATTATCGGAGAGAAAAAAACCGTTCAGGTCTACCGCCGCATTGCCGGCGTTGAAGAGTTCCAGCCAGTCTTCGCGGTCGCCGTCTTCGTCGAGCGGGCCGGCGAGATTCAGGTTGGAGCCTTCGTTGAGGAGGATTTGGGCCGAGGCCAAGGGAGCCGTCAGCGCCCATACAAGGAACAGGGTGTAAAATCGCATGAGCAGTATAATAATGCTGTGGCGCATAGGCCTTTGTAAAGTCGGCTTCCAAAGTAAACCTTTTTTCAACCCCAAATGTCATTGGACGAAAATTCTCCATCGAAACCGACAAAAAAAACAAGTTTCGAGGATGTACGGGATTTTTTCGGACCTATTGGCCGGGGGGAGGTTTTTTTGATTGACTGGATTTTCAGGATTTTATTGTCTGAAACAGGATTCAAGGATTTGCAGGATTTTTTCGGATCTATTGGTCGGTAAGATTTGCCGCCGTCGCTCCATCGTCGTTATCATTGACGCCGTATCTCATGCTTTTCCGGGGCAGCGCGAGATCGAAGCCCCTCTTTGGCGGTAAATTGCCCATGCTTCCCCTCAATCCAAATGGTTTTTTGAGAAAAGTGTTCTAAAATTATATTTTATTGATTATCATATTTTTGAAAATAAAATAAAGCACTTCTTTCCCTTTCGGAAAAAATTTTTTTGAAAATAATTCCAAAAACGGGTTACCTCAGAGGCCCTTTTTGGTATATATATACCGGGAGTCTCCAAAAAAACTCCCTCCCCAATCTATGTCGAACCAATACGATCGCATCCTCCGGGATGGGATACAAGCCCTTTTGCCCCTGCTTTTGGCGAAGCTGTATCAGGTCGTGCCGGAACGGTA
>JBEIJQ010000199.1:0-4711 GCA_040380145.1 Lewinellaceae bacterium | reverse complement strand
TGGTAGCGGGCCTGAGCGAAAAACCTGTTTGAAGATTTGCGGCAAATGACGCTGATCCGAGGGCAAAATGCCGCCCCGCAAATCGAGTTTTTTTTCGCGCCCGCGAACAAAAGACTCGCGCTGGCGCCGGATTTGATCGGGCCTTGAATTTTCTTTTTGTTTCTTTTTCTTTTTTTCAAGAAAAAGAAAAAGAAAGTCCATCAAGGAACAAATCACCTCGCGAACAGCCCAAACGCTACCGATGAAAAAGTCTAAAAAAGGCCAAAATTGAGCAGATCAAAAATTCTAATGACAATTTTGGGATAAAAAGCTGAAAATCAAAAACGGTAAATTCAAATCGGCTCACTACAAATCGTTTTTTTGGGAAAAGGATTGCTCGTAGCCCCAAAATTGTCGCTGGAGCCAAGATCGGCCATTGGAAAGGCGGGCCGATCAATGGCACCGCCTTGATAAAATCCGTCGAAAGGAAGTTTTTCAGCCCCGCAAGGCATTGATCGCCAGCAGCTTCTCGGCGATTTGAACGGCATTGGTGGCGGCGCCCTTGCGCAGGTTGTCGGCCACGATCCACATGTTCAGCGTATGGGGCTGCGACTCGTCGCGGCGGAGGCGGCCCACGAACACCTCGTCGCGGTCGTCGGAGATGATGGGCATCGGATAGGTGTTTTCGCGGGGTTCGTCCAATACGATCACCCCGGGCGCGGCTGCGAGGAGCCGGCGCACCTCGTGCAGGTCGAAGTCGCGCTCGAATTCCACGTTCACCGCTTCGGAATGCCCGCCGATGACGGGTACCCGAACGGTGGTGGCGGTGATGCGCAGGCCGTCGTCGCCCATGATCTTGCGCGTTTCGTTGACCATTTTCATTTCTTCCTTGGTGTATCCGTTGTCGAGGAACGAGTCGATGTGTGGAAGCACATTCAGATCGATGGGATGCGGATATACTTTGGGGCCGATGCGGCCGGCGCGTTCGTCCATCAACTGGTCGACGGCTTTTTTGCCCGTTCCGGTGACGGACTGGTAGGTCGAAACCACGATCCGGCGGATGCGGTAGGCATCGTGGAGGGGCTTCAGGGCCACGACCATCTGGATCGTGGAGCAGTTGGGATTGGCGATGATGCGATCATTGGCGCCCAACAAATGGCCGTTCACTTCGGGAACGACCAGTTTTTTGGTCGGATCCATGCGCCAGGCCGAGGAGTTGTCCACCACCACCGTGCCCGCCTCGGCGAAGCGGGGGGCCCATTCCAGGGAAACGCCGCCCCCGGCGGAAAACAGTGCCAGCGCGGCCCGGGCGGCCACGGCATCGGCCATGGAGACCATTTTGTGGGGCTTGCCGCGGAAAACGATTTCTTTGCCGACCGAGTTTTCGGAGGCGGCGGGGATCAGCTCGGTCACGGGGAAATTTCTTTCCTCGAGCACTCGGAGCATTTTTTGGCCGACCATTCCGGTGGCTCCGCACAGGGCTACTTTCATCGACGGTTCAGTTTTTTTTTGTCAGAGCTTCTATCATCTCGCGGTATTCCGCCACGATGGCGCGGGGGTGGTAGCGCAGGGCATCCTGACGGGCCTGTTCGCGCAGCACCGTATGGGGCTCCGACAGCGCTTCTCGGAGCACGCGGCACAGGGCGTCCACATCGCCGTGACCGAACAAAAAGCCGTTTTCGCCGTGGCGCAAGAGGTTGTTGATGCCGGAAACATCGCTGCCCACGACCCGTTTGCGCAGGGCGAGGGCGTTCAGCACGGCGATGGAGAGGGTCTCGCCCTCGGAACTCTGCACATAGATGCCGCAGCGCCGCTGCAGCGCGATCAAGTCGGCGAGGGGCAGGATGCCGCAAAAGGTCACCTGGCCGCCCATGCCCAGTTCGTCCACGAGGGCTTCGAGGGCGGGGCGGGTCTCGCCGTGGCCGGTGATGTAAAAGTGCAGTTCGTGCTCGCCGCGCAGCCGGTGCAGGGCGCGGATCACGGTGGCGTGGTCTTTGGAGGCCATCAGCCGCCCGCACATCACGAGAGAGTGGGGTTCCTCGGCCAGGCCCGGAACCTCTTCGAAGTACACCGGATCGATCGGGTTCGGGATCAGCCAAGAGGGCTTTCCCCGGAAAACGGCTCCGTAGCGCTCGAGGGCCAAACGGCGCGATTCCTCGGTGGTGAACAGATAGGCCGAAATGAAAGGCCGCATCAAGAGGCCGCGCCATCCGTAGGAACGGGGCTGCAGGTAAAAATTCTGGTGTTCGACCACCACCAAGGGGCACTTGGGTCGGTGGAAAAACCGGAAATTCAGGTGCACCATCCCGTGGGCGATGATCAGGTCGGGCCGCAGATCGGCCAAACAACGCCCGATGCGGCGCGCTTGGTCGAGGTCCAAACCCTGTTTTTTCACGAACACATGGGCGGGCATGCCCGCTTTTTCCAAGCGTCCCAACAACTCTTCGCCGGGCGCTTCGATGCCCGAGAGCAGGAAATGGTGCCGATTTTCCGGGTCGTTGCCGCCCAGGGTGCAGATCAGGTCGCTCACGCCCCCCAAGCCCGAAAACCCGATATGGGCGATGGTTTTCACCGGCGGATCAGACGTTGTAGATGTCGGGGTTGAACAGGTGGATGTTCTGCCGGATCCAGTCCACGGTGATCTCCAGTCCGCGATCGATGCCGTAGTTGGGCGCCCAGCCCGTGAGCGACTTGGAGTGCTCGGTGCTGGCCTCGAGGTGCATCACCTCGGATTTTTCCGGGCGGATGCGCGAGGTATCCTGCAGCAGCGTGGCCTGACGGCCCATGATGCCGCAGATCTTGGCGTACAGGTCGCCGATCGTGATGGTGTATCCCGTGCCGAGGTTGAGTGTCTCGCCCTTGGTGTTGGGGTGGGTTCCCACATCGTGGAAACCGGCCACCGTGTCTTTCACGAACAAGAAATCACGCTTGGGCTCCAAGCTGCCAAGTTTGACCTCGTCGTTTTTGACCAATTGGGAAATGATGGTCGGGATCACGGCGCGGGCCGATTGGCGCGGGCCGAAGGTATTGAACGGGCGGATGATGGTGATGGGCAGGTCGAACGAGTTCATGTACGACTTGACCATGTTGTCGGCCCCGATCTTGCTCGCCGAATAGGGCGACTGCGGTTGGAGCGGGTGTCGTTCGTCGATCGGCGTGTAAACAGCCGTGCCGTACACCTCCGAAGTGGAAGTGTGGATGAAGCGCGACAGGCAGTCCGAACGGCGGGCGGCGTTGAGCATGTTCACCGTGCCCTCGATGTTCGTCTGCACGAAATCCGTGGGGTTGATGTAGGAATAAGGAATCGCGATCAACGCGCCGAGGTGGAAGATGTACTCGCAGTCTTTCACCGCCGAGTTGCAGAACTCGGGATCTTTGAGGTCGCCCTTGACGAGTTCGATCCGGCGGAGTTTCTCGGGGCCGAGGAACTGCAGGTTGCCGACATGGGTCTGCGAACTGTAGCGGATCATTGCCCGCACATCGTAGCCTTTGTCGAGGAGAAATTCCACCAAGTGGCTGCCGATAAAACCGGCCGCGCCGGTGACCAGTACTTTTTTTGACATAAAAAAATCAGAATTGTATGCTCTTCACTTCTTCTTGGGCGACGGCGAAATCTTCCATTTTGCCGATGTCGCGCCAATAGCAGTGGAGCGGGTATGCGAGAATGTGCAGTTTTTTTTCCACCGCGAGGTTGATGAAATCCGTCGCGTCGAAGCGCTGGTCGGGCGGGATCATGCCCAGCAGCGCGCTTTTCAAGAGATAGATGCCCCCGTTGGCCAGATAGGTGTAGGTGGGTTTTTCGTGCACGCCGCGGATGCGCCCGTCCCCGTCGGTGTCGAACACCCCGTAGGGCACATGCACCGGATAGGTCATGCAGCCGATGGCGAAATCTGCCCCGCTCTCGACGAAACGGCGGTGGAACTCGCCGAAATCGAGATTGGTCAACAGATCCGAGTTCATCACCAATAGTGCCTCTTCCGTGGGACGGCCTATAAGGGAAAGAGCGCCGAAGGTCCCGAGGGGCTTTTCTTCACGGCAGTAACGGATGTCCAACCCGTCCGAGCGGCCGTCGCCGAAACGCGACTCGATCTGCTCGCCGAGGTAGTTCAGGGAAATGGTCACATCGCGCACCCCGCAGGTATTCAGCCGTTCGAGCACATACGACAGGATCGGCCGGCCGTTGACTTCCAGCAACGGCTTCGGCGTATGTTCGGTGAGCGGACGCATGCGCATTCCCAATCCGCCGGCCATGACGACGGCCTGAACCGGCAATTTGTCGCGTTTTGGCATGGGTTATCAAGCTAATGGTGGCGCAAATATAGTATTTTTTCATGGGGGGGCAACCACCTCCGAGGGGATCCGCCCGCCACTTTTTCACGGAGGTGTTTTTTTTGAAAAAAAAGGGGGGAATGCCGCATCGGCAACACCATTATATCGATCGCCGCTTCTTTTTTTTCTTTTTTTGAAAATCCCAAAGAAAAAAAAGTACAACGACCGCCCCATCCTTTCGGCGCAAAAACCGGAAACGGACCCTCGAAGGCCGTCAAAAAAAGCCCCCCTTCTCCCAAAGGGCCGATCGCGGGGACCGGAACTTTGGGGAAGGGGGGACGCTGTAGGGGGGAAGTTCAGCGGGGCAGGATCACATCATGCCGCCCATTCCGCCGCCCATGGCAGCCGCTGCGGCGGCGCCGTTGTCTTTCTCGGGCTTGTCGTTGATGACGCACTCGGTGGT